>CAVFUK010000056.1:0-43763 GCA_963625535.1 Anaerovoracaceae bacterium | reverse complement strand
TTTGCGGTGTGTACGGGACTCGAACCCGTGACCCCATGCGTGACAGGCATGTATTCTAACCAGCTGAACTAACACACCAACATTTTGTTGTCGTTGTCAATCTCTCTCGATTGCGGTTGCAAAGGTAGGGATAATTTCTGTACCTCCAAACGTTTTGCGAAGAAATTTTAAGTTTTCCGCTATTTTCCTTCGTCGAAGACCCCATAACGTCTTTTCGACTCGTCTATTCTTATGGGCACAAAACGAAATCAAGCCTCAATAGCCTCTAACAACTGCCGGATGGTGCGGTGGAGCGTGGGATGCTCCAGCGAGGGCGCTATCTCCGCCAAGGGGCGGAGCACGAAGGTGCGCTGAGCCATCAAAGGGTGGGGAATCTGCAGTTCCTCATCGTGATAAGTCTCGTCGCCATAGAGGAGGATGTCGATGTCGATGGGGCGGTCGTGGTAGATGCCGTCGACGCTCTTGCTGAGGCGGCCCAGGTCGTGCTCTATGGCTTGCGTGGTGTGGAGCAGGGCAACGGGCGGCAGGGCAGTGTCCACCTGCAGGGCGGCATTGAGGAACGTGTTGGCGGACTGGAACCCCCAGGGGGCGGTATCATAAAAAGAGGATAGGGCGATGACACGTCCTATCCTCTTCTCTATCTCACCGACGGCACGCTGCAGCTGCGCCTGCTTATCGCCCAAGTTGGTACCTAGACCTAAGTATACCTGCATCGCACGTCGTCATTAGTCAATCACCAACATGGCATCGCCGTAGGTACCGAAGCGGTAGTCCTCCTCCAGGGCGACGTTGTAAGCGTGCATAATCAAATCGTAGCCACCGTAGGCGCACACGAGCATCAGTAGGGTGGAGAGCGGCAGCTGGAAGTTGGAGATGAGTCCGTCCGCCAAACTGAACTCGTAGGGCGGGAAGATGAACTTGTTGGTCCATCCCTCGAACTCCTTCAGGTTGCCGTCCGTACCCACGGCGGTCTCTATGGCGCGCATCACAGTAGTGCCCACGGCACACACCTTGTGGCCGCTGTTCTTGGCGCGGTTCACTATCTCCGTGGCCTCGGCGTTGACGAACATCTGCTCGGAGTCCATCTTGTGCTTGGTAAGGTCCTCCACGTCGATGTCGCGGAAGTTGCCCAGTCCGGCGTGCAGTGTGATGTAGGCGAAGTCGATGCCTTTGATCTCCATACGCTTCATCAGCTCGCGGCTGAAGTGGAGTCCGGCGGTGGGGGCCGTCACGGCTCCTTCGTTGCGTGCGAAGATGGTCTGGAAGCGCTCGGCGTCCTCGGGTTCCACCTTACGGTTGATGAAGGTGGGCAGGGGAGCCTCTCCCAGTGCATAGAGTGCGCGTTTGAACTCGTCGTGGGGGCCGTCGTAGAGGAAACGCAGCGTGCGGCCGCGTGAGGTGGTGTTGTCGATGACCTCGGCCACCATAGAGTCGTCCTCACCAAAGTAGAGTTTGTTGCCTATACGTATCTTGCGGGCTGGGTCCACCAGCACGTCCCACAGGCGCAACTCCTCGTTCAGCTCACGAAGCAGGAACACCTCGATGCGGGCTCCTGTCTTCTCCTTGTTTCCGTAGAGGCGCGCGGGGAACACCTTCGTGTCGTTGAAGACGAACACGTCCTTGTCGTCGAAGTAGTTCAGCACCTCCTTGAAGATTTTGTGCTCTATCTCACCCGTCTTTCTGTGGACAACCATCAGGCGCGACTCGTCGCGGTGTGTGGTGGGATACAAGGCTATCTTCTCTTCGGGAAGCTTAAATTTAAATTGCGACAGTTTCATAAATATCTAATAATCTTATTCGTTAGTTTCCACTTCTTGTTGTTCTATCCAGGCGGGGAAGTCGTCCAGCGCGATGCAGTCGCTCAGCCGTACGTCGCCCACGCGTGTGCGCTCCAGTGCGGTGAGGTGCGCGCCACTGTGCAGCGCCTCGCCGATGTCGCGGGCCAGGGCCCGTATGTAGGTGCCCTTGCTGCAGACCACCCGTATGGTTATCTGGGGCAGGTCGTAGCTGAGCAACTCTATCTCGTCGATGACGAGTGTCTTCGGCTTCAGTTCCACCTCGCGTCCCTTGCGTGCCAGATCGTAGGCCCGCTTGCCGTTCACTTTGCAGGCCGAGAAGGTGGGCGGCACCTGTTCGATGGTGCCTACGAACCGTTTCAGCGTCTCTTCCACCAGCTCGCGGGTGATGTGGTCGGTGGGGTAGGTGGCGTCAATCTCGTGCTCGAGGTCGAACGAGGGCGTGGTGGCTCCCAGCATCAGTGTGGCTACATACTCCTTCGTGTGGTACTGAAACTCCTCTATCCGCTTGGTGGCCTTGCCTGTGCAGAGTATCATCACGCCCGTGGCGAGGGGGTCCAGTGTGCCGGCGTGGCCCACCTTCAGCTTCTTCACCCCCTGCTTCTGGCAGAGGAAGTAGCGCACCTTGTTGACAGCGCCGAACGAGGTCCACTTGTAGGGCTTGTTGATGTAGAGTATCTCTCCTTCCTTGAAGTTCATGGGTCTTGCCGAGTTACATGATTTCGAGACTATAGCCGCAGAGCATCATCACGATGATGAGTCCGCCCACGACGATGCGGTACCAGCCGAAGGCCCTGAAGCCGTACTTGGTGACAAAGCTAATGAAGAACTTGATGGCCAGCAGGGCTACCACGAAGGCCACCACGTTGCCCACGATGAGGGCCCACATGTTGTCGAGCAGCACCGATGGGTTGCCCGAGGTGACGAGCTTCAGCAGCTTGTATGCCGTGGCGGCGAACATTGTCGGCACAGCCAGGAAGAACGAGAACTCCGCCGCGGCCTTGCGGGTGAGCCGTTGCGACATGCCGCCCACGATGGTGGCCATGGAGCGCGACACGCCCGGTATCATGGCTATGCACTGGAACAGGCCGATGCGGAAGGCACGGCGCTCGGTGAGCTCGGTCTCCTCGCTACCCTTGTTGAAGATGCGGTCGCAGAAGAGCATGAACACACCTCCGATGACCAGCATGACGGCCACCACCATGACGTTCTCCAGCAACTGGTCTATCAAGTCGCTGAAGAGGAATCCCAGCACAGCGGCGGGGATAAAGGCCACGAGCAGCTTCCAGTAGAAGTCGAACCGGTGGAGGAACAGCTTCAGCGCGCCGGCTCCCTCGGGAGCGGGTGCGGAGTTGAGGCGGAAGAAGCGCTTCCAGTAGAGGCACACCACGGAGAGTATGGCTCCGAACTGTATGATGACGGTGAAGGCCTTCACGAACTCGGTGCTCTCCACGCCCAGCAGGTTCTGGGTGATGATCATGTGGCCCGTGGACGACACGGGCAGGTATTCCGTCAGTCCCTCGACAATGGCTATCACCACTGTCTGTAGCATATCCAGGTCGCTCATTCTTCTTTCTTATTGTTTTTAGGTTTGCGCAGAAGGGCATAAATCATGAACACGAAGCCGAAGAAGCATACGGCAGGCGCCACCTTGACGCGGCGTACGCTGAATATGTCCGGCTCGAACATCTCCTCTGTGGAGCCAGGTCCGGTCATCAACAGGAATCCGACTATCACCACGGCCATGCCGATGGCCAGCAGGATGAAGTTTGTCTTGTCCAACGCGAATTTTGTCTTGTCCATTCTTGTAGATCTTTATGTGGATGAATGTTATATCTGATAGAGTTTGTTGGTGCACATGCGCAGGTATCGGTCTATCGATAGGTAGGCGCAGACGAACGTGATGACGACACCGAAGAGCATCACCGTCAGTGCCACCCCGGCCATCACGCCGGAGGTGATGACTTCCGTCAGCTCGGGCTCGTAGCGCAACAACAGGCGCGAGCCGCCCCACAGCACCCCGTTAGCCAACAGCCCGGAGAGGATGCCTATCCACACGTTGCTCAGCAGGAACGGGCGGCGGATGAATCCCCAGCTGGCTCCCACCAGCGTCATGGTGTGGATGAGGAACCGGCGCGAGTAGATGGCGAGCCGTATGGTGTTGTTGATGAGGGCGAACGACACCAGTGTCAGCAGGGCGGCGATGCCCAGCAGCACCGCGCTCACCTTACGGATGTTGGAGTTGACGGCGTCCATCAGCGCCTGCGGATAGACTATCTCCGTTACCCCTTTGTTCTTCTTTATCTCCTTCTCGATCCACTGCAGCGAGTCGGAGTTGGTGTAGGCGGAGTTGAGCTTTATCTCCAGCGAGGCCGAGAAGGGGTTGTAGCCGAGGAACTTCTCGGGGTCGGCTCCCATGGCTTCGGAGTGCTCCTTCAGCGCGTCCTTCTTCGAGATGTACTGGCACTCCTTCACGTATTGTCGTTTACCGAGGTCTTTCTTGAACTTGATGATGTCCGTCTCTTTCGTGTCGTCGCTCAAGAGGATGGAGAAGTTGATGCTCTCGCGCACATACACCGAGAGGTTGCGTGCCGTGAGGACGAAGAACACCACCATGCCTAGCAGGATGAGCACCATGGTGGTGCTGATGCAGGAGGTGACGAACTGCATGCTCCAAATATTCCCTATTTTCTTATTCATTGCTTACAGTTTCTTTCTGAATACATAAATGATGGAACTGCTGCGGCCCCGTCTCGTGCGGGCGTTCATCCATGCCATAGCCCCCCAGAAGAGTCCGCGCAGGAAGGCGAAGTGGTGCTTCCGGTAGCGCTCGCTCATCATGGAGATGTAGAAAGCGTCGAACGGCATGGGGTGATGACCCTCGAGGATGAAGCGGTGCTTCAGCGCGAAGCGTTGCATGGAGCTGACGGTGAAGTGCCACAGGTGGCGCGGCACGTCGTAGGCGGCCCAGTGCGCTCCGTACTTCTCAGCGTCGTACGACCCGCAGTTGGGCACGGCCACCACCAGCACCCCTTCGTCGTCGAGTAGACGGTAGAGGGTCTCCCACAGCTCGTCGAGGTGCTCGATGTGTTCCATGGAGTGCCACAGCGTGATGACGTTGAACTCCTTCGGCTTGTAGTCGCCCAGTTCCGAGTCGGGCTTCATCAGTAGGTGGAAGTGGTCCAGGGCGAACTGGCGTGCCTGGGCGCTCTTCTCCACGGCCTCCACGTCCCATCCCTTCTCGAACATCGTGTGGATGAAGTAGCCGGTGCCGGCCCCTATGTCGAGGATGCGTCCCGTGGGGCGATGCAACGCCTTGCGCACCAAGCGGGCCTTGCGGCCGAGCATGTAGCGGCGCACGTGGTGGTAGAGGGTGTTGACGATGCCTTTGTGGGTGTCGCTGTGCGAGATGTATGCGGGGGTGTCGTAGTAGCGGCCTATCTCCGCCTCCACGGGCGCGCCCTGTGTGAACCGGAAGCCACAATCCTCACATTCGAGCAGACTGAAGCGCTCTCCTGTGGCATAGTGGTCCATACAGTCCAGAAAATGCCTGAAATGGTTTCCGCCGCAGAGCGGACAAGCCTCTATCGTGAGTTTATTCATCGAACGCAAAGATGTTTATTGTTTCGCCATGTGCCTTAAGGGCATACACCACCCAAATTTGTTGCAAAATAACAAATAAAAGCCGTTGCCAGCACGTTTAATTAGAATCTTTTAAGACAAACCTCGGAGCCGCTGTTCCTTTATTTCCTACTTTTGCATCAGAATGGGGGCTGTGTGGTATAGCTCCCACGTCAAAATAACTGAATCGTATGGCAAACAAGAAACTTACTAAATCGAACAATAAGATGATTGCCGGTGTGTGCGCCGGCTTCGGTGAATACTTTGGTATCGACGCGACCGTGGTGCGCCTCATCTGGGCGTTCATGGTGCTCTGGTTAGGCTTTGGCATCCTGCTCTACATCGTCTGCTGTTTCATCATGCCCTCCGCCGGCAAGAAGAGCTATCAGGAGCGGATGCAGGAACGGCTCGACGAGCGCCGTCGGTAACCGACAACCGTTTGGTGGGGAGAGCGTGACCGATGTCGGACTTGAGGAGACTGATTCGTTTGCTTCACTTCGATAGGGAGTGGGGGTGTCGTGTCGTCTTGTTCACCGCGGCACTCTGTCTGGCGCTTTGCCTCGCCGAGGCTCAGGAGCCCGTGCGGCAGCAGAGCCCCGCGACGCGGGAGACCGCCGAAGGTTATCTGCTGCAGGTGTGTGTCGACCACGGAGACACCATCCCCATGGTGACCATGCGCACGCTCTACGTCTACCCGCCCTACAAGTTCCGCAACAAGCGCGAGAAGGCCCGCTACGACAAGCTGGTGCGCGACGTGAAGAAGACGCTCCCCATAGCCCGCCAGATAAACGGCATCATCATCGAGACGTATGAGTATCTGAACACCATTCCCACGAAGAAAGAACGCGAGAAGCACATCAAGCGGGTGGAGAAGAGCCTGAAGGCACAGTACATGCCCGTGATGAAGAAGCTCACCTTCTCGCAAGGCAAGCTGCTCATCAAGCTGGTGGACCGAGAGTGTAACCAGTCGACCTACGAACTGGTGAAGGCTTTCATGGGTCCGTTTCGCGCGGGCTTCTACCAAGCCTTCGCCAAGGTGATGGGTGCCAGCCTGAAGAAGGAGTACGACCCCGCGGGCGAGGACCGTATGGTGGAGCGCGTCATCAACCTGGTGGAGAGCGGACAGATTTAGTGCGCTTCCCTTGCCCCTATACCTTTTATTTATAATTTATATAGTGCCCTTTGTGTCCTACTTCCATGCCCGAATCCTCTCGTGAACGGAAAAATATCCTCATTTCGGCAGAATATCTCCCTAAAAAGATTTGGTGATTCATTTTATTCGTATATTTGGGAACACGAAACATGAATCTTAAATACGATAAAATCATGAACACGAATTCTATTTTCAGTATGTACATCCCCACCCAGTTGATATTCGGTTGTGGGGAGATAAGGAAGTTGGCCACACTGCAGTTGCCGGGTAAGAAAGCGATGATTGTCATCTCATCGGGTACTTCCATGCGTAAGTATGGCTATCTGGAGAAAGTGCAGGACCTGCTGAATGACAATAATGTGGAGAGTGTGGTATACGACAAGATACTCCCCAACCCCATAAAGGCACATGTGATGGAAGCCGCCGAGATTTGCCGCAAGGAGCAATGCGACTTCGTCATCGGACTGGGTGGCGGCAGCAGCATCGACTCCGCCAAAGCCATCGCCACCATGGCCTGCAACACTGGCGACTTCTGGAACTACATCTCTGGAGGCTCGGGCAAAGGTCAGCCAGTGAAGAAGGTGTTGCCCATCGTGGCTATCCCCACCACAGCCGGAACGGGTACGGAGGTAGACCCGTGGGCTGTCATTACCAACCTCGAGCGTCAGGAGAAGATCGGATTCGGATGTCCGCTTACCTTCCCTGCCATTTCTATTGTTGACCCCGAACTGATGCTTTCACTGCCCGCACATCTGACGGCTTACCAAGGCTTCGATGCCTTCTTCCATGCCGCTGAGGGATACATCTCCACCTGTGCCACTCCCATCAGCGACCTCTTCGCGTTGGAGGCTATCCGCTTGCTCTATAAATATCTGCCTGTGGCCGTCAACGACGGACGCAACCTGAAGGCTCGTGCCAAAGTGGCTTGGGCCAGCACCTTGGCCGGCATGTCCGAGGCCACGTGCGGCTGTGTGTCGCAGCACGCCATGGAGCACGCCATGAGCGCCTTCTATCCACAACTGCCTCACGGAGCCGGACTGATAGCGCTCTCCGAGCCTTACTTCGAGACCTTCCGCAACGACTGCATGAAGCGTTACATGAAGATGGCCGAGTGCATGACTCAGCAGAAAAGCAACCGTCCGAGCGACTTCATAGAGGCCTTGGTGCGGATGAAGAAGGAGTGCCATGTGGAGGACATCAAGTTGAGCGAGTATGGAGTGACCGAAGAAGATCTGCCGAAGATGGTGACCAATGCCCGCGAGACTATGGGACGCCTCTTCACCCTCGACCCGCGCCCGCTGACGGACGACGAAGTGTTGGAGATTTATCGTAAGGCGTTCAAGTAGTCGCCTGACACCCTAAGTCCCTTTGTCCCCGGCAAGCGTTGCTTCCGCTCGGACGAATGGGATCACGATGTGACTGTTCATAATTGTAAAGTTAGCCCGTTGTCGGAAATGGTAGAACCAGACCGGCAACGGGCGTTTCGTTAGTCCAACTGCTTGAGGAACTCCATCAGCTTGGCTGCGGCACGGGCGCGATGGCTGATTTGGTTCTTCTGCTCCTCGCCCAATGTGGCGAAGCTGTCGGTGTAACCTTCGGGGACGAACAGGGGATCGTAGCCGAAGCCTTCGTGGCCTTGGCGCTCACGTAGGATGGAGCCTTTCACCTCGCCCTCGAACAGATGGGTCTTACCCTCGAGGATGAGGCAGATGACGGTGCGGAAGCGGGCCGCGCGGTTCTCCTCGTCGCCTAGCTCACGCAGCAGACGGTCCATGTTCTTCTCGGAGTTGTGGGCCTCGCCGCCATAGCGGGCGGAGTAGACACCGGGGGCTCCGTGGAGTGCCTCCACCTCCAGCCCCGTGTCGTCGGCAAAGCAGTCGAGCCCATAGCGCTCGTAGACGTACTGTGCCTTCAGTTGGGCGTTGCCCTCGAGGGTATCTGCCGTCTCGGGGATGTCGGCTGTGCAGCCAATGTCCTTCAGACTGAGCAGTTCTATCTTGTCGCCCAGCATCTCGGATATCTCTGCCAGCTTGTGGGTGTTGTTGGTCGCGAATACAAGTTTTCTCTTCATACGCTTAGTCTATAAAAGGTTATTTCACTTTGATGCGGTCGAATCCTTCGCCATAGACGCCGACCACGTTGCTTTGGGAGACGAAGGCGTTAGGGTCGATGTCGTTTATCAGCCGGAAGATGTAGATGCTCTGGCTACGTCGTGCCATCACGACGATGACCTTCACCGGTTGCTTGCTATACCAGCCTGTGGCATCGAGCAACGTCACGCCGCGGTCCACATTTTTGTTGATGGCTGAGGCTATCTCGTCGTACTTCTTCGAGAAGATGAAGAACTGCACGGACTGGCGCGAACTGTTGATGACGTAGTCCATGATGATGCTCATGATGACCAGCACCACGAAGCCGAACACCACACGGCGCCAGTCGTGGAAGATGAAGTAGCACGAGGAGATGATGATGATGTCGAGGTACATCATCATGCGTCCGATGGTGATGTCGCGGTACTTGTTCACCGCGGCGGCGATGATGTCCGTGCCGCCCGTGCTGCCGTTGTGGCTAAAGATGATGCCCACACCGAGTCCGCACAGACAGGCGCCTACCACGCAGGCCATGAAGTCCTGTCCAGCGCCCAATATCTGTTGGGCGTTGCCGTTCTCATCTTCGAGCAACTCTTGGAAGAACCACAGCAGGAAGGTGAGCATGAACACTCCATAGATGGTCTTCAAGCAGAACCTCAGACCCAATATGCGTAGCGCGAAGGCCAGCAGGATGACGTTGAAGAAGAAATAGGAGACCTCTAACTTGATGCCTGTGGCATAGAAGATGATGGCGGAGACGCCAGTCAGTCCTCCGGTAGTGATCTGATAAGGTAGCAGGAATGTGGTCCATGCCACCGCATAAATGACGAGTCCAACGGTTATCATCAGATAGTCCTTGGTCTCTCTCCAAAACGTTAATGCACGTAATTTGTCCATTTTATCTTTTTACGTTTAATAGTACCTATATTATATATATGGTATGCCGTTGTTGGGTGCATCACGAGCGGCGACTCACGTAGTCCTCTTCGGGGGATGACTACCCTTGTAACGCTCTACTTCACCTTGATGCGGTCGAACCCTTCACCATACACGCCCACCACATTGCTCTGCGACACGAAGGCATGCGGGTCGATGTCCTTCACCAGGCGGAAGATGTAGACGCTCTGACTGCGACGGGCCAGTATCACCAGCATCTTCACCGGGTGCTTGCTGTACCACCCCATACCGTCGACAACCGTCACGCCCCGGTGCAGACTCTTGTTCACAGCCGAGGCAATGGCTTCATACTTGTTCGAGATGATGAGAAACTGCACTGATTGCCGGGCACTGTTGACCACATAGTCCAATATCAGACTGGTGATGATGAGCGTGGTGTAGCCAAACATCACCCGTCGCCAGTCGTGGAACACGAAGTAGCACGAGGAGATGATGACGATGTCCATATACATGATCATCCGTCCGAAGGTGATGTCGCGGTATTTGTTGACGATGGCGGCAATGATGTCCGTGCCGCCCGTGCTGCCGTTGTTGAGGAACACCACAGCGATGCCTACGCCGCACATGCACGAGCCCAGTACGCATCCCATGAAGTCCTGTCCTTCACCCACGAGCTTCACCAGGTTGCCGCTGTCGTCTTTCATCACCACTTGGAAGAACCACAGGAAGAAGGTCATGCTGAGTACACCATAGATGGTGCGTATGCAGAACCTGAATCCGAGAATCTTCAAAGCGAACACTAACAACACGGCGTTGATAGTGAAGTACGACATCTGGATAGGTATCCCCGAGGCATAGAAGATGATGGCTGCGATACCTGTCACCGCACCTGTCGTTATCTGGTACGGTAGCAGGAAGCAGGTCCATCCCAAGGTGTAGATAATAACTCCCAATGTGATGGCGAGATAATCCTTTGTCTCGCGCCACAAGTTCAACGGCGCATGCATATTCATAGTTGTTCGGTTTAGGTCTTTGGGTTTGGTATGGGGCATCAGAGCACCACGTTCACAATCTTGCGCGGCACGATGATGACCTTCTTCGGCGTGCGTCCGTCGATGTACTTCTGCGAGTCGGCATGTTCGAGCACCGCCTTCTCGATGGTGGCGTTGTCGGCGTCCACCGGGAAGTTGAGCGTGAAGCGCGCCTTGCCGTTGAAGGAGATGGTGTACTTCACCGAGTCCTCTTTCAAGTACTCCTCGTTGAACGAAGGCCACTGTGCGTCGCACACCGAGGTGGTGTGACCCAAGGCCTCCCACAACTCTTCGCTGAGGTGGGGAGCGAACGGTGCCATCAGCACTACCAAGTCGCCCAAGATGGCCTTCTTGTTACACTTCAGCTGGGTCAGCTCGTTCACGCAGATCATGAAGGCACTGATGGAGGTGTTGTACGAGAAGTGTTCGATGTCCTCGGTCACCTTCTTGATGAGTTTGTGCAACGACTTCAGTTCCTCTTTCGTAGGCTCTCCGTCGGTAGGCAGGAACTCATTGTCGCGTCCGTAGAAGAGCAGCCACAACTTCTTGATGAAGCGGTGCACACCGTCGATTCCGTTGGTGTCCCAAGGCTTCGACTGCTCCACCGGGCCGAGGAACATCTCGTACATGCGCAGTGTGTCGGCTCCGTAGCGCTCCACAATCATATCGGGGTTCACCACGTTGTACATCGACTTGCTCATCTTCTCGATGGCCCATCCGCAGATGTACTTGCCATCCTCGGTCACCATCTGTGCGTCCTTGTACTCCGGTCGCCACTGGCGGAAGGCATCCACGTCGAGCACATCGTTGGCCACGATGTTCACGTCCACGTGAATCTCGTTCACGCCCTGGTGCTGCAGCATCTCCGCAGGCACCTCCACCTGGCAGGCCTTGAAGATACGTCCAAGCTCCTCTGCCGTGTAGGCTCCCTTGTTGATGTTGTCGGCAATGCCTTTAGATACGTATATGTTGGTCGGCGTCACCTCTTTCGTTCCGTTAGCCTCTTTCCACGAGTAGTAGCGGTACACGAAGTTGCTGCGGCCTTGAATCATGCCTTGGTTCACCAGTTTCTGGAACGGCTCTTCCTTCACGCTCACGCCCAGGTCGAAGAGGAACTTGTTCCAGAAGCGGGAGTAGATGAGGTGACCTGTGGCATGCTCGGTACCGCCCACGTAGAGGTCCACGTTCTGCCAGTAGTGGTCGGCCTCCGCAGACACCAGTGCCGTGTCGTTGTGCGGGTCCATGTAGCGCAGGTAGTATGCCGACGAACCGGCGAAGCCCGGCATTGTGTTCAGCTCGATGGGGAACACCGTCTGGTTGTCGATGCGGTCGTTGTCGGTCACGCACTTGTTCACTGTGTCCCAAGCCCACTTGGTGGCGTGTCCCAATGGCGGCTCGCCCGTCTCGGTAGGCAAGAACTTGGCTACCTCGGGCAGCAGCAATGGCAGGCAATCCTCGTCAATCATGTAGGGCATGCCGTCCTTATAGTATACCGGGAACGGTTCGCCCCAGTAGCGTTGGCGTGAGAAGATGGCGTCGCGCAGACGGAAGTTCACCTTCACGCGACCCAAGTTGTGCGTGCGCACATATTGTTTGGTGGCTGCGATGGCCTCTTTCACGGTCAGTCCGTTGAGCACCAGGTCGCAGTAGGCCTTGGCACCTGCCTTTGGCGAGTTGCATACGATACCCTCCTTGGCGTCGAAGCTCTCCTCCGACACGTCGCACCCTTCGATGAGCGGACGAATCTCCAACCCGAAATGTTTGGCGAAGGCATAGTCGCGGCTGTCGTGAGCCGGCACTGCCATGATGGCTCCTGTGCCGTAGCCTGCCAACACGTAGTCGCTGATCCAGATAGGCACCTCTTCGCCCGTCATCGGGTTGATGGCGTAAGCGCCCGAGAAGACTCCCGTCACGCGTCGGTCGGCGATGCGCTCCCGTTCGGTACGTTTCTTGGTGGCATCCAGGTAAGCGTCCACCTCGGCCTTCTGTGCCGGTGTGGTCACTTGGGATACTATCTCGCTCTCTGGTGCCAGCACCATGAAGGTGACGCCGAACATCGTATCGGCACGGGTGGTGAAGATGGTGAACGAAATCTCGTCGCTGCCTGCGGTGTCGCGCTGCTCGTCACGCTTCACACGGAACACCACCTCTGTACCTTCGGAGCGTCCTATCCAGTTGCGCTGTGTCTCCTTCAGCGAGTCGGTCCAGTCGATGGTATCCAGTCCGTCGAGCAACCGCTGAGCGTAGGCCGACACACGGAGGCACCACTGGCGCATCTTCTTCTGCACCACCGGATAGCCGCCACGCTCGGATACGCCGTCCACCACCTCGTCGTTGGCCAGCACGGTACCCAACTGCGGGCACCAGTTCACCATCGTCTCGCCAAGGTAGGCTATGCGGTAGTTCATCAGCGTCTCCTGCTGTTGTTTGTGGTCCATGGCCTTCCACTCGGCGGCCGTGAAGGTCAGTTCCTCGCTGCAAGCCACATCCAGTCCGGCTGTGCCGTTGGCCTCGAAGGCCGCTGTCAGCTCGCTGATGGGGCGTGCCTGTTTCTTCGTGTTGTCGTAGAAGGAGGCGAACATCTTCTGGAACGCCCATTGCGTCCAGTGGTAGTAACCCGGTTCGCAAGTGCGTACTTCGCGGCTCCAGTCGAACGAGAAGCCTATCTTGTCCAGCTGTTCGCGGTATCGGTTGATATTGTTGACGGTAGTGATGGCCGGATGCTGTCCGGTCTGTATGGCGTACTGCTCAGCGGGCAGTCCGTAAGCGTCGTATCCCATAGGGTTGAGCACGTTGTATCCTTGCAGGCGTTTGTAGCGTGCGTAGATGTCCGATGCGATGTAGCCTAGTGGGTGTCCCACGTGCAGTCCCGCTCCGGATGGGTAAGGGAACATGTTCAATACGTAGAATTTCTTTTTCGAGTCATCTTCCTTCACCAGATAGGTTTTGTTCTCTATCCAGCGCTGATGCCACTTCTTCTCTATTTCCCTGAAATTGTATTCCATTGTGCTTATGTCGATAGATAAGTTAGTATTCACATTTTGTCGGCAAAGATAATGCAAATCGGAGACATAACCACCATGCTCGCTTGACAGATTTATTTGTGCTAAACGACAAAGGATATCTCAGTTCCCCTATTCATTCCAGTTCCATTCGTTGTCGGGCATCTCGGCATTAGGGTCGTCCTTCAGTTCCGGCGTTATTCCACCATTGGCTATCGCGTCCGAGAGGGAGAACTGTAGAACATGGCGAGTCAGGCGCTTGAACTTGAAACTTCTGTTCGAATAGAGACAAATCTCCTTGCCGTCCTTACCTCTATAGTATATGAGCAATCCACCGACACACTCATCAGTGAAAGGTTTCTCAAGCGTACCGTCTCCTACTCTACCTAATGTTGGCATCGACGGCAATTCAACCACGATGTCCAGAATGTTGGTGGAGGAATCGGCGGCAGGTGCCAGCGTGTATTTTATGCCAAAGTCGCTACTTAGGATAATCGTTCCCTCGGTGAAGTCATCCACAATCAGTTTAATGCCCACCATCATTCGATAGAGATTGATGCTCACGGTTTTCGAGTCGTCGGTAGCATGGAAATTCCATTTCAGACCCTGGTAGCGCTCTATCTTGTTGAATTGATTGGACTGAATCATATAATCGGTTATGCCTTTCCCTTGGCTAGCTCCGTAGTTGAGCATACTTAGGCTATTTTCCGTGGAATAGACCACTTCATTGAGTTTCCCGTTGTAAGGATTCTGGGAGAAAATGCACGCAAATGGATTGGCATAGTGCCCGTCAGAATACTGATGAATGAGATTCTTGCCGTCAGGGATGTACACCATCTCGAAATGGTAATAGCGGCTCTTTGCCAGTTTCAGTACCACGGAGCTCAAATCATCGAAATAGCCATAGGCGTAGTTGTACATGCTGACAAAAAGACTGTCGGCGGATTGTTCCTTCATCGACTGGTAGACATTCACACCAAACAAATCGTTCGCTCCGAACGTTCGAGTGGACAAGGACTCTTGGCTTTGAAGAATCTCCCCACCCAGCTTGAATGATGTTGTAATCGTATCAGAATCCACATAAGGTTCGGGCGTGGGCGTTGGAGTCGGTTCGATAATCTCATCGCTCCCCTCACCTGAACAACAGATAAAAGACGATGTTGCCATAAGCAACACAATAGCTGTAAACACATTAACCTTTTTCATAAGCTGTTTGAATTTATCGTTAGTAACTAAAGTTCCCTTATGCTATGCAGTATCGTTATGGATGCTGCTATAATCATTTCACTGCAAAGATGTTTAACGAGTGTGCCATATACCGACATAACCTGATAAATTTATACATGAATATGCCGAATGTTGCACTCGTGTCGCCAGTTACATCATCATCTGTGTTTATCGCCCGCTACTTGCTCTCGTCTTTTCCCGCTATCCTGATGGTCGCAGAATGCCTACTATATGATGTTAGAACCCATATTATATGGTGCAAGAATCTCGACAAAAAAGATGATTGACAACTGCCATCCGTGTGTACGGCAATTGCCATCCATGTGTATGGCAGTTGTCAAACACGTGTACGGCAATTGCCGTACACCGATTTTGTGAGTATCTTTGCATAATCATGCCTAGGTGTTGACATCGTCAAGTCCTACGCTTTGCATCGTCATCACCGCCTTTTCGCAGTAAGTATTTCAGAGGAAATATAGCGCTTGTCCCAACCCTTTTCATTACCTTTGAGACCTGTTACCCACAAAAGCATAGGTGGGGATGCAAATTTTATTGGGTTGTGCCGAAATATGGCACAGCAGACAGGGACCTTTGCGGCCGATAATAATTTAAAGAAGTATTGATAACGACACGAATGTTCATGACTCATGGCATTCTAAGTAGTTTAATAATAGGAGAATAGAACACATATGGATAATCGAGTAAAATTCTATTGCTGGCTCATAGCCTTGCTTGAGCAGAAGCATCTCACCTTCAGGGAGATTGCTGACGAATGGGAGAACGCGTCGGGCAACCCTTTCCACGAGGAACTGACCCTGCGCACGTTTCACCGTCACCGCGAAGCCATCGCCTCGCAGTTTGGCATCACCGTGGAGTGTGACAAGGCTGACGGATACCGCTACTATGTGATGCGTGACAAGGTGGAGTGCGACGAGACCACGGAGTGGATGCTCAGCAGCATGCGCCTGGCCTCGCTGGGCGAGCGGCTGAAGTATCACAACAAGGTGATGCTCGACACGCCGCCCTATCACTCGGCTTACCTCGACGACATCCTGGGAGCCATCGACAAGCACTACCTGCTGAGGTTCAAGTACGTCTCCGCCTTCGGTGCGGAGAGCGACATGGCACTGCAGCCGGCCTTTGTGAGATATTTCAAGCAACGTTGGTACGTGATAGGCGTGAAGGCTTCGCCGGAGAAGGTTGACGAGAAGACGCTCGTCCGCTGTCTGCCCTTCGACCGCATCAACTCCTTGGAGGTCATCTGCGAGAAGCATCCGCTGTCGGCGAAGATGAAGAAGTTCCTCACCCCCGAGACCTACTACGACAACTGCTTCGGCATCATGCGGGTGGAGGATGAACCGGTGGAGCGCGTCCGCATCCGGGCGTTCTACCCCGAGTATAACTTGATAGAGGAGGTGCCGCTGCATGCGAGCCAGCAACGGCTGATGGAATCGGACGACAATCTGTACCGGGACTATGAGCTCACCATCCGTCCGAGCCGCGACTTCCTGCAAGAGTTGTTGTGGCATGGTCGCAACATCATGGTGCTGCAGCCCGAGAGCCTCCGGCAGAAGATGATAGGTATACTGAGGAACATGACGCGCAGTTACGAGACAGGGGAGTGTACCAACGGGGAAGAGGAATAGCATATTTGTTGTCTCGAAGTCACGTTTTTTTATGTTATATAGCATTGATGTCTGAAGAAAGGTGTATCTTTGCCGCCGGTTAGCAAACTGCTGACTAAGGGGTGCTGCCGCAGACGATGCGGATGCTGAGATTAAACCCATAACCTGATCCGGATAATGCCGGCGTAGGTAAAAGACGAACGATTGCAACGAACTCTGGAGTTGCCGTTCTGGATTCATTCCCCCCTTCTTTTATTAATGTTATATATATACCAACGATGAACAAAATCAATGGTGTAGCCTTGTCCCTGTTATGTGCCCTCTGCGCACAACAGGCAAAGGCTGAACAAGAACCAGACTCGGTGAGTGTTCACCAGCTGAACGAAGTAGTGGTGAAGGCAGTGCGTGTGCAGAAAGAGGCACCTTTTGCCGTAGCCAACATCAACAAACAAGAGTTGCAGGACTTTGCCACCAGTGGCAAGGAACTGCCCTTCCTCTTCGCCCGCACCCCCGGCATAGTGGCCTGGAGCGAGAACGGCACAGGCATCGGCACCTGCTACATGCGCATGCGTGGCGCGGCAGGCAGCCGCATCAACGTGACACTGGACGGCGTGTCGCTCAACTCGCCCGAAGACCAGACGGTGTTCTGGGCCAACATGAACTCCTATGCCTCGCTGCTGGGCAGTGTGCAGATACAGCGCGGCGTGGGCTCCTCAACCAATGGCGACGGTGCCTTCGGCGGTAGCATCTCACTGGCGACAGCCGTGTCGCAGACCAAACCTTTCGTGGAGGTGACCGGCAGCTACGGATCGTTCGCTACCTACAATGCGGGAGCGTCCTTCTCCACCGGCCTGCTGTTCGACCACCTGGTGTTCGACGGCGCCTATCACGAGAGCAAGACCGACGGCTTCGTACACGGTACCAATGGCCGCTCGGGTTCCTACTACGGCGGACTCACTTGGCTGGGCGACAACTTCCAGATTCGCTACAAGAACATCGGCAACTTCGAGAAGACCGGCCAGGCATGGAACGGTGTGGTAGGTTCCGACTACGACACCAGCGAGAGCCTCTACGACTATGGCTACACCACCTACAAAGACTTGTGGAAAGCCGGACTGGGAAAGGTGAACACCCTGGTGGAGAACCTCGACTACGATGCCGATGCATGGAGCAAGGGCGACTTCACGACCACCCACTACCAGATGCGCGACGGTAGCGATTGGGACCGCACCACGGACAACTTCTACCAGAACCACAACATCCTCTCAGCCACCTGGCAGCCGTCGCTCCACTGGACACACAACGTGGCGCTCCACTACACCTACGGCGAGGGATACTATAAGGAGTTCAAGAACAACTGCAAGTTCGCCAAGTTCGGACTCGTCTACCGCGACGCCGACGGCAACAAGGTGAAACGGAGCGACTTCATCCGCAAGAAGGGGCTGACGCAGAATACCTACGGCATGGTGTACCACTTCAACTACAAGGCCGACCAGTTCGACCTCGTGGGTGGAGTCAGCCTGCAACAGTTCGACGCCAGCCACTGGGGATACCTCACCTATGTGAAGGACACCCGCGCCGAACAACAGATACTGGGCGATGCCGGTAAATACCAATATTATGATAGCGATGCCCGCAAGGGCGACTATAGCGCCTTTGTGAAGGGAACCTACAACTTCGCGGATGGCTGGAATGCCTTCGCAGACCTGCAGTACCGCTACGTACGATTCAAGACCGATGGTGTGAACGACAAGTTCATCGAACAGGAGGACGGAACATATAAGAACCAAGAGCTCGACGTGAACAAGAAGTTCCACTTCTTCAACCCCAAAGTGGGCATGAGCTACACCAACGAGGGACACAAGGCCTACTGGAGCGCAGCCATCAGTCACCGTGAGCCCGAGCGCAACAATTACACCGACAACGGCCACAACCCCTTCCCCAAGAAGGAGACCGTCTACGATGTGGAGCTGGGCTATCAATACACCGGCGACGACTGGTTCGTGGGCGCTAACCTCTACTATATGAACTACCACAACCAACTGGTGCAGACCGGCGAGTTGAGCGACATTGGCGAGGCACTGACCACCAACGTGAAGAAGAGCTACCGCATGGGTGTGGAACTCACAGCCGGATGGACTCCTCTGTCGTGGCTCAGCATCGAGGGTAACGCCGCCTTGAGCCAGAACAAAATCAAGGACTTCGATGAATATGTGGAGAGTTGGGATGCCGAGGACGACTACTTGGTGAAGAACCACTACTCCAACTCCACCCTCTCGTACTCACCCAGCGCTATCCTGAACGGATTCGTGGACTTCCACTACAAAGGATTCTCCGCAACGTGGCACACCAACTTCGTGAGCAAACAGTATGTGGACAACTCCGAGAGCGATGCCCGCTCGTTGCCCTGCTACTCACAGTCGAACGCCTCGCTCAATTGGCGCATCGACCTGAAGAACGCCGGAGTGAAGAGCGTGAAGGTAGGCCTGGACTTCAACAACGTGTTCGACCGTCACTATGCCGCCAACGGATACACCTGGTATGGCTGGTACACCGGCGGCAAGCGCTACCAGGCTCTGGCCTATATCCCCATGGCTGGATTCAACGTGATGGGTCACCTCACGCTGCGCTTCTAAACTGATAGATTATACCCAATAAAGAAACCCTGCAGGGCGTGAGTGGAGTGAACGCTCACACCATGCAGGGTTTTCGCCCTCAGCCGCACCGGCGAAGGGGCGTGAATCACAAACCAAAACTGACAATATTATGCTTGACTTTCTTTCCGGACACTGGCTCGACCTGTTCACCACCCTGCTGGGACTGCTCTACATCTGGCTCGAGTACCGCGCCAACATCTGGTTGTGGGTGGTAGGCATCGTCATGCCTGCCCTCGACATCTACCTCTACTACAGCCACGGCCTCTATGGCGACGCCGGCATGGCGGTCTACTACACCATCGCCGCCATCTACGGATTCCTGGTGTGGCGCTTCGGTGTGCGCTTCTTCCGCAAAGAGGAGCGCAAGGCCCCCGTCATCAGCCGTATTCCCCTGCGCACCTACCTGCCCGTGATTCTCTTCTTCCTAGCCGCCTGGGGCGCCACCTATTGGGTGCTGATCACATTCACCGACAGCACCGTGCCCCTGCTCGACGCCTTCACCAACGCCATGTCGTTCGTGGGACTATGGGCCCTGTCGCGCAAGTACATCGAGCAATGGTTCTTCTGGATAGTGGTGGATGCCGTCTGCTGCTACCTATATATAGTAAAAGGCATACCCTTCAAGGCGTTACTCTATGGACTCTACGTGTTTATAGCCATCATGGGCTGGCGCAAATGGAGCCGGGAGTGCGGTAAGGAGTGACCTAGGCTAGTGCTCGCTTGACATAGGTCAAGAAAACGGCCCTTTGCATAAAATACGCGTTCATCCGTTTGGAGCACAAGCGGAAAGGCCCTTACCTTTGCAGCGTAAAACATAGGTTAAGTGTTGTAATGAAAGCCGCGTAAGGCGGTTCAATAGGTAAATAAGGGTAATAAAGATTGGTTTTCAATAGGATACTTGAAATAGATTCTATAAGCGTTTTAAAAATTAAGGATTTATTCATTTTCTATGGTGTTTGTAATGAGAGGGTAAAGCGATATATGTTTTAAAGGTAATTAGTTTTTTAACAAGGTAAAAAAGATTTGTTTATGGATATCGCGATGAGTGTGTTGGTGGCGACTTTTATGTTCGCATCCGCTACACGTGCGTTTCACGACGGCATGATGTAGGAATTTGAGAGACTTGAAACGATAACGAATAAGGACGGGCGTTCTAAACATAGAGAACAAGCCCGTCCTTTTTTTGTTTCATCGCAATGGCCGTAGCCGCAAGGGGGGGGGTGACCACCTTGCAGCCGCGGCCATGCTATACCTTATATATATGTATATCCCGTCAGTTAGGAGAAGACGCGCTTGTCGTTCACATGCTTTGCCTTTCCGTTGGAACGTGCGATGGAGCCCGACTCCTTGATGTGGATGTTCGGCTTGATGCCCACCATGGACACGATGCGGTCGTAGAGGGGTTTGATGAAAGGCATCTGTTTCGACGGGTTGGGCGAGAAGTACTCGGGACGCAACTCCACGTCGAGGTCGAAGGTGTCCTCGTTGTTCTTGCGGTCCACGGTGATGAAGTACTGCGGCGTGAAGGCGGGGAACTCCGTCAGACATGCCTCTATCTGGCTGGGGAACACGTTGACGCCACGGATAATCATCATATCGTCCGAACGGCCAAGGATGCGGTCCATGCGCACTGCCGTACGTCCGCACTCACAAGGCTCATAGATGAGGCGCGTGAGGTCGCGTGTGCGGTAGCGGAGGATAGGCATGGCTTCCTTGCAGAGCGAGGTGAAGACCAGCTCGCCGAACTCGCCCGGTGCGCAAGGCTCCAAGGTGTCGGGGTTGATAATCTCGGGATAGAACTTGTCCTCCCACAGGTGCGTGCCGTTGTGATACTGGCACTCGCCGCCTACACCCGGCCCACACATCTCTGTGAGTCCGTAGATGTCGAATGCCTTGATGCCCAACCGCTCCTCCAGCTCCTTGCGCATACCTTCGGTCCAGGGCTCTGCGCCGAAGAATCCCACACGCAACTTGAGGTCTTTCTTGGACACATACTCGCTGTTCTCCATCACTTCCGCCAGGCGGAGCGCATATGAAGGGGTGCAGCAGAGTGCGGTGGTGCCGAAGTCCTTCATCAGCATCACCTGCTTCTCGGAGTTACCGGCCGAGGTAGGCAACTGCACGGCGCCCAGATAACCGGCCGCGTCGTGTGCGCCCAGTCCACCGGTGAAGAGTCCGTATCCGTAGCTCACCTGCACGATGTCGCCCTTGGTGACATCTCCAGCAGCCAACACGCGAGCAGCGCCCTCGGCCCACATGGCGAGGTCGTTCTTCGTGTAGGTTCCTACCACTGGCTTGCCCGTGGTGCCCGATGAGGCGTGTATGCGTACAATCTCGGTCTGCGGGACAGCCTGCAGGCCGAAAGGATATTCGTCGCGAAGGTCGTGTTTGGTGGTAAACGGCAGCAGGTGGATGTCGTCGATAGACTTGATATCCTCCGGCTTCACGCCCATCTTGTCCATCTTGCGACGGTAGAAGGGCACGTTGTTGTAACACGTGTTCACGGTCTTGATGAGCCGCTCACTTTGCAGCTTGCGCATAGACTCGCGGTCCATGCACTCCATGGTTGGGTTAAGAATCATGTTCTGATATGTTGTATTTATCGTTTTTAAAATCGGGTCCAAAGTTACTGAATATTTTAATGCAACCACTATTTCGATGAAATCATTTACTAATATTGGAATATTTGCATAAATATTGCAGTTTATGCACTGCCCGTACGAGCTTCAAGCGTGCGACTCATCCCGTCGGTCGGCACAAGGAGTGTAGTCGGGATGACCGGCCTGCCTCACCGGTGGGGCATAGTAACATCTTGTAAGTAAACGAGACGACTAGTATAGGCTATACTTTACATTTGGTCACGAAATCGGCTTGAATACGTGATTGAGAATAGCGAATGAGTCCATATACATGTGTAGTAAATGCAACGAAGATATCATTTTATCACTTACCCTATGAAATTTTCCCCTTAAAATTTTGGTGGGTATAAATTAAGCTCTATATTTGCAGCAAAGAAGAATACAGAAAAGACTTAAACCTTAATTATACCATATAATATGAATATCGAACGCATCATGTCTTCTTTGGAAGCCAAGCACCCCGGTGAACTGGAGTACTTGCAAGCTGTGAAGGAAGTTCTTCTCTCTATTGAGGAGATCTATAACCAGCATCCCGAATTTGAGAAAGTGAGTCTCATTGAACGTTTAGTGGAGCCCGACCGTATCTTCACATTCCGTGTGCCCTGGGTGGACGACAATGGTAAGGTGCAGGTGAACTTGGGCTACAGAGTGCAGTTCAACAACGCCATCGGCCCGTACAAAGGCGGTATCCGTTTCCACGCGTCGGTGAACCTCTCCATCCTGAAGTTCCTGGGATTCGAGCAAACCTTCAAGAACGCCCTTACGACATTGCCTATGGGCGGTGGTAAAGGTGGCTCGGACTTCTCACCGAAGGGAAAGAGCGACGCTGAAATTATGCGTTTCTGCCAGGCGTTTATCCTCGAGTTGTGGCGTCATCTGGGGCCCGACATGGACGTGCCCGCTGGCGACATCGGCGTAGGTGGACGCGAGGTAGGTTATATGTTCGGTATGTACAAGAAACTCACGCGTGAGTTCACGGGTACATTCACCGGCAAAGGTCTGGAGTATGGTGGTTCTCTGATACGTCCCGAGGCAACCGGTTTCGGCGGTCTCTACTTCGTGAACCAGATGCTGAAGACTAAAGGTATCGACATCAAGGGTAAGACAGTGGCCATCTCCGGCTTCGGCAACGTGGCATGGGGCGCTGCTACCAAAGCTACCCAACTCGGCGCTAAGGTGGTTACCATCTCCGGTCCGGACGGTTACGTCTACGACCCCGATGGCATCAGCGGCGAGAAGATTGACTATATGCTAGAGCTCCGCGCTTCGGGCAACGACATTGTGGCTCCGTACGCCGAGAAGTATCCGGGTGCGAAGTTCGTGCCGGACCGCCGTCCTTGGGAGGTGAAGGTGGACATCGCTCTGCCTTGCGCTACTCAGAACGAGCTCAATGGCGACGATGCGAAGGCGTTGATTGCCAACAAGGTGACTTGTGTGGGTGAGATCTCCAACATGGGATGTACGCCCGAGGCCATCGATGCTTTCATCGAGAACAAGATAATGTATGCGCCGGGCAAGGCTGTGAACGCAGGCGGTGTGGCTACCTCGGGACTGGAGATGAGCCAGAACGCTATGCACATGAACTGGACTGCCGAGGAGGTGGACCAGAAGCTGCACGGCATCATGTACGGCATACATGAGCAATGCGTGAAGTACGGCACTCAGCCGGACGGCTACATCAACTACGTGAAGGGCGCCAACATCGCCGGATTCATGAAGGTGGCCCACGCTATGATGGCTCAAGGAATTGTATAAGATAATTAAAAAGAATCTCGTTTAGTTGTATTTGTATTTTGTATTGTAATTGCGTTGCCTAGCCTGTGAAGGTTTCAGGCAACGCGTTTTTTATATACAAACCAATATCAACGACAGAGATTCTTGCGGAAGGGTGGGAGACTACAGCTCCTTGCCCTCGTACGTGTTGATGGCATCGCGCCACTCCTGGGGCACGGGCACCGTCTGCTTGGAGCGCCTGTCGAAGCAAACCATCACGGTGCGGCACTCACACTTCACCTCCTGGCTGGTGACGTCCACCGCCCGTTGCAGCAATGTGAAGCTCTTGTTGCCAATCTGCACGGTAGTAGTCTCTATGGCCAGATTGTCGTGGAAATAGACCGGTGTGAAGAAGTTGGCGTTCACGTTGGCCACAACGGTACAGATGCCGCCAAAGTCCAACTCCTCGCCCAATACGTCGCGGAAATAAGCCGTCTTGCCCAAGTCGTAGAGCGAGAAGTAGACCGAGTTGTTCACATGGCCCAACTGGTCCACATCGCTGAAGCGAATCTGCACCGGCATAGTGTGTTTGATGCTCATAATGTTATTTGTTTAGGCCACAAAGGTAGGCTTTTTCTGCCAGCTGGCCTACTCGTCGCCCCAAAAACCATGTGCCGCACAGACAATCAGTCCACCGAAGATTGGTGAGTGTCGCTTTTATTGCTAATTTTGCATTCAGTTTAATCTCTATAGAAACAACATAACATAACATCATGGATAAAAAACAACAGCAAGGAACCATCTGTGTGCAGGCCGGATGGACTCCTAAGAAAGGCGAACCGCGTGTGTTGCCTATCTATCAGAGTACAACATTCAAGTATGACACAAGCGAGCAGATGGCACGCCTCTTCGACCTCGAGGAGAGCGGCTACTTCTACACCCGTTTGCAGAACCCTACCAACGATGCCGTGGCAGCCAAGATTGCTGCCCTGGAAGGTGGTGTGGGTGCCATGTTGACCTCTTCCGGTCAGGCAGCCAACTTCTATGCCGTATTCAACATCTGCGAGAAGGGCGACCACTTCGTGTGCTCATCGACCATCTATGGCGGCACGTTCAACCTCTTCAACGTGACGATGCGCAAACTGGGCATCGAGTGTACATTCGTCAATGCCGACGACTCCGAGGAGGAAATCAGCAAGGCATTCCGCCCCAACACGAAGGCCCTCTTCGGTGAGACCATCTCCAACCCAGGCTGCGACGTGCTCGACATCGAGAAGTTCGCCCGCATCGCCCACAGCCACGGCGTGCCTTTGATTGTGGACAACACCTTCGCTACACCTATCAACTGCCGCCCGTTTGAGTGGGGTGCCGACATCGTGACCCACTCTACCACCAAATATATGGACGGACACGCTACCTCAGTAGGTGGTGCCGTCGTGGACAGTGGCAACTTCGACTGGGACGCACATGCCGACAAGTTCCCCGGACTGACACAGCCGGATGAGTCGTACCACGGACTGACCTACACGAAAGCATTCGGCAAGATGGCCTACATGACCAAAGCCACTGCACAACTGATGCGCGATCTCGGCTCCATACAGGCTCCGCAGAACGCCTTCCTGCTCAATCTGGGACTGGAGACACTGCACCTGCGTATGCCGCAGCACTGCAAGAATGCACAGACCGTAGCCGAATGGCTGAAGGCCAACGACAAGGTGGCTTGGGTACACTACTGCGGACTGAAAGGTGACAAGTACTATGAGTTGGGACAGAAATACCTGCCGAATGGTTCTTGCGGTGTGATTGCCTTCGGACTGAAGGGTACCCGTGAGGATGCCATCCACTTCATGGACCGTCTGAAGATGATCTGCATCGTGACCCACGTGGCGGACGCACGTACCTGTGTGCTCCACCCGGCAAGCCACACTCACCGTCAGCTCTCCGACGAGCAGTTGCGCGAGGCTGGCGTAGCTCCCGACCTGATTCGTCTCTCCGTAGGTATAGAGAATGTGGAGGACATCATCGCCGACATTGAGCAAGCTATGAAATAAGACTCTTAGAAGTCGATAAACAAACAGAGGCACAGCCGGAAGTCATTCCGTGCTGTGCCTCTGTCCGTTTATCGCGTGTTGTCAGAACAGGCGCTCGATGTCCGTCTCGGGGATGACGGATAGTATCACCTTCCCGTCGGGCGTGTAGTTGGGGGTGGTGCTGGCGAACAGACTATCCACCAGACTGTTCATCTCCTCCTGACTAAGCACCTGGCCGGGTACGATGGCTGCCGACTTGGCAAGCGACAGGGCGATGATGCTTCGCACGTCCCGTTTCACATCGTTGCCCTTCTCTATGGCGGTGTGCACCATATTGTTGAGCAAGTCAATCGGGTTGAGTCCCTCGATGCCTGCAGGCACGCCATTGATGGCATAACTGCCGCCCCCCAGGTTGGAGAGGTCGAAACCGATGGCCGTCAAGTCGTCGGTGATGCTCTCCAGTATCACCTGCTCTGAAGCGGGAAACTGTACCACCTCGGGGAACAATACGCCCTGCGAGGCTCCTTGTCGCTTCTCCATCTGTGTCAGATAGCGGTCGAAGAGTACGCGGATGTGTGCCCGCTGCTGGTCGATAATCATCAGTCCCGATTTTACCGAGGTGAGTATGTAGCGTCCTTTGTACTGATAGTGGCGCGACGACATCTCCATGTGTGTGCCCTCTTCCGGGAGCAGGTTCAGCTGCGAAGGCGCTCCGCCCAGTTCCGATGGAGTGGTAGGCTCGTCTTCCTCCGGTGCAGGAGGGGCAATCTCATCGATTCCCTTGTAGAGGTCTTCCCAACGGCTGTTGTTGTGCTGTTGGGCGTATGAGGGTGCTCCGTCCGCCTTGAAGGGATTGTAGTTGGGGTCGTAGTCCACCTTGGGCGGAGCAACATCGTGCTGCTCGCCGTTGAACAACGGCATGTCGGGCATCCCTTCGGTGTCGAAGTCGATGGTGGGAATGGCGCTGAACTTGCCCAGCGACTCCTTCACCATCGCTGCCACAATCTGCCAAATGGCCTGTTCGTTCTCGAACTTTATCTCTGTCTTCGTAGGGTGTATGTTCACGTCGATGTTGGCTGGGTCCACCTCGAAATAGACGAAGTACGACACCTGTTCGCCCGTCGGGATAAGGTGCTCGTAGGCATCCATCACGGCGCGATGGAAGTAGGGGTGACGCATGTAGCGGCCATTGACGAAGAAGTATTGGTGCGATCCTTTCTTCCGCGACGACTCGGGTTTTCCCACATAGCCGTGCACCCTAGCCAGGGTAGTCTCCACATCCACCGGCAGCAATTGTTGGTTGAGCTTCCGCCCGAAGACATCCAACAGACGCTGTCGCAGTGTGGTCTTCGGCAGCGAGAACATGGTGGTGTCGTTGTGCACCAACGAAAAACTGATGTCGGGGTTCACCAACACGATGCGCTCGAACTCGGTGAGGATGTTGCTCAGCTCCGTTTGGTTGGACTTGAGGAACTTCCGCCGTGCCGGCACATTGAAGAAGAGGTTCTTCACCAGAAAGTTGCTCCCCTTGGGACTGGAGACTACCTCCTGACTCTCCACCTTGCAGCCTGAGATGCTGATGGCGGTGCCCAGCTCGTCGTTGGCCGTGCGGGTCTTCAGCTCCACCTGTGCCACGGCAGCAATGGAGGCCAATGCCTCGCCACGGAATCCCATGGTACGCAGGGCGAAGAGGTCTGCCGCCTCTTTTATCTTGGATGTGGCATGACGCTCGAAGGCCAGACGGGCATCCGTCTCGGACATGCCTTTGCCGTCGTCCACCACTTGTATGCTTGTCTTCCCCGCGTCGGTGATGATGACATCGATGTGCTGTGCCTCGGCATCGATGGCATTCTCCACCAACTCCTTGATGACGGAGGCGGGGCGTTGGATGACCTCACCGGCCGCAATCTGGTTGGCTACCGAATCGGGTAATAAACGAATAATGTCACTCATTTCTGATTTGTTAGAAGTTCCAGCTACCGGTCACCAGGTAGTGCAATATGAACAACAGCACTCCTATGGCTACCAACATGGTGCCGTAGGAGAGCGGTTTGCGGCCATCCTCCTTGCGCCTTTTCAGGTGGGTGGTTCCCTCGACGAACTTTCCACGAATATCCTCGGGACGGAACTCGCGTTCGGGCAGCATGCCCAGTTCGCGCTTGGCGGCCTCTTCCATCTTCTGCAGTTTCTCTTTCCGCTCGTCTACATATATATATTTATGCTCGTAGGCGCGTGGTTGTCTCATTTTGAACATTCCCATATGATACCTCCTTATCTTTTATTCCGTTGTAACGTTGGCAACGGCACCTCTCTGCGTACAGAAGCCTTCAGCTCCTGTCCTGCTTTCTTGCCTCTCCACTCGAAGATGTCGTCCTTGTTGAGCGGCCGGATGTAGTCGAACCATGCGAACGAGGGCAGGTAGCGCTTGTCCTTGGGCAGCAGGGGCAGCGGATAGAGTGTGCCTGAGGTCTTGGGACTGGCGACTATCTTCTGCATCTTCCGTTGCTTCATGTAGACGTTGAGCACGCTGGTCTCCGCACAGTTGGCACCGATGATGGTGCTGTCCTTGTCGTCGATGGGGAAGTAGACGATGCGCACATTTCCCGTCACGTCGGCATGGTCTATCTCTCCTCCCACAAAGTAGGCCTTCATCTCCTTGCCGCTCACCTGGTTGTAGCAGGTGGAGTCGATGCGCTCGATGGACATGGCCTGGTTGATGACGTGGGCCCAGTCGACGGTGCTGTCGTTCATGTACACCTTTATCTGCTCGCCGAAGAGCTGTTGGTTCTCGTTCCACACGATGGGGTTGTTGTACATCGTCATGCACGAGTCCAGTGAACTGAACACCATGGAGTCGCACACCGCCTGCATGTTGGTCTTGTAGGCACGCACCTTGTAGTAGGCAAAGGTCTTGCGGTAGACCGAGTCGGTGTTGAAGTTGTACGACACCATCTTCAGTGTGTCGGCATGCAGGTAGAGGCTGTCGCCGTCCTGTGAGTAGTTGATGGCCACAGCGCTGTCGGTAGCCATGGCGTAGCCTGTCAGTTCGTTGTAGTAGCAGTATTCGCCCGTCAGCATGTTCTTGTTCTCCACGTCGGTCATCACCACATGGCGGAAAGCCTCGCCATAGCCAGTCGTGCGGTCATAGTAGAGACTGTCGCCCACCAACTGGCGGCTGCCGTTCACTAGCACGGATCGTTGGAGCAGCTCCGCCTGTTGGGTGGCGGTGTTGTAGAATCCCATCTCGGAATAGATGTGGTTCTCGCCGTTGTCGATGTTTGATGGTCCCACAATGTTGGCCACCTTGGTGACGGTGTTGTAGCGCAGCGTGTCCGAGGTGAGCGTGAACTTGGGGTTCACCAGTTTCACGTTGTAGTTGAACACGGCGAACTTGGTGGCCGGGCTGTACTCTCCCCAGTCGGAGGTGAGCACATTCTCCTCGTCCATCAGCGTTCCTCCCTCGAAGAAGTATCCGAGGTTGAAGATGCGGTCGTAGTTGAGGCTATCGGTGGTGAGCACCGTATTGCGGTTCTCCATGCGCACATTCTCGCGTACCTGCGCTATCTGTGTGTTGCCGTCGTAGAACAGCCAGTCGCCATAGAGGAACAGCGTGTCGCCCTGGTTCATCTTCACGTTGCCGAAGGCTTCGAACGAGTTCTTGGCTTCGTAGAAGTAGGCACTGTCGCAATACATGTAGACGCTGTCGTGGCGGAACACCACATTGCCGTCGAGAATCTGCGCGTCGGGGTTGTCCCGTTTGTTGAAGCGCAGCTCGTCGGAGTGAATCAGGTAGACCTTCGTCTTCTTGTCGCTGTTGCCCGCTGGTCGTGTGGTACGCACCTGTGCCATGCAAAGGCCGAAAAAGCACAGGACACTCGCCAGAAGTATCCTATGCCTTTTCATGTTATTCTTTCTGTCGGACATATCCTATCACATTCTGTAAGTTATCAATGAATCCAGCCTGGGTACTTGAAGTCGCAGTTCCGCCAGTTCTCATTGATTCTTACGTATGTATTCTTTTGTTTCTCGCGAATCCATTTATCCAGTTTCTCGCTCTGACGTTTGCTTACCACCACGTCCTTCAGCTGTTGATAGTCGTCGGTGATGGTGGCCTTGTGTCCGTTGATGCGCGATTTCAGCCGAACGATGACGCAGACATTCTTCTGCTTGTCGTTGATCATGGTGAAGGCATTGGATATCTCGCCCACGTTCATCTTGTCCACCACCTTGGCAATCTCGGCCGGCAGTTCCTGCATCTGGAACTTCGACGTGCCGGTGCGTTTGTTAGGCATCAGACCGTGGTTGTTGCGGGTGTCCTTGTCGCTGGAGATGTACTGTGCAGCCTCCTCGAAGGTGAACTTGCTGTTGCGGATGTCGTTGGCGATGGAGTCCAGACGCAGGGTGGCTGCGTCCAGGTCAGTCTGTGCCACCTTCGGGATGAGCAGGATGTGACGCACCTTGATGCGGTCGCCTCGCTTCTCGATGAGCTGGATGATGTGGTAACCATATTCCGACTCTACCACCTTCGACACCTTCTTAGGGTCTGTCAGGTTGAAGGCCACATTGGCGAAGGCGGGGTCGAGAGAGCTACGTCCCATGAAGTCGAGCTCGCCGCCGTGGATAGCCGAACCGGCATCTTCGGAGTAGAGGCGCGCCAAGGTGGAGAACTGTGTGGTACCGGAGTTCACACGCTCGGTGTACTCACGCAAGCGATCCTTTATTCCGTCTATCTCCTCTTGCTGAATCTTCGGCTCGATGGTGATAATCTGCACCTCCACCTGTGTGGGAATGTAGGGGATGCTGTCGGCGGGCAGGTCCTTGAAGTAACGGCGAACCTGTGCCGGTGTCACCTTGATGTCGCCCACAATCTTGTCCTGCATGCGCTGTACGGTCAGCGCATCGCGTATGTTGTCGCGCAACTCCTCACGTATTTTGGTAGTGGTCTTGTTGAAGTATTCCTCCATCTTCTCCTTCGATCCTATCTGGCTGATGTAGAAGTTGGTCTGCTCCTCAACACGGCTCAACACGTCAGACTCGTCCACCTCGATACTGTCGATGGCTGCCTGATGAAGGAAGAGTTTCTGGATAGCCAGACGTTCGGGGATCACGCAGTAGGGGTCTCCGTCCAACTTCTGTCCTTCGTATTGCGCCCGAATCCGTTCCTCTTCGATATCCGATTTCAGAATGGCTTCGTCTCCAACCACCCAGACCACTTCGTCTATTACATTGTCCTGTGCCGACGCAGCAACGCTGATGCACATCACGCACAGCAATAATAAACTTCTGAAACTAAGCAATCTATTCATTTGCATCTTTGTAATAATAAATAATTTCTTTCTTGTCTGTAGCCCGCTTTACGAGCTCGTCCTTCACCTGTTGCATGAAGTCTACCTGCCGCAGGTTCATCAGCATCTCCTTCACCTCGTTGAAGGCGAAGTCCAAAGGCTTCACTTTACCAGCCTCCACCATCTCCGTGGCATGGAGGAAATACCAATAGTCATCGTCCCGTACCTCTATGGTGGGGTCCTCAGTGAGCGAACTCTGTGTGAGATGTGCCGTGGAGGGAATCTTCTCCGACACATCGGACAGCTCGGTCCATTTGTCCAGGAAGTAGGTGTAGTCCACCGCACCTTTCAGGCTGAACTTCTCCAGCTTCTCCACATTCTCGGGCGTAAGCTTGCGGTACCATATGCGCACATTCTGCACATCCCGCTCGCTCACGGGCACCTTGATGAAGAGTCCCTTTATCAAGGGCTGGTCGAGGATGAACAGTTTCTGGTTGTGCTCGTAGAAGTCCTTCACATCGTCGTCCGACACCTGGTTGACCAACTTCTGCGCTATCAGGTTCTGTTGGTAGGTGTGTATCACGAGCGCTTTGCGGTAGTTGCTCACCAACTCTTCCACCTTGCTGTCCCCAGCCACGTTGCGTTGTGCCTTTTCGTAGAGAAGCACCTCCTCCACCCAGTTGTGTATGTATTTCTCGGCATATTGGGCGCTGTCTTCCTTCGACAGGCCGGCGGGCAGCATCTGGGTCAGGTCCTCCAGAAAGAGAACTTGTCCGCTTGCTTCCACCAACGGTGTCTTCCCCTTGAAGTCGTGCGTCTTCTGGCACGAGGACAAGAGTATCAACAACCCCGACAATATCCACAAACACTTCATATCTTTCTCGTATTGTGCTTAATAACTAACGAAGATACAGCTTTCATCCTTTCGTCTGATGGATATTAACTGTTTTTAATTCCTCTTCGTTTATTTCAACTTTGTATTTCTTCCTCAATTCACTCATCTGTACCTCTTTGCGGTGTGACTGATAGTCGGCATAGACCAGTGAGTAGACATCCTCGTAGCCCTCAGGGCCTTTCTTCAGCACCTTTCCCCGTTTCACCACAATAGGGGCATCGGCTGGCAGTTGACAGGACTCTTGCTTGAAGATGACCTTGTCCACCAACGGGTCGGTGCCTATCTGGTAAAGTCCGCAGGCGTAAGGCTGATGTATGCCGTTGTCCTCTTGTTGGGCAAGGGCCTTCAGTAACGAATCCCATTGATTCTGTGGATTGGCCTTCAGCAGCTTCTTCACCCGCTTTGCTGTGGCTTTGTCGCGACAGGCTACCACAGCTCCTTTGTAGCGGGGCAGTTCCCATGCGTAGCTCGCGCGGTGTGCGTCGAAGTACTGTTTTAGTTGCTCCTGCAGGTCTTCCTCGCGCTGAGCCTCGTCTTGCTGCAGCGCATCCCGCAGCAACGCATCCCGTATCTCGGCCTGTAGGAAGAGCGTCTGTTTCTCCTCTTGGGTGTCTTGCACGGTAGCGTCCGCAGCGTGCTCGTGGTGCACATCCCTCCCGAGTAGTTGTATCAGATGCACGCCGGCTTGTGACATGAAGGGACGGCAGAGCTCGCCTACCTCCATGGAGCGTATCTTCTGTTCAATCACTTCCATGGTATGATGTGCCGGCAAGATGGTCAGTTCGCCATAGAGGCCGTCGGTGGGGTGACTCATAGCTTCCATTACCATCTGTTCGAAGTTGCCCTTGGCAGATGCCTTGCGGTAAATCTGCTCCATGCGGTCGCACGATTTCTGGACGAAGGGTTGTGAGGAGGATTGTGGCAGATGGATGTAAAGGTGCGCAATGCGTACGCACGAGGTTTTATGGGCTTTCGCCATCTCCTGACCGAGTGTCTCCTCTCCGGCGGTCCATGCTTTTATGCGTTGGCGGAACGAGGGCAACGTGTCCAGTCCCCGGCTCTCGGCTTCCAGGGCCAACAGCTTCAAGTCGACGAACGTCTGCAGGAATGTTTCGGGTGAGAGTTGTGCTTCGGCATGGTTCTTCGTGTAGGCGTATTCATACTCCGAGCGGAGCACCTCACGTCCGCCGATGCGCATCAGCACTTGGTCGGTTTGCTGACCATAGGCGAGGGCGAATGGACTAAGGAGCAGGATAGCGATAGATAACTTTTTCATTCCGTGATTGATTCGGCGACAAATATACACCGATTTTGTTAATCGATGGGCATACTGTAACACCTTTTTGGTAGAATTCACAAGGCTTGCGACTGCCGTGGTTTACTGGATAGAACGAAAATCCCCGTCCCGCGTCACAGGGTATGTGTCGCGGGACGGGGAACTATCGTCTGTTCAGCAAGTTACTTGCCTTAGGCTTTGCGGATGTAGTTCACAATCCATTCGCCTACCTCTGAGGTGGAGAAGGACTTCTTGCCCTCTACCTGGATGTCGCCCGTGCGGACTTCAGCATCCAGTGAAGCGTCCACAGCCTTGCGGATGAGGGCTCCCTCTTCCTTGCAGTCGAAGTACTCGAAGAGCATGGCCACAGAGAGAATCTGCGCCAAGGGGTTGGCGATGTTGAGGCCTTTAGCCTGTGGCCACGATCCGTGGATAGGCTCGAATACCGGTGTGCTCTCGCCTGTGGAGGCTGAGGGAAGCAGTCCCATGGAACCGCTGATGCAAGAGCCCTCGTCGGTGAGGATGTCGCCGAAGGTGTTCTCGGTCACCATCACGTCGAAGAAGCGAGGCTCCTGAATCATACGCATGGAGGCATTGTCCACATACATGTAGTCGGTCTTCACCTCGGGATACTGCGGAGCCATCTCCTGGGCAATCTGACGCCACAGACGGCTGGAGGCCAGCACGTTGGCTTTGTCCACCACGGTGAGGTGTTTGTTGCGCTTCATGGCGTACTCGAAGCCCACCTTCAAGATGCGCTCTATCTCGGGGCGAGTGTACATGTTGGTATCGTAGGCCTTGTCGTTGTCCTGGTATTTCTCACCGAAGTACATACCGCCCGTCAGCTCGCGGATGCAGATGAAGTCGGCTCCCTCGACGAGGTCAGCACGCAAGGGCGACTTGTGCAACAGACACTTGAAGGTCTGCACAGGGCGGATGTTGGCGAAGAGTCCCAGCTTCTTGCGCATAGCCAGCAATCCCTGCTCGGGACGTACCTTGGCTGTGGGGTTATTGTCGAACTTGGGGTCGCCAACGGCAGAGAAGAGGACAGCATCGGCTCGCTTACAGGTCTGGAAGGTCTCTTCGGGGAAGGGGTCACCCACCTTGTCGATGGCATCCGCTCCGCAGATGGCATATTCGTAGCTCACCTTGTGGCCGTACTTCTCGCAAACGGCACTCATCACGTTTACTCCTTGTGCGGATATCTCAGGACCGATACCGTCACCGGGCAACACTGCAATCTTAAAATCTTTCATATTATCTTATACGTTTTGTGTTTCATAATCGTTTTCTATCACGTTGAGCATCTTGATGGTCGCCTTGATGGCAGCTTCCGTCTGGTCGGCATCCAGACCGCGGGTGCGTATCTCCCTGTCGAGGAATCGCCAGGTGATGACCGTCTGCACGAAGGCGTCTGTGCGTCCGCCGGGAGGAATCGTCACGGCATAGTTGACGAGCATGGGGAACTTGCGGCCCAGCATCCCTTTGTAGACTTTGCGCAGTGACCGTACGAAGGCATCGTACTGTCCGTCGCCGCTGGAGGTCTCCTCGTACTCGTTGCCGTTGATCTCGATGCGGATGGTGGCCACAGGCTTCAGTCCCTGGGCCGAGGTGACGAAGTAACTCTTCAGTATCACCTTGTTGTTGATGGTGTCGTGCTTCAGCACGTCGGAGATGATGTAGGGCAGATCCTCTTGTGTCACCAACTCCTTTTTGTCGCCCAGCTCGATGATACGTTCCGTCACCTTGCGCATCGACTCCTCGTCGAGCTCCAGTCCCAGGTCCTCCAGGTTCTTGCGGATGTTGGCCTTGCCGCTGGTCTTGCCCAGGGCGTACTCGCGTTTGCGGCCGAACCGCTCGGGCAGCAGGGCGTTGCAGTAGAGGCTGTCCTTGTTGTCGCCGTCGGCGTGCACACCTGCCACCTGCGTGAAGACACTCTCGCCCACAATCGGTTTGTTAGCGGGTATCAACACACCCGAGTAGGACTCCACCACGCGGCTCACATCGTTCAACTTCTCTTCGTTGATGCTGGTCTGTGCACAGAAGTGGTCCTTCAGGATGGCCTGTACGCTGGCCAATGGTGCGTTGCCGGCCCGCTCACCCAGTCCGTTGATGGTGGTATGCAGGCCTTTGGCTCCGCTCAGCACGGCTGCCAACACATTGCTCACGGCTAGGTCGTAGTCGTTGTGGGCGTGGAAGTCGAAGTGTTTGTCGGGATAGCGCTTCACCATCTTGCGGAAGTACTCGATGACTTGCAGCGGGTTGAGTATGCCCAACGTATCCGGCAACATGAAGCGCTTGATGCTCGTGTCGCGGAGTCCGTCCATCAGCTGGAACACGTACTCGGGCGAATTCTTCATGCCATTGCTCCAGTCCTCCAGGTAGAGGTTCACGGAGATGTTCATGGAGTCTGCCAAGGAGACCACGTTGCGAATCTCCCTAAGATGTTCCTCGGGGGATTTCTTCAACTGCTGGGTGCAGTGTCTCAACGAACCTTTGGCTAGCAGGTTGAGGACCTTGCCGCCTGCTCGGCGTACCCAGTTGAGCGAGGTGTCGCCGTCCACGAAACCCAGAATCTCCACCTTGTCGATCAGTCCATGGCGGGTTGCCCAGTCGCATATCTTGCGTGTGGCTTCGAACTCACCGTCTGACACGCGTGCCGAGGCTACCTCCACACGGTCTACGTTCAGTTCCTCGAGTAATAAGCGGGCTATCATCAACTTCTCATGGGGCACAAACGACACTCCGCTGGTCTGTTCGCCGTCGCGGAGTGTGGTGTCCATGATTTCTATCTTGACGCTTCTTCCCATGCCTCTATCTTATCTTTGTTCGACAACAGGAAGTCGATGTCATCGAGTCCGTTCATCAGGCAGTGTTTCTTGTAACCGTTAATCTCGAACTTCTCGCTCTTGCCTGTGGCCTTGTTGGTGACGGTCTGCTCGGGCAGGTTCACCTCCACCAAGGTCTTCGGGTCGGCTTGGATGGAAGCAAACAGCTCGGCAAGGAACTGCTCGCTCACCACGACGGGCAACACGAAGTTGTTCAGCTCGTTGTTCTTGTGAATGTCGGCAAAGAAGCTGGAGATGACCACCCGGAATCCGTATCCGGCGATAGCCCAGGCAGCATGCTCGCGGCTGGAGCCCGACCCGAAGTTCTTGCCGGCTACCAGTATCTCGCCGCTGTAGGTGGGGTCGTTGAGCACGAAGCTCTTGTTCAGTGTGCCGTCAGCATTGTAGCGCCAGTCGCGGAAGAGGTTGTCGCCGAAGAACTTCTCTTCGCGGGTGGTAGCTTTCAGGAAGCGTGCCGGGATAATCTGGTCGGTATCTACATTCTCCAGTGGGAGAGGCACACAGGTACTGGTTATGATATTGAATTTTTGTTTCATCGTTTTTGCTTAATAAGGTTATACGTTTATAACAACTCCCGTGGGTCGGTCACCACACCCGTTACGGCTGCCGCGGCGGCTACCAACGGACTGGCCAACATGGTGCGGGCACCAGGTCCCTGGCGACCTTCGAAGTTGCGGTTGCTCGTGGATACGGAGTACTTGCCTGCCGGAATCTTGTCGTCGTTCATGGCCAAGCAAGCCGAGCATCCCGGTTGACGAATCTCAAATCCGGCCTCTTCCAGTAACTTGTCCAAGCCCTCCTCGCGTATCTGTGCGTCCACCATCCACGAGCCTGGCACGAGCCAAGCGGTGATGTCGGGGGCTTTCTTGTGACCCTTCACCAAGGATGCGAAGGCGCGGAAGTCCTCGATACGTCCGTTGGTGCAGGCGCCCAGGAAGACGTAGTCCACCGGCTTGCCCAGCAGACACTCTCCGGGCTTGAAGCCCATATAGTCGAGCGACTTCTTGTAGGAGATCTTCGCCTGCTCGTTCATGCTCTCCATGGTGGGGATGCTCTGGGTGATGCCCATGCCCATACCTGGGTTGGTGCCGTAGGTGATCATCGGCTCGATGTCGGCCGCGTCGAACTGCACCTCCTTGTCGAACACCGCGTCGTCGTCGCTCTTCAGGGTCTTCCAGTAGGCTACGGCCTTGTCCCATGCCTCACCTTTGGGGGCATGCTCACGGCCTTTGATGTAGGCGAACGTCGTCTCGTCCGGAGCCACCATACCGCCACGTGCACCCATCTCGATGGAGAGGTTGCACAGGGTGAGGCGCCCTTCCATGGTGAGGTTGCGCACGGCTGAGCCGGCATACTCCACGAAGTAGCCTGTGGCACCGCTGGTGGTCATTTTCGACATCATGTAGAGGGCCATGTCCTTTGCCGTCACACCTTTCTTCAGCTCACCCTCGATGCGGATACGCATAGTCTTGGGACGTGCCTGCAGGATGCACTGCGAGGCCAACACCATCTCCACTTCACTGGTGCCGATGCCGAAAGCCACGGCTCCCATGGCTCCATGGGTAGAGGTGTGGGAGTCACCGCAGACGATGGTCATGCCCGGCAGGGTGAGTCCTCTCTCGGGACCTACCACGTGGATGATGCCGTTGCGTTTGTCCATCATCCCGAAGTGCTCCAGTCCGAACTCGGCCGCATTCTTGGCCAAGGTCTCCACCTGTGTGCGCGAGACAGGGTCGGCAATCGGTTTGTCCTGGTCGTGGGTAGGTGTATTGTGGTCCGGCATACAGTAGATGTGGTCCGGTCGGAAACATTTCAAACCTCTGGCACGCATGCCGTCGAAGGCCTGCGGGCTGGTGACTTCATGACAGTAGAGTCTGTCGATGTAGAGCTGTGTGGGACCGTCGGCCACGTTTTGCACCACGTGTGCGTCCCAAATCTTGTCGAATAATGTATTTGCCATTATACTATTTTTTATATATATGAATCGTTAGTAAGTCGTTCGTCCCTGTCGGGGGGCTGTCCCATCAATGGATGAACTTGTTGATACAGTCGATGTAGGCTTCCACGGAAGCGGCCACGATGTCGGTGTTGGCACCGAAACCATAGTACACGTGTCCGTCGTACTCCACTTGCATGTGTACCTTACCTACGTCGTCGCTACCTTTGCTGATTGCCTGTATGGTGAACTCCTTCAGCACCATCTGCCGGTGGATAATCTGCTTCAGGGCTTTGATGGCGGCGTCTACCGGACCGTTACCCGATGAGGCTGCCTCGAACTTCTCGCTGGCGATGGTGAGGCCGATGCTGGCAACGGAGCGTACACCCACACCGCTGGTCACCTGCAGATAGTCAAGCTTGATGTGGTGGTTCTGACTGCGGTCGGCGCCTGCCAACAACAGAATGTCGTCGTCGTTCACCTCTTTCTTCTTATCAGCCAGTTTCAGGAAGTCCTCGTACACCTTGTCGAGCTTCTCCTGGGTCATCTCCACACCCAGCACATGGAGGCGGTGCTTCAGTGCGGCGCGTCCGCTACGGGCGGTCAGCACGATGGCATTGTCGTCGATGCCCACATCCTTGGGGTCGATAATCTCGTAGGTCTGCACGTTCTTCAGCACACCGTCCTGGTGGATGCCCGATGAGTGGGCGAAGGCGTTGCGTCCCACGATGGCCTTGTTGGGCTGCACCGGCATGTTCATCAAGCTCGATACCATGCGGCTGGTAGGATAGATCTTCTGTGTATTGATGTTGGTCTGTATGTCGATGTCCTTGTGGCATTTGATAATCATGGCAATCTCCTCGAGCGAGGTGTTGCCGGCACGCTCACCGATGCCGTTGATGGTCACTTCCACCTGGCGGGCTCCGTTGAGCACACCGTTGATGGTGTTGGCGGTGGCCATGCCCAGGTCGTTGTGGCAGTGGGTGGAGATGATGGCCTTGTCGATGCCGTCCACGTGGTCCACTAGGTATTTAATCTTTGCACCATACTCCTCGGGCAGACAGTAGCCTGTGGTGTCGGGGATGTTCACTACGGTAGCTCCGGCCTTGATGACGGCTTCCACCACGCGGGCCAGATACTCGTTCTCGGTACGTCCGGCGTCCTCGGCGTAGAATTCCACATCGTCCACATAGCGGTGGGCATACTTCACGGCAGCCACAGCACGCTCGATAATCTCCTCGCGAGTGGAGTTGAATTTGTATTTGATATGTGAATCTGAAGTACCGATACCCGTGTGGATGCGTTTGTGCTTGGCATATTTCAGGGCCTCGGCGGCCACGTCGATGTCCTTCTCCACGGCACGTGTCAGTGCGCAGATGGTAGGCCATGTGACGGCTTTGGATATTTCTATGACGGAGTTGAAGTCACCCGGACTGGAGATGGGGAATCCTGCCTCTATCACATCCACGCCCAGCGCCTCCAGCTGCTTGGCGACTTGAATCTTCTCAATGGTGTTCAGCTGACACCCTGGCACTTGTTCACCATCCCTCAAGGTGGTATCAAAAATAAAAAGTCTGTCGTTCATCGTTTATTTAGTTTTTTATATTGTTGTCAATGCTTAAGAAAAAAGCCTTTCGCACGTGGAAGTGAGAAAGGCTTTTCTTATATCTGGATTCATCAACAATCATGCACGATACTCACTTCCAACTAACCCTGTTAGTAGAATAATAATACCTTGCAATGATAGATTCATGAAACGCTTAATCATCTCTTATATATTTTTTACGGCTGCAAAAGTAGATATAATTTAAACACGCAACAAGTAAAATGAAACTTTTTTATCTTTTAAATCTACAAATTACTATCAATAGTCTCTTCTATAGGCTCTTTGCCATACTCCTTTAGCGGTAAATCCCCTCGCATGGCCCAAAAGGCATTCATCGCCAAGGCTTCCATCTCGTTCTCTCCCGGAATGACCGCAACCGGTGCCAAATAGCTGATTTGCTTGGTTAACTCGTCCACACAGAAGCTGTTATAGGCTATTCCTCCGGTGAGGATGATGGCGTCTGTCTGTCCGTAGAGGGCCACGTGCATGGCTCCGATCTGTTTGGCTATGGTGTAGAGCATGGCGTCCACCACTAGCCGTGCATGTTTGTCTCCATTCTCCACCCGCTCAATGATGCGTTTCATGTCGCTCGTGCCCAGATGGGCCATCACTCCTCCCTTGCGGCAAATCATGGTGCGTATCTCCTGGAAGGTGTATCGGCCGCTGAAGCAGAGTTCGGCAAGTTGTTCTGAGGGCAGAGTGCCGGCACGGTCGGGACAGATGGGGCCTTCCCCGTTGAGGGCGTTGTTCACGTCGATGACTTTCCCTTCGCGGTGCGCGCTCACCGAGATGCCTCCTCCCAGGTGGGCGACTATCAGATTCAGTTCCTCGTAGGACTTTCCTACTTGCTTGGCGTAGCGGCGCGACACGGCTTTGCTGTTGAGCGCATGGAACACAGAGCGGCGTTCGATGCCCGGGATGCCTGTCAGACGTGCCTTCTCCTGCATCTCGTCCACCACCACCGGGTCGGCGATGAACGTGGGGCAACCGATGCCTTGTGCCAACTCGTCGGCCAACAGGGCTCCCAGGTTGCATGCATGGTCCATCTGGGCGTGGAGCAGGTCGTGTTTCATCGCCTCGTTGATGCGGTACACTCCGCTAGGAATCGGTTTCAGTAATCCTCCGCGGGCTATGATGGCATCGAAGTCGAGCGGGATGTTGGCTTGTTCCAGTGCCTCTTTGATGCGCTGGAGGCGGAAGGGGTATTGGTTCAGGGCGCAGCTGTAGCGTGAGGTCTCTTCGGGTGTGTGGTGGATGTTCTCTACCCACTGTTGACGCTCGTCGTGGTACAGAGCAATCTTGGTGGAGGTGGAGCCTAGGTTGATGACAAATATCTTCATAGTATTGTATGTTTATTGTTATAGTTAAGGAATTATTTTTTCCTAGTTAGGAAAATATATTTCTCTAGTCAGGAAAATAATTTTCTCCAGTCAGACTGCTAAACAGGCCATCGCTAGGCTGTAAAGTTTTGTCAGTTCCGAGTCGCTTCGCGAGGTGACGACCACCGGACAGACGGCCCCTTGCAGGACTGAGGCCATATCCGCGTGGGCAAAGAGCGAGATGGTCTTGTAGAAGGTGTTGCCAGACTCGATGTTGGGGAATATCAACACGTCGGCATTGCCCACTACGGGCGACTCCAGTCCCTTTATCATAGCGCTCTGTAGGTCGAAGGCGGTCTTCACGTCCATCGGTCCGTCCACCAGCGTCGAGCCGAAAACTCCCGCTTTGGCATCTTCCTTCAACCGCACATAATCCAACGTGTGGGGAAACTTCTCGCTGATCTTCTCGGTACAGTGTATCAAGGCGACTTTCGGTTTGGCAATGCCGCAGTTGTTGCACAGTCGCGCAGCGTAGGTTATCATTGCCTTGAACTGCTCGTAGTTGGGGCGGGGAATGACAGCCGCGTCGGAATAGAATATCAGTCGGGGGTGTTCTGAGATTTGTGCTACTGAGATGTGGGTCAACACGTTGCCCTTGGGCAGCAACCCGCTGTTCTTGTCGAGCACAGCGTGTAGCAGGTTGTCCGTGTTGAGCAGGCCCTTCATCAGCACATCCGCCTTTCCATCGCGCACCAGCTTCACCGCCATGCGGGCTGCGGCATCCACATCGTCGGCAGTGTAGACGGAAACATCCTCGGGATAAGCCTCACGTAGCAGGTTGGCGCGGTCGACGAACTCGCGTGTAACTACCAAACTGAATTGTGCAAACCTGTTCTCGAGTCCCCTCTTGATGGCGAATTCGGTGTGTGAGTCGTGCGGACAAGCCACTGCCACACGCTTCCTCTGTGGCAGTGAGGAGAGCAATGACATCAGTTCCTGAAAATTATGTATCGATTTCATAGTAGCAGATTTTCAGCAAATATGGCAATTGTTCTTGGATGCACCAAGTCTTTATCTAAATTTCTGCATCGTAATTATGTATTATTTATACATTGTGACATAATTGGTTCCGTCTTGGCGAGGCTGCGTGTACGAATCGTAAGCCATTATCATACACAACAAGGACCTGCGCCCCATGAATTGTTATGGATGCGCAGGTCCTTGTACTCCTTATATATATAATAAGTATAGCTTATTCAGCTGCCTTCTCTTCTTCCTTCTCCTCTTCTTTCTCTTCCACGAAGTCTGTGATGCCTGCCTCTACGAGGATGTTGTACCACGAGAGCAACTTCTTGATGTCGTTCAAGTAGACACGGTCGCGGTCGTAGTCGGGCAACACTTGTGCGAAGTATTCCTTCAGTTCGTCGGCGCTGGCCTCCTTGATGTTGATGGACACGAGGCCACCGTTCTCTTTCTTCTTCACCGAGTCGAGCACGTTGAGCAAGGGCACACCGTCCTCATCGGTATAGATGGAGATATCGTTGAGCGAGGTAACCTTGTCGTTACCGCGTGCGGGCATTCTTTTCTTTGTAGCGTCCAATGCCTCTACGATGAGCATGTTTCTGCCCTGAGATATCAGTTTGTATAATCCGGGTTTTCCTGAGATAGATAAAATTATATCAACCATAATTTTAGAATTTGTTTTGTGATAAATTAGTCGTTTATGAGTGCAAAGTTAGCATTCCGGAATAGAATAGCCAACGTATGTCCGTTAAAAGTTTCAATCTTGTTGCCTCTTCTGCAGAATCCATCGCACGAAATCCGTTGCTTGGGGTATGAGCAGGTGGCTGTTGTCGTTGTAGATTACGTAGTCCGAGCGGTCGCGTTTCTCCTCGTCGCTCATCTGCCGAGCCATGCGGTTGCGCACCGCCTCCTTGGTGGTATGGTCGCGAGCGATGGTGCGTTGGATGCGCAACTCCTGTGGGGCATAGACCATCAGCAGGGCGTCTACCAAATCGGTGAATCCGGCTTCTATCAGTATGGCCGATTCCACACCCACGATGGGGAGGTCGGCGTGGCGAAGCATCCACAGCCGGCAGTCTTCCTTCACGTGTGGGTGGATGATGCGGTTCACCTGGGCCGCATGCTCGTCGCCGGCGAAGAGGTAATGTGCCAAGTGAGGGCGGTTGAGGCTTCCGTCGGGCAGGTAGGTCTCTTCACCCACCAGTGCGCAGAGGGCTTTGCGAATCTCCTCGTTGCCGACGATGAGCCGCTTGGCCTCCGTGTCGGTGTTGTAGACGGGAATGCCCATAGTCTGTAGCAAATGGGAGACGACGGACTTTCCGCTACCGATGCCTCCGGTTATTCCTATCTTAATTGCCATAGGTGGAGTTTTGTTCTATCAGGTAATCGATGCTCTCGGGCGAGATGCGAATGCGTTTCACGTCCTTCGGTTTCATTTTCAGATGGAGTGAATACTTGTCCGCGGTGCACTTGCGGAGCTCCTCGTAGGGCACCTCGATGCGGAACTGTTCGGCGTTGATGCTCTTGAAGAGGTGCAGGCCCACTTGGAAGGAGACTTTCACCTTCGAGGGGAATGCCTTGAGCGATTTGTCTTTGGGGAAACCTACACCCACCACGGGCACTTCCACTGTCTTCTCGGTGTAGATGTCAAGGTAGAACTGTGCCTTCACCGATTCGGGAATGGTCTTCACCCCCTTGATGTGCTTCAGGGGAATCTCCACTTCGGTGGTGTCGCCCATGTCGAGCACCTCGGTATAGGCCGTGGGCATGGACCTCAGCGTGTCGAGCACGTTGTGGGGCGCATACACTGTGACGGAGTCGGGCTGCACGTGCACCTTGGAGATGTAGTACTGCTTCCCGGCAGTGAATTTGCCCGCTAGCTGCACAGGAACTTTCTTCGCCTCACCTTGTGTGTAGATGATGTCTATCGTATCGGGCTTCACTGCCAGCACTCGGGTGGAGCTCAACAGCTGTGCGTTGATGTTCTTCTGGAAGGAGGAGACTGGAATCTGTATGTGTCCTGCCTTGGCATGTTCCGTGAAGTCGATGGTCAGCGGGTAGAAGGTCTGTCCGAAGAGGTAGTTCATCAGCAC
>CAVFUK010000055.1:0-23736 GCA_963625535.1 Anaerovoracaceae bacterium | reverse complement strand
GGGAGGTTGTCCTCGGTGGACGAGCAGCCTGCCACGATGAGGGCGAGGGCTGCCAGGGGGAGCCAAGTTTTCTTCATTCTTAGTTAGATTTATTGATACTATATATAATAAGGTATAAATACCCGTTGATGTTAGTCATTTAATCCACACTACTATAATCCACAGACCGATGACACGCACAGGCGCATAGAATCTAGAAGATGCGGCAAAGATAATTACCCCCCCCCCGAATTAACAAGCATTTTCTTAAAAAAATTCGATACACACCAAGCGGGATAGACACCTTAAGCATCTGCACCCTATCATATCAGCTATGAAGAGTGACAACAAACCGCGGGAAGCGGAAAGGGCGGAACACAGAGGCGGCAGACGCGAAGGGGCAGGCCGACCCCATACATTATATATAATAAGGGCTGACGGACCTAGGAAAAACGGCCACATCGCCAACAAATTATCCCGTAACACACATTTTTTCCGAAAAAGCTAGGCTCATTAAAAAAGTAGTGTTATATTTGTGCCGTTAAAAAACAGAGCTAAGAGCTTGCAAATATACACAATGCAATGAAGAATATATTTACAAAAAAGGCAGACCATAGACGGTCTATCGCCCTCGCCATTGCCGCACTGACAGTGGCGACAGTACCTTTCGCACCCCTGGAAGCCTCTACGGCTGACACGCTGACAAGCCACAGATGGTATGTAGGCGTGGAAGGGGGAGTGCCTATGGCATGGAGTACATTCACGAGTTTTGCCCACGACAAGACACGCGTGGGATGGACGGCCGGCATCTTCGCCGGCTATGAGTTCAACGACCTCTTGTCCGCAGAACTGACATTCAAGTATGGCGGCATGACGCTGGGTGCCAGCGAGTGTTGCGTGGACCAGAGATACTGGCTCGGCGCCGACGACCAGATCTACTACTCGTCCGTGCTGGGCATGGAGAGTTGGAAATACAGCGACGTGAGAAGCAAGGTGACCCTGGGACAGTATGGTGCCCGACTGAACATCAACCTGCTCAGTCTGCTGAAGAGCGCCAAGGGCAGCCGCTGGTCGGCAGGTCTGTCGCCCCACATCTATGCGGTGAACACCAAAGCCACCATACAGAGCATCGCCACGGAGGAAGACCTCATCAAGGGTGAGTCCACCTGGCACCTGGGCTACGGAGGCGACGTGCAGGTGGCCTACCGCTTCGCCGACCGCTGGAAACTGGGCATCTACTCGGGCATCACCCTGGTGGCAGGCAAACGGATAGACAACATCCCCAAGCACCTCCACAAGAGCAACTTCCTGTGGGAGAGCGGACTCCGCCTCTCCTACAGCTTCGGCAAGGGTAGGAAGTGCGCTCCGGCACCAGTAGTGGTTCCGGCAGAGACTGTGACACCTGCGCCGGCGCCCGCACCCGCACCAAAAACAGAGAAGAAAGAGCCCGTAGTGGTGGAGCCGGTGAAGAAAGAGCCCGTGGCACAGAAGGCTGAGGAGAAAGCCCTCGTGTTCCCCACCATCTACTTCAACTTCAACAAGAGGGAGTTCAACGACACCGAGACCCAGAAACTGGAGGAAATCCGCCAGATGCTGCAGCAGAACCCCGACGTGAACGTAACCGTGAAAGGCTGGTGCGACAGAACCGGCACGAAGGAAGTGAACGACGCACTCTCGAAGGAACGTGCCGAAACAGTGAAGAGCTGGCTAGTGGAGCACGGCATAGCGGCCGACAGAATAGAGACTGTAGGTATGGGTAGCGACTTCGACGAACCTGAAGCAGCGAAAGCCCGCCGCGCCGAGACCCAAAAGCAGTAAAACAAGTAACCTATATAGATAAAGTATACGACGATGAAAAGAATATTGACAAACAATAAATGGTTGTGGATGTTGCTGATTGGCATCCCCACCCTACTGATCAGTTGCTTCGACGAGGTTCACGACGATGAGCTTGGCGGACTCGCCATCAACATCGATTGGCAAGACGATGAAGACGCACAGACGGAAGTGAAGAACCTGCATCTGTGGATATACAACGCCAGCACCGGCAAACTGGAGAAGGAACTGACCTACACCGACGCGCGCACACTGGCCGACGAACGCCACAACCTGGCCAAAGGCAAATACCGCGTGGTGATAGGCGTGAACATGAGCGACCAAGTGCTGGCCGACGTGGAGACGTTGGACAATGTGAACTTCTTCATCAACGGTGCAGCGGTGCCCGAGCAGCAGATGTTCTACGGAACGGTGGACGCTGAGCTCGACGGCACATCCGTGTGCCAGGTGACCGACGTCCTGCGCCGCCTCTTCGCCGAGCTGAGCGTCACAATCACCAACGTGCCCAGCGGCGCTGTGCTCAACGGCGAGGTGCTGAGCACTGCCGAGTGCTTCTACCCATCGCAGAAAGGCACCGACGGAGAGTATGGCGTGGAGAGCAGCGGCGCGAAGACCTTGCGTCTGCCCGAGGACCTCACTCCGGTGAACGGAACCATAGAGACAGGCACCATCTACCTGATGCCTACAGCCTCCAGCCTGGAGAACAGCCACGCGAAGCTCGTGCTGAAGACCTCCGACGGCAAGGAGCAGATCATTGAGACACAGGCTCCGGTGATGGTATCGAACGGCAAGTACCAAATCAATCTCGACTACCACACGATGAGACCCTACATCGACATCACGGGCAACACCATCAACAAGTGGGAGGACGGATGGAGCTACGACGGCGAATCACCGCTGCCCAACGAGTGAGACTGACACACAAGATTAGCAACTTTCTAATTCAATGGAAAAGATGAAGAAGATAATATTTCCTTTAGCTATGGCGACCGCAATGCTGAGCCTCAACAGCTGCAGCAGCGACGACGACGCGGCAAGCGCGGCTAAATACATTTCCGTTACCACAGAGATCAACCAGACACGTGTGGTAACCGACGAGAACGGCACACAGACCTTTGCCGAGAACGACAAGATCAGCGTGTACGCATGGACAGGCTCGGCCAACACACCTGCCGTGGGCAACGACCGCGTGGTGGACAACGCCATCAACGTGCGCACGGCAACGGCTTGGACGTGCACCCCCGAGATGCGTTGGAAGAACACCGTGGACGCACACTACTTCGTAGGCGTGTACCCTGCCAACGAGGCCAGCGTGGCGGACCTGACGGCAGCCGACTATGCCTTCGACGTGACCGACCAGGAGAAGAGCGACCTGTTGGTGGCCACCAACCTGACGGGAGTGAAGACCAGCAACAACCCTGTGCTCCTGGCCTTCGACCACATGATGGCAAAGGTCTATGTGAACCTGAGCTACAAGAATGAGTTCGGCGGCATACCTACCGTCAGCAGCGTGACGTTCAACGACGTAGCCGTGGAGGCCAAGGTCAACTACGTGACCAAGACCGTGACGGCATCGGCGAAGACTGACAACGTGGCGCTGCCGGTGCTGAAAGCCAACGAGCAATACGCCAGCGTCATCATCCCGCAGACAGGAGCCAAGAAGATCACCATCGTGGTCAACGGCAAGTCCTACGTCTACACCCACCCCGAGGACTTCAAGCTGGCGAGTGGCAAGACGACAGTCATTAACCTCACCGTAGGTCGCGACGAGCTGACCGTCAGCGGTGTCACTGTCAACAGCTGGGAGAAAGGAACCGAGATCATCGGCGGTGAGGCAGAGAAATAACACTATAATAAAAAGTATATAACACTATGGTGAGGAAATGCCTCACAATTTTAAGGGAAACAATATGTTAGACAAATCCCCCGTGACCAGTGGGTCTCGGGGGATTGTTGTTGGTTAACACAGCTAGGGAAAGCACCCACATCACAAGCAAATCATACCTGAAAATATATTTTATTTGAAAATTCTTTACTTATTCAAAAAGTAGTACTACATTTGTGGCGTTTATAAACGGAGCTCAGAGCTCGCAAATACACACAATGCAATGAAGAATATATTTACAAAGAGAGCAGACCGGAAAAGGTCTATCACCCTCGCCATTGCCGCGCTGACAATGGCGGCAGTCCCTTTCACCCCCCTGCAGGCCTCCGCGGCCGACACGCTGACAAGCTACAGATGGTACATCGGCGTGGAAGGTGGAGTGCCTATGGCATGGAGTACCTTCACGAGTTTTGCCCACGACAAGACACACGTGGGATGGACAGCAGGCATCTTCGCCGGCTATGAGTTCAACGACCTCTTGTCAGCCGAGCTGACATTCAAGTATGGCGACATGACGTTGGGCGCCAGCAAATGTTGCGTGACCGAGGGATACTGGCTCGGCGCCAACAACAATTTCTACTACTCAGCCTTGATAGGCATGGACAGTTGGAAATACAGCGACATCAGAAGCAAGGTGACCCTGGGACAGTATGGCGCACGGTTGAACTTCAACCTGGTCAGCCTGTTCACGGGCGACAAGGGTAGCCGTTGGTCGGCAGGACTGTCGCCCCACATCTATGCGGTGAACACCAAAGCCACCATACAGAGCATCGCCACGGAGGAAGACCTCATCAAGGGCGAGTCCACATGGCACCTGGGCTACGGAGGCGACGTGCAGGCAGCCTACCGCTTCGCCGACCATTGGAAACTGGGCATCTACTCGGGCATCACCCTGGTCGACGGCAAACGCATAGACAACATCCCCAAGCACCTCCACAAGAGCAACTTCCTGTGGGAGACAGGGCTGCGCCTATCCTTCAGCTTCGGCAAGAGAAACAGCAGAGCCGCTACCCAGCCGGCAGTGGTTCCGGCTCCGGCACCTGCTCCCGCTCCAGCACCTGCTTCCACCCCTGCACCTGCTCCCGCGCCCGAGGTGAAGAAAGAACCAGTCAGCGCAGAGCCGGTGAAGAAAGAGTCTGTCACCATAGAGCCAACGGTGAAAGAGTCCGCCGCACCGAAGAACATCGTGTTCCCTGTCATCTACTTCAACTTCAACAAGAAGCTGTTCTATGAGACCGAGACACCGAAGATGGAGAGGATTCGCCAGCTGATGGAGGAATATCCCGACATGGACGTCATCATCAAGGCATGGTGCGACACGAGCGGCACAAAGGCCATCAACGACATACTCTCGAAGAGACGTGCCGAGACGGTGAAGAGCTGGCTTGTAGAGCACGGCATAGATCCCAACAGAATAGAGACTGTAGGCATGGGCATCGACTACAACGAACGGAACGCTGCTAAAGCACGCCGAGCTGAGACTCATAAGCAGTGATTTCGGAAGGCTGGAACGCAGATTCCACGCCACACCGTACGCCCGATGCACATAAACGTTCTATGTAACAATCCCCCGCAGACCAATCGGCCTTCGGGGGATTTCTGTTTGTCGGCACACACCACCGTGTTCGCACGACACCGGATGAACGATTCTCTCTCTGCGTTATCCTATTGAAACTATCTTTCCTTATTATTACCAGCGCTCAAATCTTGTCGAAGGCCTGCTCGAGGTCGGCCAGGATGTCGTCGATATGCTCCACCCCGATGGAGAGGCGTATGGTGGTGGGCGTGATGTGCTGCGCGGCCAGCTCCTCGGCACTCATCTGCGAGTGAGTGGTGGTGGCAGGGTGTATCACCAGACTCTTCACATCGGCCACGTTGGCCAGCAGCGAGAAGATTCGGAGGGAGTCGATGAACCGCCAGGCATCCTCCTGCGTGCCGGCTATCTCGAACGTGAAGATGGAAGCCGCCCCCTGGGGGAAGTACTTCTGATAGAGCGCGTGGTCGGGATGCGTGGGCAACGAGGGGTGCGACACGCTCTTCACCTTCGGATGGTGCGAGAGGTAGTCGACCACCCGGAGGGCGTTGTAGACATGACGCTCGATGCGCAACGGCAGCGACTCCACGCCCTGCAGCAGTATCCAGGCATTGAAGGGGCTGATGGTGGCGCCTGTGTCGCGCAGCAGGACGGCACGTATGCGGGTGACGAAGGCCGCCGCTCCGGCCACGTCGGCAAACACCGCGCCGTGGTACGAAGGGTCGGTCTTGGCCAAGGTGGGATATTTGTCGGCATTGGCCTTGAAGTCGAACCGTCCGCCGTCCACTATCACACCACCCAGGCTGGAACCGTGGCCGCCGATGAACTTGGTGGCGGAGTGAACCACCACGTCCGCTCCGTGCTGGATGGGACGTATCAGCAGTGGCGCGAAGGTGTTGTCCACGATGAGCAACGTGTGGTGGCGGTGCGCCACCTCGGCTATGGCGTCGATGTCGGCCACGTCGGAGTTGGGGTTGCCCAGCGTCTCGATGTAGACCGCCTTGGTGTTGGGTCGGATGGCCGCCTCCAGCGCCGCCAGGTCGTTGCAGTGGACGATGTCGTAGCTCACGCCGCGGGTGGTCAGCGTGTGGGTGATGAGGTTGAACGAGCCGCCGTAGAGGTTGTCGGCCGCCACGATGTGGTCGCCACAGGTGGCAATGTTCTCCAGGGCGTAGGTGACGGCCGCCGCGCCCGATGCCACCGCCAGTCCGGCCACGCCGCCCTCGAGCGCGGCCACTCTCTCCTCGAACACACCCTGCGTGGAGTTGGTCAGTCGGCCATAGATGTTGCCGGCGTCGCGCAGCCCGAAGCGGTCGGCGGCGTGCTGCGAGTTGTGGAACACGTACGACGTTGTCTGGTAAATAGGCACCGCGCGTGCGTCTGTGGCCGGATCGGCCGTCTCCTGTCCTACGTGAAGTGCCAATGTCTCAAGATGAAGTTTTCTTTCTGCCATAATCGTATACATTTATATTGTTATTACTCTGTTCGTGTCAGTAACTTTTTCTGCCGCAAAGGAACAGCAGTGCCGATATTTGGCCAAGGAGTTTTGAACATTCAGAAGCATCCACTATTTTTGCACCGTCTGACAGAACAATATTCCAAACCATATACCGATATGAACCAGAAAACAGAATCGTACGAACTGGACGAGAAGGACGCGCTCCTACTGAGGGCGCTGCAACAGAACGCACGGCTCACCAACAAAGAGTTGGCGGCCAAGGTGCACCTCTCCACCACCCCCACCTTCGAGCGCGTGAGGCGGCTCGAGCAGTTGGGCTTCATCAAACAATACGCCACCATACTGGATGCGGGCAAGCTGAACAAAGGCTTCGCGGTGTTCCTCACCATCAAGCTGAAGAGCATCAACAGCGAGCGTGCCCGCGAGTTCACGGAGCTAGTGAACGCCATCCCCGAAGTGACGGAGTGCTACAACATCTCGGGCAGCTTCGACTATCTGCTGCGTGTGCAGGCGCCCGACATGCGGTCGTACCAGCAGTTCCTGCTCAACGTGATAGGCCACCACGAGAACATCGCCAACCTGCAGAGCACCTTCGTGATGGAAGAGATAAAGCACGAATACAGCGTGAGCGTGTAAGCGGGAGATGAAGAGCACAAAGGACCAAAGCGTATAAGGGTAAATGAATCACGGACACACGACCAGAGCGTGTAAGCGGAGATGAAGCCCACATACGACCAAAGCGTGCTATATATATAATAGGAAGAATCCCGTGCCGCCCCACTCATCGCAGAGCCGCACGGGATTCTCCGTCGTATCTTCTCCGGGAGTCGGGCCGCACGAGGGGGCCCCACTCCCTGGGAGAGGTGTCTTATTTCGAAAGTTTACGTCCCAGCAGGTAACAGATGACGGCCGTCACCATACCGTTGATGGAGGGGATGCCCCACGGCACGAGGTTGGCCACCACGGCACCCACTACGACGCCGACGATGGCGCCCACCTCCACGGTCTTCGGGCGGTCCCACTCGGGCTTTCTACAGTTGAGGAAATAGCCCACGATGAGGATGATGCCTACGGGCGGCAGTGTGCAGTTGAGGATGTTGAGGTAGGTGCAGAAGTTATTGTAGAGCCACACGGCAGCCAGCGTTCCGATGAGTCCGCTCAGCAACACCATGGGGCGCTTGCCGCAGTGGAAGATGTTGCCCAGGCCGAGGCCGGTTGAGTAGAGGGCATTGTCGTTGGTGGTCCAAATGTTGAGTCCCAGCACGAGGATGGCCAGATAGAAGAGGTTGAGGTTGATCATCACGTCGAAGATGTCGTTGCCGCCCACATAGATGGAGCTCACCGCGCCGAAGAGGAACATCAGGCTGTTGCCGATGAAGAAGGCGATGACGGTGAGTATGCATCCCACCTTGGCGTTCTTGGCGAAGCGGGTGAAGTTGGGCGTGGCCGTACCGCCGCTGACGAAGCTGCCTACCACCAGACCTGCGCCGGCTATCACGCCGAGGTTCTTCTCGCCTTCGGCAAACTGGTCTATCAGTCCCTTGTCGCCCTGCATCACAGCCATCACCATGGCGATGGATCCCAGGATGGCCACACAGGGCACGGCGATGTAGCTGACCACCGTCAGACCCTTGATGCCGAAGTAGGCCGAGGCCGTCATGCAGACACCGGCGATGGCCACCATCGTGTAGGTTGCCGTCATGCTGTCGTCGAAGAACACCTTGGCGATGGGAATGGCGAACATGGCCAGACCGACACCGAACCAGCCCATCTGTGTGAAGCTGATCATGGCGCTGGGCAGGTAGCTACCCTTCGTGCCGAACGTGCGCACGGCCAACAGGTCGAGGCTCAGTCCGCTCTTGCCGCCGATGTATCCCAAGGCACCTGTGTAGGCGCCCAGGATGACGCCACCCAGCAGCATGGCCCAGATGAAACCATAAAAATCGAGTCCTTCGGCCATCTTCTGTCCTACCCACATGCTGGCGGAGAAGAAGGTGAAACCCATCAGGACCATAAACATGCTCATGTTGCCCGAGCGCGATTTCCTATTCACCGGAGCCGACTGGAAATCAATGTCGTTGTTCTTTTTTCCCATAATTTGAACCGTAAGTTATTGTTTGTCTTTTTACCTTATTTCTTGTATTTACTCAGTTCGCCCTCTATCTCGCGCAGGCGCACCTCGGTGATGTGTTTCAGGTTGCGCTTGTAGCTCTTCGCGCGGAACACCTCCTCCTGGTGGTAGAGCGTCAGCAGGTTGTCCGCCTCGTCGGTCACTCCCTCCTCATAGTGGTTGATGGCGAGCCACTCCTCGTAGGAGGCAGGCTGGGCATAGCCTATCTTCTCGTCGGTGAAGGCCTTCATGTTCACGCTGTCGGCCACGTGGTTCAGGTCGCGCCAGTATTCCATCACCTCGTCGTAGTGCTCGGGCACCTCGTAGCGTCGGGCGCCGCCGTCGTAGATGATGCACTTCTCGAAGATGACGTCGTCGCTGGTGAGCACGGCCTGGCGGTATTCGGGCGAGAGCACGCTGTCGTTCCAGTAGAAGTCGATGTTGGGCACGTTGATGCCGGTGACGCCGCGTGTGGTGTAGACGCTGAAGACGCCTTCGTAGAAGATGCAGGTGAAGCCTTCGAAGTCGGGCCAATACTGGCGTATCTCGCGGGTGAAGTTCTCCATCATGTCGAAGGCGCGTGTGCCGCCGATGGTGAAGAATATCACGCGGCGGAGCTTGGCCCCGCGCTTGCGGTACTTGTCGATGATATAGTCGAAGCACAACTTCATGGTGTCGCCCGTGGCGATGATGTCGCCGATGACCATTGTGCCGTCGTTCACTATATTATATTTTTGGTATTTGATGTCCAGTCCGGTTATCTTCTTGTCCTTGATGATCCGCTCGCAGGAGAGGAAGTTCATGTTGTCCACCTGAATGCCTGCCCGGAAGCAGCTCTCCTCGATGGAGTAGTTGAGTCCGCCGCGCAGGATGGTGAGTATGTCCACGCTCTCGGCCAGTCCGTGTTCCTTGAAGTACTTCAGTGCCTCCACGGTGGGCGGCATCGTGTCGAGGTAGGTTTGGAATCCCACCTCTTCGGGTCGCATCAGCAGCCTGCGCGAGAGTTCGTAACTGGTAACGAAATACTGATTGAGCAGCTTGGGGGTCTCAAGCCTATAGAGCGTCACGCCTTCGCAGCGTGATATGCGAGTTAATCGGGTCTGTTCTAAATATTTGCACATGAATGGCATTGTTCTAATTTCATACAAGCGTCAAAAGTACACATAATTTCCGTAACTCTCCGCATCTTTTCCGCTCTTTCTATACAAATTGTACAACTATCCCCACTATTTCACCTTGTGAGGGGTGAAGAGGCAGCCGGATTCCCGGTGCCACGGCCGGGTTTGGACGACAGATTAACAGCAGCGGCGGAAGCGATAGCGACACAGGTTATGACAACTGCGTATGGAGCCGCAGGCCACCGAAAAGCCTGCTATAGAACATATTACAGAGGCCCGTGTCGGATTCCTTTCCATAAATGTAGGATTTCTGTTCATGGGGTCGGATAATTGTCCTTTTACGCGGAATATCAACTTTCGCCAGCCGCGGCAAGGCATTAGCTTTGCGACGTACAAAATTTATTTATGGTTTTAGTAATTCATATATTATGAGTAAACACAGAATCGCAATGTTATGCGTGGCCGCAGTGCTCCTTGGCGGAACGAACGGCCTCTACGCAAGCCCGGCTGTGAACCAAGTGACCAGCGGACAACAATCGAACACGCGTACCGTGAAAGGCGCCGTGAAAGACAGCTCAGGTGAACCTCTGATAGGAGTGAACGTCTCCGTCAAAGGTACATCCAACGGAACCATCACCGACATGAACGGTGAATTCACTCTAGACGTAAACGCGAAGAGTGTGTTGGTGGTATCTTATATAGGATACGCCACACAGGAAATCGGCGTGGGAAACAAGAACTTCCTCTCCATCACCCTGGAGGAGGACAACAAGACACTGGACGAGGTGATCGTCATCGGATACGGTACCTCGCGCAAGAAGGACATCACCGGCTCGGTGTCGTCGGTGAAAGCGGACAAGCTGAACTCTGTGGCTTCGGCCAGCATCAGCCAGATGTTGCAAGGCCAGGTGACAGGCATGAGCCTCATACAAGCCAGCGCACAGCCGGGAGCGAAGATGAGCGTGAACATCCGTGGAGCGGCCTCGCCAAGGGGCGACAACTCGCCGCTGTACGTGATTGACGGTGTGCCGATGCAGAACAACAGCAGCCCCGACGCCGGACTGATGGACACCTCGTACGACGGCAGCAGCCGCGACCCGCTGAACACCATCAACCCTAACGACATCGAGAGCATAGAGGTGCTGAAGGATGCCTCCGCAGCTGCCATCTACGGTGCTTCGGCAGCCAACGGCGTAATCCTCATCACCACCAAAAGCGGAAAGGCTGGCAAGGTGAAGGTGGACTACCGCAGCACACTGACGGCGCAAATCCGCAAGGACTATCCCGAGGTGATGAACGCACACGACTTCCGCGAGCAGGCCAACCTGTGGACACGGGAGTACTATCTGTACCGCAACAAGATGGGCGTGTATGGCGACAACGCCATCGACTACAGCGGCTACACGCCCGTGTTCGACGATGTGGACGGCTACACCGCCGACACGAAGTGGATTGACGAGGTGACGCGCGACGGCTACATCATAGACCAAAACGTGTCCGTCAACGGCGGCTCGGAAAAGACGAAGTACTTCTTCTCCTATAACTATTACGACAACGCCGGACTGATGAAGAACTCTGACCTGACACGCCACAGCATCCGAATGAACCTGGACCAGGAATTCTCCAAACGCGTGAAGGCAGGCGTGAAGATGAGCTACTCGAACGTGAAGGCAAACTCCGTATCCACCGGTAGCCACAAGAACGCCGACAACCTGGTGCTCAACATCCCGCGCTACGCTCCGGACGTGGCCGTGAGGGACGAGAACGGCAAATACACGCCCTCGCACAACAAGCTGTTCACCAACCCGGCATCGTTCCTGGAGTTCGACGACGAATCGGCCACAAGCCGCTTCTTCATCGCCCCCACGATAGAGGTGAAGCTGATGGATGGTCTGACACTGAAAGGCACCGGCGGATATGACCAGCAGAAGAACACCCACTCGTTCTACATCCCCGTGTCGTCGCAAAACCCCATCTACGACGACGGTCTGGCACAGCACACCTACAAACAGATACAGAACATCAGCGCCGAGGCATTCTTCAACTACGACAAGGTGTTCAACGAAGTGCACCACATCTCGGGCGTGTTGGGAGCAGGATACTACCGCACCGCCGAGAGCTACTTCGGACTGAGCGGCCAGGGTTTCTTCACCGACGCCTTCGGATACGACAACGTGGGCATCGCCGAAAAACAGGAGCAGATGTCCATCACATCGTCGAGAGCCGAGCGCACGAAACTCTCGCAGTTCCTCCGCCTGAACTACTCGTTCCGCGACCGCTACATCCTCACCTTCACGCTGCGCCGCGATGGTTCGAGCTACTTCGCCGAGAACAACAAGTGGGGTGTGTTCCCCTCCATCTCGGCCGCATGGCGCATCAACGAGGAGCCCTTCATGAAGGACAAGACCGCACTGAGCGACCTGAAGCTGCGCGTGGGCTATGGTGCCGTGGGTAACGAGAACATACTGGGAACGAACGCACAGTCGCTCTACAAGTCGGGCTACAACTTCCTGTTCGGCACGACGGTGAACCGAGGCCTTGCCCTGGTGCAGATAGAGAACCCCGACCTGAAGTGGGAGACCAACTACACACTGAACCTGGGCGTGGACTTCGGACTGTGGGACCAACGCGTGACAGGTACACTGGAGTTCTTCCACCGCGGAGTGAAGGACCTGCTCGACTACCAGACACTGCCCTCGAACAACGCCGTGGGCCGCGTGGCAGCCAACATCGGCGAGACACAGAGCCAAGGCTTCGAATTCTCGCTGCGCAGCGACAACCTCACATCAGAGAAGTTCAAGTGGCAGACAAACCTCAACCTCTCCTACTTCCGCACCAACTGGGTGAAGCGTAACCCCGAGGTAGCCCTGGCGGACTACGTCGGCGAGAAGGACGAGCTGGACGTGATCTACGGTTGGAAGACCGACGGCATCATCACCTCGAAGGAGGACATCCCCAGCTACATGCCTAACGCCAACGTGGGCAACGTGAAGTATGTGGACGTGAACAAGGACGGTGTGCTCGACTCGAAGGACGTGGTGAAACTGGGCAACAGCACACCGCGCTGGTACGCCGGACTGGGCAACACATTCAGCTACAAGGGCTTCGACCTCAACTTCTACTTCTACGGAGCCTTCGGCTACAAGAAGTCGAGAGGACAAGTGCCCGACCTGGACGCCATCGGCAACAGCGGCGTGGCAGCCAGCAACACCTATGTGGAGGTGATGACCGAAGTATACAACAGCCAGACGGGCAAGGGATGGATGCCAGGTGTGGCTTCGAACCCCTACGACAGCTCCAACCCCACGGGCACCAACAACTTCTACCTGATGGACGGCAGCTACGTGAAGCTGAAGAACATCACCCTGGGATACACCCTGCCGCAGAGCGTGTTCACCAACAGCAAGTTCATCCGCTCGGCACGCTTCTTCCTCGACGCGCAAAACCTGTGGACCATCACCAGCTACCACGGTTTCGACCCGGAGCTGTCCGGGACGAACCCCTATCCGCAGGCCGTGTCGCTCTCATTCGGATTTAACCTGAGTTTCTAACCCCTCAACTTGACACATTATGAAAAAGATATTCAAACAGATACTACCGATAGCCCTGGCATCGTGCGCACTCAGCTTCACAGCCTGCGACGACATGCTGGAGACTAAGAACTTCACCGACATGACGGCCGACAACTTCTTCAACACCGAGGGAGACATCAAGGCCGCCGTCACCGGACTCTACGTGCCCTGCACCACCAACTGGGGATACAGCGACGGAGGCACGGGCGGATGGTACAACGCCATCTTCAACGCCGACAACAACGCCTACTACCCCTGCGGCATGACCATGACGGACATCATGCGCCACTACTCGTCGAACATCTACGACGAGTTCAACTTCGGACCCTCCAGCGGCGGTCCGATAAAGAACACCTACAACGTGATCCGATTCGTGGCACGCGCCACCGACGTGATCAACAACATCGGCAACAGCAAGGCCAGCGATGCCGTGAAGGAGCGCTACGTGGCCGAGGTGAAGACACTGAGAGCCTTCTACATGTACGTGCTGCTCGACTGGTTTGGCCCTGTGAACGTGAAGCTGGACCCCGAGACGCTGATGGACAACACCATCACCGCACGCCCCACGAACGAAGAATATGTGGGCTACATTGAGAAGGACCTCGACGAGGCCATCGCCTGCAGCAACTTCCCCGACAAGTACAACGACGACGAGGAGAACTGGGGCCGCATGTCGAAAGCCGTGGCCTACGGTGTGCGCATGGAGCTCTACATGCACGAGAAGAATTGGAAAGAGGCCAAGGCCGCCGCACAGCAACTGATGGGCATGGGATATGAGCTGCTCGACAACTACGAGGACGTGTTCAACATCGCCCGCAACGCCGAGCAGGTGTGGTCCATCCCCGCCAACACGAGCTCGGACAACTTCTACGTGACAGAGGTGCTGCCCTCTGACTTCAAGCGGGGCTACAACAGCCTGGGCGAAAGCTACATGCGCGGCAACGACACGGACTGGAAATGCGGATGGCAGTCGTACTGCATGTACTGGGACTACTACGACACCTTCGAGGCATCGGACGTGCGCAAGAACACCATCCTGGTGGAGTATGACACGAACGACGGCAGCCACAAGGGACGAGGCACCGGCATGGTGGGACCTATCCCCATCAAGTTCACCGACTCGCAGTTCTCCAACTACGGCATCCAGAAAGAGCATCCGGTCATTCGCTACGCCGACGTGCTGCTCTCCTACGCCGAGGCTGAGAACGAGCTGAACGGACCTACCGCCAGCGCCATAGCCGCCGTGAAACAGGTGACAGACCGCGCGCACGTGAGCATCCCCGACGACGCCACAGCCAGCAAGGAGGCCTTCCGCAGCTATCTGCTCGTGGAGCGCGGACACGAACTCTTCTGCGAGGGACACCGCCGCCAGGACCTCATACGCCACGGCGAGTTCATCAAGCGCGCACAGGAGCGTGGCTACAACGCACAGTCGTACCACGTGCTGATGCCGATTCCGCAAAATGTGATCACCGAGGCAAACGGCATCATTGAGCAGAACACAGGCTACACCAAATAACATAAATATTGAGTGAAAGGCAAAGCCCCGGTGGAGATAAACATAAATTCTAAGCGTTATTTAGGTCAGTATAGTTTTCAATAGGTTCATAATAACAATTCTCCATCGGGGTTTTCCTTTTGCCATCTAAAGAAAAAAACGATACACACGCATGAATACGACAGCTACAGACGAACAGCCCTACAACCACACAGACAAAACCCTTAACCAACACAAAAACCAAATTAGATGAACAAACTCTTACACACTGCAATGGCAACGCTGCTGCTGGTCGCCGCCTCGTGCGGCAGCCGGCAGCAAGCCGTTGACCAAAATCGCCCGGTGGCCTACCTGGCCGCCTACATGAAAGGCGACGACGAGAAGAGCATGTACTATGCCCTCTCGCAAGACCGCTTCAACTTCGTGGCCCTTAACGGCGGAAAGCCCGTGCTGACAGCCACGATGGACGACGGACTGCTGCGCGACCCGATGATACTGAAGGACCGCGGTGGAGTGTACCACCTGGTGGCCACGGTGTCGTGGAAAAACCGTCCCTTCACGATGTGGGACTCCAAGGACCTGCTCACGTGGGAAGGCGAGCGGCTGGTGGACGTGGCCCCCGATGGAGCCAGCAAGACGTGGGCACCAGAGATGGCCTACGACGAAGAGAACGGCCTCTACCTGGTGTACTGGACCGCTGAGCTCCACGACGACTGGAGCACCGCCGCCATCTACTACGCCACCACCAGCGACTTCACACACTTCTCAGCCCCCAAGCTGCTCTACAGCGACGACGAGGGCATCTTGGACGCCAACATCCTGAAAGTGGACAGCCTCTACCACCTCACGTACCGCAAGAACGGCATATGGGAGGTGACCTCGCCCCACGCGCAAGGACCCTACGCCAATCCGCGCCAACTGACCACCGAGAATGTGGAAGGCCCCTTCGCCTTCCCGCTCAACGACGGCACTGGATACGCCATGGTGTGGGACTACTTCGGCCGCAGCCTGGGCTACGGACTCTGCACGTCGGCCGACTTCGGTCAGTGGAAACGCCTGACCAACGAACGCCATCCGTTCTACAACGACAGCGTGTCGTTCCCCGAGGGCATACGCCACGGCTCCATCATCGGCATCACGCAGGACGAACTGCAGAAGCTGTTGCGGAAATATGGCAATGATCAAAAGAAACAATAACTTTGCGACATATTATCATGAGAACACCTCTAAAGACATTCATCGGCCTGCTCTGCGCGCTATGGCTGACGGCTTGCGCCGACAGCCGGCAGGCCTACCTATTCACCTATTTCACGGGAGAGGGCGACGGCCTGCGCCTGGCCTACAGCTACGACGGCAAGCAGTGGACACCGTTGACTGAGGACACCGTGCTGCTAAGGCCCAACGTGGGCGCCGACAGGCTGATGCGCGACCCTAGCGTGGCGCGAGGCAAGGACGGCACCTTCCACCTGGTGTGGACCTCGGGGTGGCACGACCGCTTCATAGGCTACGCCAGCACACGCGACTTCGTCACATGGTCGGAGCAACGGCAGATTCCCGTCATGGAGCACCAACCAGGCACCCGCAACTGCTGGGCCCCGGAGCTGTTCTACGACGAGCGGCAGGACCTGTTCTACATCTTCTGGGCCTCCACCGTGCCAGGACAACACAGCTACGTGCCCACCAACGACGAGGAGGCGGGATGGAACCACCGCATCTACTACACCACCACGCGCGACTTCGAGACCTTCGCTCCCGTGGAGATGATGCTCAACACAGACTTCTCCGCCATCGACGCAGCCATCGTGGAAGACCGCAAGCACGACCGCTACTTGATGGTGGTGAAGAACGAGAACTCCGCACCGGCGGAGAAGAACATCCGCGTGACACGCACCGACGACCTGCGCAGGGGATTCCCCACCACCGTGTCAGCTCCCATCACGGGCGACTATTGGGCCGAGGGCCCTGCCCCACTCTTTGTGGGCGACACGCTCTACGTCTACTTCGACATGTACACCCAAGGGCGCTACGGAGCCGTGCGCAGCCTGGACTATGGCGACACGTGGCAGGACGTTTCCGACTCAGTCTCCTTCCCGCGCCGCATGCGCCACGGCACAGCCATCGCCGTGCCACATCTGTTCGTGGAGCAGCTGAAGGAACAGCTCGGCAAACGACATAGCGACTAATTATCAATAACACACGATAAACAATACACAGGATGAACAAGAAACTTATCACAATCTGCCTGGGTGCGACCATGGCCATCTCGGCTTGTCAAGTGCAACGGCAGGAGAAGAAAATTTTCAAAGAGGGAGAATTCAAGGAGTGGGCACAGACCCCGCCCATGGGATGGAACAGTTGGGACTGCTATGGTCCCACAGTGGAGGAACACGAAGTGAAGGCCAACGCCGACTACATGGCGCAGCACCTGAAGAAGTTCGGCTGGGAATACATCATCGTGGACATCCGCTGGTTTGTGGAGAACGACAAGGCCGGAGGCTACAACCAGACCGACCCGCGCTACGTGCTCGATGAGTATGGACGCTACCAGCCTGCGGTCAACCGCTTCCCCTCGGCAAAAGACGGCAAGGGATTCAAGGAGCTGGCGGACTACGTGCACGGCCTGGGCCTGAAATTTGGCATTCACATCATGCGCGGCATCCCCAAAGAGGCAGTAGCCAAGAAGCTGCCGGTGAAGGGGACCGACGGCATCACCGCCGACCAGATTTACTCCACAGACATGCAGTGCAAGTGGTTGCGCGACAACTACACCATCGTGGCCGACAAACCAGGCGCGCAGGAGTACTACAACTCCATCTTCGACCTCTACGCCAGCTGGGGTGTGGACTACGTGAAGATTGACGACATCAGCCGCCCCTACCACACACGGGAGATAGAGATGGTGCGCAACGCCATAGACCAATGCGGACGCCCCATCGTGCTGAGCCTCTCGCCAGGAAAGACCCCGATAGAGGAGGCTGCCCACGTGAAGGAGCACGCCAACATGTGGCGCATGGTGGACGACATGTGGGACCTGTGGCGCGACGTGAAGCACCTGATGAAGGTGGCCGAGCAGTGGTATCCCTACATAGCCCCTGGCACATGGCCCGACTGCGACATGATTCCTCTTGGGAAGATCTCCATCCGAGGAGAGCGAGGCGAAGAGCGCATGACACGACTGACCCGCGACGAACAATACTCGCTGATGACGCTGTTCACCATCTTCCGCTCGCCGCTGATGTTTGGCGGCGACCTGCCCAGCAACGATGATTTCACCCTGTCGCTACTCACCAACGAGGAGGTGCTGAAGATGCACCGCGAAGCTGTGGACGTGCGCCAGCTGTTCCAAGATGAGCAGCAACTTGCCATCACCTCGCGCCACCCCGAGACGGGCGACATCTATCTGTCCCTGTTCAATCTGCAGGACGAGAAGCCGCTCACCGTCGAGGTGAACCTGAAAGACGTGGGTGCCAATGGTGACCTGAGGGTAACGGAAATGTGGAGCCACAGCGACCTGGGTGTGGTGTCGAACGACTTCGCACAGACCCTACACCCCCACGCCTGCGGACTCTACAAACTCTCGCCCGCACAGTAGATTGCGGCTATATATAATAAAGGTAATTCCATACGGTCTTCAGCCAGGCTTCCGTTCCGCTCTGCGTCGGTGCCTGGCTGATTTGCTTTGAATCAAGGTAAGGCATTGTCCGCACTCGGCAAAATAATTTGGGGCGAGCTTGATGACTTTTGCTCTCACTTACATTACCTTTGTAGAAAATTTCACTCCGTAGCCCTATGAAGTCACGCATCGGCATCTGTGCCACATGGATAATACTGTTGCTGTCGAGCCTCCGCTTGGCCGCGCAACCCTTGTTGCCCAACCAGAAGAGCTTCGTCAACCTCAGCCTCGACATCGACCACATCGAGACCTTCTTCCAGGACTCCATCGGCCGCGTGTGGGCAGGCACCTTCCTCAACGGACTGATGATGTTCAACGGCGAGACCTTCGCCCCGAAGACAGTGCCGCTGAAAAACAACGGCATCCACTGCCAACTGCCCGTCGACGCCACACGCTACCTCGTCGGCACCCGCAACGGACTCCACATCTTCCGCCTGCCGACCGTGGACGGCGAGAGGCTGCCACACACCGAGGAGGTGGAGGTGGTAGGGCTCCACAGACTCAGCGCAAGTCAGGTGCTCGTCTTCTGCGCCTACAAGATAGCCCTGCTCGAGGTGAGCACCTGCCAACTGACAGACCTCGTCACATGGAGTGACTTCCGCCTGGTGATGCACGCCGCCGTGACCGACGACGACTACATCCTGCTGACCGACAAGAAAGGGCTCTACAACTTCTCACTCCCCCGGAAACGCATTACGCACACACCTCTTGCAGGCATCTCGCCACAGACCGAGATGCTGCTCACCATCCTGCGCGACGGCTCCACCTACTGGATAGGCAGCGACAAGGGCCTGATGCGCTACGATTACACCACACAGCAGGTCACCCGCATCCGCGAGCTGGACGGCATCTGTGTGAAGACCCTCATGAGGGACCGCGACGGCACCCTGTGGGTGGGCACCAACAGCGGACTCTACACCTACCAACCCCGGCAGGGAGCGTGGGAACACTACCTCCACAACAACCAGGACGAGCAGAGCCTGCTGAACGACTGCATCTGGTCCATCTACGAGGACCGCGAGGGCAACAAGTGGCTCGGCGTGGACGGCGGTGTCTCCTTCCTGCGCCAGAACGCACCGCTCAGGAAAGTCAAGTGGAGCGACTTCATCCACACCCACGAGGGCAACCGCATCATACGCATGCTGCACGACAGCCGCGGCGACTACTGGCTGGGAGGCATCAACGGCCTGGGCCGACGCTCCGCCGACACGGGCAAGGCAACCTTCTTCAAGGTCGACCGCACGGACAAGATTCCCGACAACCGCATCCGCGCCCTCTACCAGGACCGCGACGGCACCGTGTGGATAGGCACCGACGGCGGCGTGGCTTGGTTCGACCGCCAGCGACAACAGTTTCTCGGGTGCAACATAGAGAACCCCACCACGGGGAGAAACTCCGTGTGGACCTACGGCATAGTGGACGACGACCAAGGGAACCTCTACGTGGCCACCTGCTCGGGCGGACTCTTCGTGGTGGACAAGGCCACGCTGAAGCGCCACCCCGGCGGCACCGTCGCCCCGAAGTACAACTACTGCACACAGGCTGACAGCCTCATACTCTCCAACGACGCCTGCATGGACATCCTGAGGGACTCCGTGGGCAACATCTGGTTCAACGGAGGGAGATACCTCTATAAGATGGCCAAGGTGGGCAAGCCTGTCATCCAGTTCTCCAACAACACCATCCCTCCCCTGCCCTGCACCACCATCGGAGGCATGCTGTGCGACGAGAGCGGCCTGTTGTGGGGATACTATTCCAACGGATTCTTCCGCATCCACCCACAGACCTCCCGGGTGGACAGCATCCCCATGGGCGACTACATCCGCCAGTTCGGGCCCATAAAGAGCATGACCAACCGCGGCGATCACATCTGGTTCCTCACCGGCCTGGGCGTGGGCATCATCCACAAGCCCACGCTGCAGTGTCGCCACCTGATAGACTTCGCCGCCGGCGCCTACAAGAGCTGCTACTACGACGCCCTCGAGGACCGCATCTGGCTTGGCGGCGTGGACAACTGCATGGTGCTCAACCCATCGGCCTGCCTACAGAGCCGCAAGGAGGTGGCTCCGGCGCTCATCCTGGCGGACATACTGGTGAACGACATCTCCATAGGCGCCACACGCGACCTGGCCTTCTGCCCACAACTCAGCCTCGCGACGCAGGACAACAACCTCTCGTTCCGCTTCTCGTTCGGCTCACCCACGGACGAGACGGAACTGCAACAGGGCTACTACTACCGCCTCGGCGGACTCGACGACCATTGGAACAACTTCAACCAACAAACCCGGTTGATAAAATACTCGCATCTGACACATGGCGACTACACCTTCGAGATAGGCCGCGTCAGCGAGGCTGACAGCGAGGTGGAGGTGGTCCACTCACTCCCCATCCACATCCAAGCCCCGTGGTACGCCACACCGTGGTTTCGCCTGCTGACGGTCGTCATCGTCGTCGCCCTGGTGGGAGCGGCCTTCAACTTCTACCGCATACGCACCAAGCTGCGCCTGGCCGAGAGCGAGAAGGCGAACATGCTGAAGCTCTCGCAGATGAAGATGGACTTCCTCACCAGCATGTCGCACGACCTGAAGACACCGCTGAGCCTGATATTGGCGCCGGTGAACCGCCTGGCACAGACCACCAAGAACCCACAGACGAGGCAACAGTTGGAGGAGATACTGAAGAACGCCCAGAAGCTGAGCGCCATGGTGACACAGATACTGAGCGTGAAGAACGACGACACGGCGGACATCCCCCTCTGCCTCTCCCCCACCGACATCGTGGAGTTTGTGCGCAGCATCGTGGGCGTGCACCAGCAGATGTTCGCCGCCAAGGGCGTGGAGCTGAGCTTCACCACCGACACCCCACGGCTCTGCATGCAGATGGATGCGCAGAAGATGGAGTCCGTCGTCAACAATCTGATGTCCAACGCCTACAAGTTCACCCCTGCGGGCGGCAGCGTCGTGGTAGGCATCCACCATCCCGTGGACGGCCGCGCGGACAGCGTGCGCCTCACCGTGGCCGACACCGGCGTAGGCATCGCCCCGGACGAGCAGCCCTTCATCTTCGACCGCTTCTACCAATCCGTCAAGACGAAGCAGATAAACAAAGGCGGCTCCGGCATCGGCCTCTTCATGACCCGCAGGTACGTCACCCAACAGGGTGGCACCATCGAAGTCGCCTCCAGCCCCGCAGGCTCCACCTTCACCATCACCCTCCCCGTTGACCTCAGCCAGCAGAGCACCGCGGCGGATGGAGGGAGCGATGGTCTCAGTGGGCAGGCAGGCTTCAGCGGACAGAATGGCAGGTCCAGCAGACAGGCCGTTGACCTCAGTGGACGAACCGCAGAAGAGCAATCCGCGCAGCGGCTTCCTGCCGAGGCGGACAACAGCACGAGCCCCTCCCTTCCGGCGGACAGCAACGTGTCCGCCCCAGCGAAGGTATTGTTGGTGGAGGATAATGAAGACATTGCCTCGTTCATCCGCAACAATCTGCGGGGGATGGAGTGCACCGTGGCACACAACGGACAGTCAGGGCTCGACCTGGCACAGCGGCTGCTGCCTGACGTCATCGTGTCCGACATCATGATGCCCGTGATGGACGGCATGGAGATGAGCAAACTGTTGCGGCGCAACCTCGCCACCTCCACCATCCCCATCATCCTGCTCACCGCCAAGGACGACAAGCTGACCGAGACCACCGCCTACAAGACAGGCGTGGACGCTTTCATCGCCAAACCCTTCGGGATAGAGCAGCTGGAGACCCGCATCCGTCAGTTGCTGCAGAGCAAGCGGAACGTCATCTCAAGGACCCTGCAGACCCTGCAGGAACAGGAGGTAGAGCGTCAGAAACAAACCGTCTACACGCCCTCGCAAGACGAGTTGTTCGTCACCGAGCTCACCCGCATCATCGAGGACCACCTGGAGTCGCCGGACCTGAACGTGCAGCGCCTCTCCGACCTCTCGGGCTACAGCACGACGCAGATCTACCGCAAGCTGAAGCTACTCACCGGCCACACCGCCGTGGACTACATCAAGTCCATCCGACTGAAGAAAGCCGCCATGCTTCTCGGCCAAAAGAAGTTCTCCGTAGCCGAAGTGATGTACATGGTAGGGTTCTCCTCCCACTCCTACTTCTCCAAATGCTTCACCGAGAAGTATGGCAAGTCGCCCCGAGCCTACATGGAGGACCAGTCGTAAGAGACCGCTTTGGAGACAATGAGTCAAAGAGACCAAGAGCCCCCACTGTCATCCCCGATCCCTTTCCCAAGCCCTTTCCCTTCGAAGGGAAAGGGATGTGACCGGCCTTTGGCCAGGCTAAGGTATCGGCAGCGGAGCCTGTGCCCTAAAGGGCTGCCGATATTTTTTCTACGCAGCGGAGCTGCGGCAGGTCCTACAGCTTTCTTTCCGGTCCTCCCGTTTTTCCTTTTTCCTAGGGAGGCTTTTGTCTTTGGTGGTGGTGAATGGACTCTTCATCAGTTCTTCGACTCTTCGGCTTTTTGTCTTTTAGTTTCTTTGTCTCTTAGTCTTTTTGTCTCTTTATCTTTAATCCCATCTGCCGGCTCTTTCGGGGAGGGGCGGAAGGACTCGTTTCGGGGCCCGGAGTCTGGTTAGTAATAATTGTAAAGAAAAATGCCCGGTCAGGAAAAATGTTTTCTTTGGTTAGGAAAGTTGTTTTTCCTCGTCAGAGCGCCGTGAGCGGTGTCGGTTAAGCGCTGTCCCTCATCGTTCACATTGCAAAGGTACGGCGGCGGAAACTGGCGGTTGGGGGTTTCGAGAGGTTCGAGGCGGATTTGGTAGGATTTGGTAGTTTTTGGTAGTTTGGCGGAGGATGCGAGGGCCTTCGGCCGTTAAGGGTTTTATGTTTTAGGTTGAAGGTTGTTGCATTCTACCGTCTTTCAAAGTTCGCATGGTTGTTCGATGGTTCTTTTTTCGAAAATCTCCCCATGGGGAGGAACTCCTCGCTGTAGCGTCCCTGCCGGGGAATCCTCCCGCTGCGCTCGCCACGGGCAATGTAGGCGAAGGGGATGCGGCCGAAGAATCCGTTCATCAGGTCTTTTTTATAGAATGCGCGGG
>CAVFUK010000054.1:0-34309 GCA_963625535.1 Anaerovoracaceae bacterium | reverse complement strand
GATAATGGCGGCGTCCTCAGCAGCGTCATGGTTTCCACAGAACAGGTAGTTCTTGTGACAGTATCGGCGAATCGGTACCACTGTAGCGCACGAATCGGAACCACCGTATCACTTGAATCGGTACCATCGTAAGCGTTCGAATCGGTACCACTCATATCACTCGAATCGGTACCAAAAGATGTAAAGTTCTGCTCCAAGCTAGATTGTTGGGAGAATTAGGTTTAAGGGTTATTTGGTACGGTGATTATAGTGAGCTCCTAACATGATAGCGAATCTCTATTGTAATATGAATCATACAATCGATTGTGTGGGGAAGCCCTCAGAGTGAGAACCGCATGTTTTGGGAAATGCGGTTTATCATAGGTTGAGGGACATTACACTCTTTTGCTAGCTGTCCCCAGCCAGCACAGGTGTCGCGTATCATATCTATTATCTCCTCGGCGTTTCGGATGTTGTTGCGTTTGGCCAGTTCCAACAGGTCCGCTCGGGTGATGTCGTCGAATTTCCCGTTTACTGACATTTGGTGCATTGACGTCCAACCACCGGTCGGATTGTAGGCATACCCCATGTCGTATGCTGGCGACAATCGCCATTTGCCCTGCTTGTCCATCAGGAAGGAGATGTTCTTTGTATGGTCATCCTGATTCCTGACGACCACATTAAACACTATTCGGCGGAACATCTCCTGAGCCTCGCTGTATGAAAGCCTTAGTCCTCTCATGACGTTAAATGCTTGCTCGTATGAATATCCTCTTAACAGCCGATAGTCGTAATGGGCTATGCCGCACAGCGTTTGCATGTGCACCTTTTCACCATTTATGCGGTCGAAACGCTTGGTGAGGAAATGCGCTCTGCCGTTTTCTTCAATCAGTGAGCACTCCGTCATGTCTATGCCGCATGCTCTCACCAGCTTTGCGAACGAATACTCGAGCCGCCCGTAGTTCTGGGTCTCTTTGAAACCCGCTGTGGCCGACACTCCGTCAAGCTTTATCAGGTAATAGTCAAAGCCGTCGGGAGCATCCACTTGTCCCGAACGTACCTCGCCTGTCGCCTTGTTATATGCGATAATAGCCTTGGCCCTTTGACCTCCGGCTGATGTGCCCAAGCGTAGGATTTCGGCTATGGCGGCTTTCTTGTCGTCGCTAAGGTTCGTCTGAAAACTGTCTTTCTCTGTCAGCGCTTCCCGTGCTACACTGACGAGGCTGTCAAATTCTATCTTCTGCCGATGGTCGAAAGCACCATCTGTAGCGGGCTCAAACTCCAATGCCCCCATGCACCGCTTGCCCATAAAGCAAAGCGACTCGACGGCATTGCCGCTCGTCCTACCCGTCAACGCAAGCCATTTGTCGAACAACGCCCGACCATAAGTGTCTGGCAGGGAGTCGGCAAGCATCCCCGGCAAGCCGCTGAAGGTCTCCCTGTTCAGTTCTCCAAAACTGTATATTCTGCCTTCTCGGACAGGCATGAGAATGGGCGACGGCTGTATGCCGGTCTTCGTGAAATCAGGGCTATACTCAAACCGCGCGATGCCGTATTGCGAGTCCCACCGAACGTGCCCGATAGGACGACCATACATGTTCACTTGTGCTACGTCTACCATTCCGGTTCCTCCTCTGCGTTATTCTTGTTGTTATTTCTTCGTGATGCCCGTTTGCGTTGTTTCGCTCTTGCGGAATGAACTATCTCGTAGTACTCGTTCGGACTGATTTGGTCTTCCAAAAGCGGGAGGAGCACATCCATCTTACCTAGTGTCCGCATGATGCGCAGCAACGACTCGAAAGATTTTATCTCCCCTTCCTCCATGCGGGCGATGGACGACATTGACACCCCAGAACAGTCTGCCATGTCTTGCCGGGACATGTTCTGCTTCAGTCTGAGCTCTTTTAGTTTGGCGGAGATACGCTTGGTAATCTCTGTGTCGGAAAGCATATAGATATTCTCCATTGTGTCAATATTGACTTGTTACGGCTGCAAATATACTAATAACGTGTCAATATTGACATATTACGATGAACTTTTTTTGAGAGACGTTTGCCGATAATGGTCGATATCAACCCTCTCATAACGGGAGGATTCGTTCACTCTCACGGAGATATCCCCCCCCCTCCCCGTCACTGCTTCTGATGCTTCACGCGCTTCGAGGGCCGGATGGCTCCTACGGGGCAGACGTGCAGGCAAAGCAGACAGCCGGCACACTTGGAGCCGTTGACGTGGGGCTTTCGCTCCGCATCTATCGTGATGGCTTGGTGGCCGCCGTCCTCGCACGAGATGTGGCAACGGCCGCAACCGATGCATTGGTCGCGGTTTATCTGGGGATAGACAATGGTGCTGCGGTCCATGTCCGAGGGTAAGACGAAATTCTTGAGTTCCTCGCCGATGACAGGATTGAGGCTTGTGAAACCACGGCCCTTAAGGTAGGTCCGCAGACCCTCTATCAGGTCGTCGATGATGCGGTAGCCATATTGCATGACGGCCGTGCACACCTGTACGTTGGTGCATCCCAACTGCATGAACTCCAGCGCGTCTTTCCACGTCTCGATGCCGCCAATGCCGCTGAGGGGTGTGTATTCCAGGATAGGGTTCTTGGCCATTTCGAGGATGTAGCGCAGCGCTATCGGTTTGACGGCACGGCCGGAGTATCCCGACACGGTGCGCTGATGCGACACCATCGACGAGTCGGACATCGTGACGCTCTTGATGGTGTTGATGGCGGAGATGGCGTCGGCTCCCGCCAGTGCCGAGGCGACTGCCGGCTGGCTGATGTGTGTGATGTTGGGTGTCATCTTCACGATGACGGGGATGCTAATTCTCTTCTTGACGTAAGAGGTGTAGTGCATCACCAGTTCCACGTTTTGTCCCACATCGCTGCCCATGCCTTCGAGTCCCATCTGCGGACACGAGAAGTTGAGCTCCACCGCATCCAGTCCGGCGTCTTCAGCCATGTGCGCCAACTGTGCCCAGTCCTTTAGGGTCTGGCCCATGATGCTTGCGATGACAATCTTCTGCGGGTAGTTCTCCTTCAGTCTTCGCAGGATGTCGAAGTCCACTTCGGCGGGATTCTCGCTGAGCTGTTCCATGTTGCGGAACCCATAGAACTTGCCCGTGTCGCCTTCTTCGCCGACGGAGTCGAAGCGGGGCGACACTTCGTGTATCTCTTCCAGACAGATGGTCTTGTAGAACACGCCTGCCCATCCGGCCTCAAATGCTCTGGCCACCATCTCGTAGTTGGTGCAGACGGCAGAGGACGCCAGGAAGAAGGGGTTCTCGCATTTCACGCCACAGAACTCTATGCTTAGGTCGGGCTGGGTTCCCGTCTCGTTTGTATGAGGCGTGTTGGCATTGTCCGTCTCTTGTTTCAGATGCTCGGCAATCTCCCGTATGCGGATGGGGCGGTCGTAATGGATGCAGGCCTGCTCGGCCTTCTGCAGCTCTTCGTCCGTACATCCGTCAACCCACTTCTTCGCGTTCGACTGGTTGTCGAACCGTATGGCGCGCAACATTCTAGCAGGGTCGCCCTGGCTGCAGACCGCGCTGCAGGGAGCGTTTTCACAAAGGAGGCAACGGGAGGCCTCTCCCATACAAAACATATCTTTCATGGTATTCTATTCTTTATTCCCTCCCGTACAAATCGCCCGAGAGACATCATTGGTGCAAATATACATTATTTGTAGGATAACTGACGCAGATGATTCTCCAAATATTTGGGGATTTAATCTGCCGCACCTTTCCCTATATCCCTAAATCGCTCTTGCAGTTCGCTTATGCGTTGCAGCAATTGTTCGAACGTCACGGCTTTGCCATAGATGAAGTGCGAGCGCATTTCATTATAGTCTTTTCTCCAATCTTCGAGAATCTCATCACGAGGAATGAAGTTGATGGTCGAGGGCTGAAGCTTTGCGTAGTCCACATAACCTACAGCGTAATAGACGGATCGATGGGTGACGATGCGTTGGTATAAGGACGCGTCAGATAAGGCTTCTCTGCCGAATGGGGTATCCATGAGCTTCTCCAAGTCATAGAGGTGACGTGACATGCGTACGTGACGGGGTGTCTGTTTTTGAAACTCTTCGCACAGCAGGAATGCTTTCTCTAGAAATGTACGAGTTGGCACAACGGTTCTGATGGACGATGTGGCGGAATTGTCTTCTCCCGGGAATGTCTGTTCCACGTACGAACTAATGGCGCGCTCTTCTGTTGGCTCGTTCATCGACAGACAGCTAATCTCTATCTTTACGTAGGGTGGAATGTATTCGATGCCGTTTTCGAACAGTGAACCATAATGCACCAATATGACGGATGGGTCCTTGTCGCTGTCTACGGGACGGAGGTTTCCATCTTCATCGATGGTCTCTGTTACGTTCTCTATCTGAAATCCTTTCGCTCCCAATGCTTTCAGGTTGGCTTCCATTTCCGGAGAGACCACATCGAGAATATATCGGCGAGCCTTTCTGCGCAATTTCTCGCGTTGGTTCTTCGTGGTCTTTTCAATGCCAAAGAATTCATGGCTTATGGAAAGATCGATGTCTTCACTGAAGCGCTCTATCAAGTTCCATCCTTTGCTTAAACTTGTTCCTCCCTTGAATATCATGTGTTCGTTGCATGAACAGCGAAACAAGGCGTTGAGGACCATAGTTACCCAGCAGTCCTTTTCCAAGGCTACTTGGTTGATGCCGAACTTTTCTTCTGCCCGTTGGAGCATAGCCAGCCGTTCCGATTTGTTGTGCTTTATCCAGAGTGTCATATTTCCACTTTCGTGTTGGTTAATAGTAGCTTCTTCATCCATGCCGGCATCATGGAGATGTCGTTTGTGAGGGCTTTTTTGTTTGTCTCTTTGCTCACGAGGTCTCTAATCACGGAGATTTCGGCATCTGTGACGTTGTCTGCACCCAAAGACTTTAGGGCCTGGACGAGCAGAGCTGCAAGTCTTGTCTGATAAGCGAAGTTGCGTGGCACACTACGCTTCAACTCTATGGTGCGGTTGCCGATTCGTAGTGTGCGTCCGCTTCCTGTAGTGAGGAAGGTGTACTTTGTCGGCACTTGCGTGGACAACCCCAGCATATTGAGGGCGGTAGCCCCACAAGGTAGCACTTGTGCCTTGTCGCGCTTCGCGATGGTTGCTATCATCTCATCTATGGTAGGATAGAGAGGGCCGAAGCGTGTCACTTTGGGACGGAGATACATCCCGTTGGAGAGCCTTACGATGTTGCCTCTCTTTTCCTCGGTGGACAATGCGCGGCTGGCAACTTTCTCGTTCCCGTAAATAGGAGACAGGTCGGATACAAATAGTATCTGGCCCTCCTTCATCTTATTTATATAGGATTCGAGATGTGTCATTGTTCTGAGTTTATTTCGTCGCTGCGAAGATATGAATATCTAATTGAATTACAACATCTACGCCCGCCAGTTTAAGATATTTTAAGTGGAAAACATTGCAAAAGTTTTCTACATCATTGGTGTCTGTTTATCAATATGCAGACAAAACGATTCATCTCTTTCCGCTCGTGGTGCGCAGCTCCATCAGCGAGTCCTTGTACGTGAAGGGGGTGGGCTGTCCGTTCACCTTCAGGGCGGTGGGGCGCTTGGCAGAGCGGATGAAGGCGTGTGCCTTCGATTGGCCCTCTACCCAGAGGTGCTGCGTGTTGCCCTCCTGCTTCTGGATGACGAAGAGCTTGGCTAGCGACGAGAAGTGGGTGTCCGTGCCGCGGCGGAGCGCACTGCCGTAGCAGATGAATCGCTCGGTAGACTCGGCGGCGGACGTACCCTCGTCGTAGGTGACGGCGAACAGGTAGGCGTCCGTGGTCCATCCGTCAGCCTCTATCCACGAGTTGTTGTGCATCAGTCGGCCGTCAGCCAGTTGGTTGATGTAGATGTCCGTCACGCGGCCTTTGTTGTGCACACGCAGGCCGATCCAGTCCTTGCCTTCACGCTTCTCCATGTAGGGCAGGTCGGTGTCCGTGGGGCTCTCCTTCAGGATGATGGCGGTGAGGCCCTTCACCCGGTTGGTCTCGCCCGGCAGGTGGAACGAGTAGTAGCTCTCCTTGCCCTTCAGCGTCTCGTCGTCGGTCTCTATCACCTCCCAGTAGAGGTCCTCGGGATAGTCGTGCACGAAGTCCGACTTGGCGAGCATCTTAGGGTAGAGCGGACGTACGATGACGGACGCGTCGCCGTTGGTGATGTTGAGGTCGATGCCGCTCTTCTTGGCTTCGCCACCCGGATGCCACAGCCACTCGAAGAGTCCGCTCTTGTGGGTCTTCAGGTCGTCGATGACGTAGATGACGTTGTCTATCCAGAGGAAATGGCGGAAGTTGCGGCTGAAGTTGTTGGAGTAGGGGCCTGTGCCGTTGGCCAACACATACTTCACGTTGTCAGTATCCATCAGATAGTGGAGATAGCCACGCAGCGTGGAGCCGTGGTACTGTTGCTCGCGCGGCTGTCCCTCGCCGTTGAAGAGTACCACGTTGTGTGCCTGGCTTTGGAAGAAGTAGTTGCGGTAGGCCGGGTTGGGGTACCAACAGTTGCCGGCGTCCTTCAGAATGTCCACTCCCTTGTGGAAGAGCACGAACGAGTTGGCGTCGGCGTGCGAGTGGTTCCACGTCATGCCGGACTTCACGGCCAGCATGGTGGCATCCTTCTGCCACGAGGTGCGCATCGTGGCCCATCCGAAGTCGGAGAACAGTTGCGACTTGGCCAGCGTCGGCTCCTCGGGGGCATTGTCCAGCCGCGGTGTGAAGAGGAATCCCATGGGGCGGTTGAGGAAATATCCGTCGCGGTGTTGCCCCTGCTCCACCTGCTTGATGTACCACAGTATGTTGTCGTCTTTGATGCCCATGGCGTAGAGCAACATCAGGGTGCTCTCCGCCGTCACGTTCTTGTGGCTGTCGCCGAAGTTGAGGTCGTAGAGCATGCCCGTGCGGGGATAGCAGACGTGCAGGAAGTAGTTGGTGAGCTTCTTCAGTTGCGGTATCTCGGGCAGCTTGCGGCCAGGGTTCATGTTGCTCCATGCCAAGCGGAACTGCAGCGCCTCCTGTACGCCGAAGTTGGCGTAGTTGAGGCTCTCGTACATGCCGCCGGCATCGTCGAACGTCTTGGACTTCTGTTGCAGCACGTCTCCTTCGAAGTCGAACCACTCGGGCAGCGACTCGTTGACGAAGTCCGCCATCTCGCGAGCCTCGGGCAACTCATTCTGCAGGCTGAGGGCCAGTATGCCGCCCATGCAGACGCACGAGGTCCACCAGTTGTGGCCCATGGAGTTGAGGGAGTGTATGCGTGTGGGCTCGTTCACCCAGTCGCCCAGGCAGGGCTCCAGGGCGAGCCGTTGCAGGTCGTTGGCTATCTGCTTGCGCTCCGAGGTGGAGAGGTCGTTGTAGATGGCGTCGAAGCCGATGGCTGAGAGGTAAGCCTTGTTGGCCAGTCCCAGGTCGCCGCGCCACACGGGGGTGCGGGCCAGCATCTCCTCGCTGCCCCAGGTCTTGTCCTGCGTCACCTTCAACAGTATCTCCTTCACCTTGTCCGAGTAGACTTTGTCGCCCGTCATTAGGTAGGCCAGTGAGAGGTAGCTCAAGTCCTTTATGTTGGTGGCTTGCAACTTCTTGTCGGCCTCCTCCTTCAGCTGCTTCCAGCTCTCCGCCATCAGGGGTTCGTTGGCCATTCGCTGTTTGGCCAGGTCGATGCGTTGCTGCGTGTAGAGCAACGAGGGGTGTTTCACCTTTTCAGCCTTTGCGGGAGCCAACGTGAGGCCGACGGCCAGACAGACGAGTAGTATTCTTTTCATCATGGTATGTAATATGTATATAGGTATAACATCATTTAGCCTCTTCCAAATCCCAGTAGACCACGTAGCGCTGGCGGTGTATGTCGTAGAGCGGACGGATGACATCGCCTTGCGGGGTGGTGAAGGTGAGTCCGGTGGCCGTGCGCTGCACTGTGCGCTCCAGGTGACGGAGGTCGATGCTCAGCGTGGTGCGCAGGTCGGCGGGGATATGGTAGTCATACGTGTAGTAATCGTTGTAGAGCTGCGGGTTGGAGTAGGGCGCGGGCGACTGCATGCCCTCTGTGCCCCGCTCGCCTGCCAGCACCACCGGTCCGTAGAGGAGTGCTCCCTTGTGGCTGTTGTCCGGTGTGGCTTCTATGGTCAACTGCATCGGGAAGCGGGCCGTGACGGTGTCGCCGCTCTTCCAGGTGCGGGTGAGGGCGATGTATTGTCCCGCAGTCTGCTTCACCCGCACCGACTTGCCGTTGACCGTCACACTTGCCTTGCCGCTCCACGACGGGTAGCGCAGGAAGAGGGTGGTGGCCACGGGTTGCTCGGCACCGATGGTGAAGGTCACCGTCTCCTCCTCGGGGAAGCGGGTCTCTTGCCGCAGGGTCAGTCCCTTCTCCCTCCAGTTGACCTCGGAGGGGATGAAGAGGTTCACATAGAGTCCCTTGCCGCTGTGTGCGTAGATGGCCTCGCCATACTTGGCATGACTCTCGAAACCACTGCCTACGCAGCACCAGAACGAGTTCTCGGGAGTGCTGTACACCTTGTGGGCACCGGAGAGCAGGGGCAGGAAGTAGCATACCATGCCCGTCTCGGGGTCTTGTTGCCCGAGGATGTGGTTGTAGAGTGCCCGCTCGTAGAAGTCCATCACCCGGGCATCGCCGGTCCAGTAGAGCAAGTGGCGGCTCAACTTCAGCATGTTGTAGGTGCAGCAGGTCTCGCCCGTGTATCCGTTGATGAACTTCGAGAACTGCTTCGTGTCGAAGAAGTGCTCCTTCTGACTGCAGCAGCCCGGGGCGTAGGTGTGATGCTCCGTCATCGTGTGCCAGAAGAAGTCGGTGAGCCGTCGGCTCGCCTCGTCGCCCGTCAGCTCGTAGTTGCGTGCCTCCGCTATCACTTTGGGGATGAAGGTGTTGGTATGTTTCGTGCCCAGGTCGTCGTTCTCCTCCTTCAGCGGGTCTATCACGTCGTTGTGGTAGAAGTAGGTGGCCAGCCAGCGGTAACGCTCGTCGCCGGTGATGGCGTAGAGGTTATAGAACGACTCGTTGATGCCGCCGAACTCGTTGCGTATCATCCGTCGGCGTGTCTCCTCGCTCTGTGGGTGGAGTTTCTCGTAGGCCCAGTTGCCCATACCCTTCACCACCTCCAGCGCCTGTGCGTTGTCAGCCATGAGGTATTGGTCTATCAGTCCTGAGAAGAGTTTGTGCAGGGTGTACCATGGGGCCCACACACTGGTGCCCCGCAGGTTGCGGTTAATCAGCTCCTCGGGGTAGGCGCTGAGGTAGCCGTTGCCTAGTGCCCGTTGCACCTCCGCCAATCCGCTCACCAGGCTGTCGCCCTTCAACTTGAATATCTCGCTGCCCGTGGCGGCATACATCAGACTGTAGGCTGAGAGCAGATGACCGGTGGTGTGGCCTCGCAGCTCACAGTCCAGCGACTCCCAGCCGCCCAGCTTCTTCACGGTCATGTATCCTCCCTCGCGCCCGGCGTACACGCCCGCATTGGTGCGGAAGCTGTGGAGCAGGCGATCGGTGGAGATTGACACCATCCAGGCGGAGTCGCGCAGCATGTTGTCGCGGAAGCGGCTTGGTAACAGGCGTACATCTTTCAGGTCGAAGCCTTCCATCTGCATAGGGGCTACGGTTGTCTTCTGCAGTTTCCCTTTGTGAAGGCCAGGGTAGACTGATTGTGCGGAGAGCGTCGACGCCACCAGTGAGGTGCCTGCCAGCAATGCTGCCGCTAGTAGAGAGGTATTAGATTTCTTCATTTTGCAAATATAATCAGATTTGTAATTTCACGCTGCAAAAATAGCATGAACCCGTGCTATCGATGGGTGTATTTTATCTGAAAGACAGGGGCGGTTTGTCCGAAATGTTGCATAGTCCGTCCGCAGCCGTGTGGCTTTTGCGGGGCGAAATGTTGCGCATACGGGCGCTGTTTTGTATGTTTGCAAGCGGATGATAAACCTCGTATCAACAATGGCGATAAGGGAGATAGGCAAACGACTGATGGGCCTTGTGGCCGCGTTGACGCTCGCACTGATGTGTTTTAGTGCCAGCCGTGGCATTGGTGGGCTGGACCACACCGACCTGGAGTGGAAGAATGTGCGCATCGACGGCAAGAAGGTGGTGGTCTTCAACCTCTTCGCCGACAGCCAAGGCCTCATGTGGGTAGGCACCAACAGCGGGCTCTACTTCTACGACGGGGTGAACGCCCATGCCGTGGGTCGCGACGGCATGTTCGGCACACAGGTCTACGCCATCGTGGAGAAGGACTTGAGGCTCTACATCGGCAGCAACAACGGACTCTCCGTCTATAACTATTTGACCGGGCGTGCCAATGACTACGAAGGCGTGTCGACCGGCGAGATGCCCAAGGAGATTCGCTCCCTGTTGCTGGTGGACGACGACCTCTGGATAGGCAGCCTCTATGGGGCTTACCGCCTGAATCTGAAGGACGGCCGCTTGACCGACCTCTCCGCCGGACTGCCCCATAAGTCGGTCTATTGTCTGCTGCGCGATGCCCGGGGTGTGGTCTATGCCGGCACCTACAACGGACTGGCACGGTGGAACACTGCCGCGAAGCGGTTCGATGCGGTCAGGGCGACGTGCGATGGGCGGCAACTGACGTCGCTCTTTGTCAACTGTCTGCTGGAGTCGCCCGACGGGGAGTCTATCTACCTGGGTAGCGAAGGTGCCCTCTACAACTATGCCCCCGCCAAAGACTCTTGGCGACGGGTGAACTCCCTCGACGGCAACAATGTGAAGAGCCTGGCGCGTACAGCCACGGGACATCTGCTGGTGGGCACCAATAATGGTGTGTTCGACCTCGACAGCATGACCATGCGTCACTATCACCATGACTCCCGCTTGGACGGAACCCTGTCCGACAACGAGATATGGTGCATCCTCTCCGATGCCAACAACAACGTGTGGGCGGGTCACGAGCGTGGCTTCTCCATTGCCTCCAACTCCAGTGTCATCCACCCCGTGAAACTGAGCACCCTGGTCCATTCCGGCGAGGGCAACGAGATATACTCCATCTTCCGCGACCGGCAAGGTGACTTGTGGCTGGGCGGCACCAATGGCGTGATACGCATCGCCCCGGACGGACAGACCCGCTGGTATCGCCACGCGGAGGCACCGCATGCCCTGTCGCACAACCGCATCCGTGCTATCCGTCAGGACGAGGACGGGCTGATATGGCTCGCTACGGATGGCGGCATCAACCGCTTCTGTCCCCAGACCGACGGGTTCGACGTTTTCCATGTGGTGGACAGCCTTGGCGGACACGCCTCCAACTGGGTCTATGCCCTCGAGGAAGAGGGGCCGAACCTGTGGGTAGGCTGCTACCTGGGTGGACTCCATTGCGTGGAGAAGTCCAAGTTCAACCAACCCGGTGGGGTGGTCACCTCCGACCGCTTGCTCAATGCCGAGCAGGGTCTGCCCAACGACTTCGTCAGCGACCTGGTGGTGGATGGCAAGGGCAACCTGTGGATGCTCTTGTTCCGCGATAACTGTCTCCATCGACTCCATACCGCTACGGGCGAGATGGAGCGCTACGACATCGAGGCGCTCACCGGGTCGTCGCCCTCGCACATCTGTCTCGACGGGACGGGTGCGCTGTGGTGCTCGTTCAAAGGTGGCGTCGTCGTGTTCCAAACGGACGGCACCTCACGCCTCTGCCGCTTCCCCCAGACCGGGTCGGACGAGTCGGTGCTGGCACTGGCCAGGGTAGGCGAGGAGATGTGGGTCTCCACCCTCAGCAATGTGTGGTCTGTGCGCGTGAGCGACCTGCAACCGACGCTGTTGCCCATCCCGCCCAAGGGCTACACCGCCATGATGGACGATGAGCGAACGGGTAACGTGCTGCTGGGCGGTGTGGACGAACTGACGGAGGTGGACCGTTCCAAACTGGGAGCGGCCGAGGGCTACAAAGCCATCAACATGATTCTCTATCGGCAGGATACGGCCTATGTGGACATGCTCAGTCATGGCGGCAGTCCCAAGGAACTCACTGTGCGCCACGGGGGTAACGTGACGCTGTTGGTCAGCACCCTCGACTTTAGTCCCGAGACCGCCCAACGCTATGCCTACACCCTCTCTTCCTCGCCGACGGATGCCACCGACTCGTGGGTGATGCTGCCCGAGGGCGTGAACGAAATCGTACTGACCAATCTCTCTATGGGTCACTACTATCTGTTGGTGAAGACTGTTGGCTCGCCCCTGCCGCCCGTCACCGTCGCCTTGGCCGTCAGCGCGCCGGTCTACCTCTCGTGGTGGGCCGTCCTGCTATACCTTATTATATTAGTGACCATCGTCTTCGCCATCGTCTACTCCTACCGCCGGCGGAGCTTGCGCCAGCGCCAGGAGGAAGAGCGCAAGAAGACCATCGCCCAGGTGGAACGCAAACTTACCTTCCTAAGCAACATCTCGCACGACCTGAAAACACCGCTCTCCATGATATTGGGCCCCGTCAGTCTGCTGAAGGAGAAGGAGCGCGACAGCGAACGGCGCCACTCCCTGGAGATGGTCTACGACAATGCGGTGAAGCTGAACACACTGATACACCGCACGCTGGAACTGAACCATCTGGACGATGACGACGAGGACCTGCTCATACAGTCCACCTTCGATGTGGTGGAGTTTTGCCGGGGTATCTGCGACACCTTCAAGGAGAACTATCGGCAGAAGAACTTCCTCTTCCATGCCTCCTGTCCGCAGTTGTTGATAAAGGCCGATGCCGTGAAGTTCGAGTCAGTCATCACCAACCTCCTCTCCAATGCCTGCAAATATTCCGGCGATGGAGCCACGGTCACCTGTGGCATCGCCCGCTATGCCGACCGCGTGGAGATAACCGTAGCCGACGATGGCGTGGGCATTGCCGAGGCCGACCAGTCCTTGGTGTTCCAGCGCATGTTCCGCTCGCAAGCGACCGCCAAGCGTCAAGAGGGGTCCGGCATTGGTCTCTATCTGGTGAAGCGCTACGTGGAGCTGATGCACGGCACCGTCAACCTCTACAGCAAGGAGGGGCAGGGCACTTCCATCAGCATCACCCTGCCCATTGCCGAACAGTCCGTGTCCACCGAGGCCGAAACTGCTGTGGAGGCCACCGACACCGACCGCCCGAAGATACTGGTGGTGGACGACAACAAACAGATATCCTCCTTCGTCGTCAGTCTATTGAAGGGCGACTACACTGTGCTCACCGCCGAGAACGGCAGGGCTGGACTGGCCATCGCCTCTTCTTTTGTACCCGACCTGCTGGTGGTGGACGAGATGATGCCTGTGATGTCCGGCCTGGAGATGTGTCGGCAGCTGAAGCAGAACCCTCGGCTTGCCTCCATACCTATTATTATGCTCACGGCTAAGGACGACCCCGCTACGGAGAACGCCAGCATCCAACTCGGCATCGATGTCTTCATGGGGAAACCCTTCGAGCCCAAGCCTTTCCTGGCACGCATCAAGCAACTGTTGCAGTCGCGTGCGAAGATTACCGAAGGTCTGCGCATAAAAGCCCTCACCGAGGTGAAACCCATCGAGGCGGAGTCCGCCGTGGAGAAGCAACTTGCCAAGATAGCGGAGACTGTGGAGGCCAACATCGCCAACCCCGACCTCAATGTGAACCTCCTCTGCGAGAAGTGTGGCATCCCCAACAAGCAGCTCTATCGCATCATCAAGAAGCACATAGGCATGAGTCCGCTGGACTACATCCGCACCGTCCGCCTACAGAAGGCTGCCATGCTCCTAGGCCAGCACCACTTCACCGTTTCCGAGGTCAGTTACATGGTAGGTTTCAACACCCCGTCCTACTTCGCCAAATGCTTCCAGTCCATGTATGGAGTGCAGCCCAGTGCCTATCGGCCGGAGGCAGAGTGATTATTTGGCCTTGCTTACTATCCAAGTTCCGTTCTTATCGCTTCCTTCGCGTGAAATAATGATCCCTTTGGCTCGGAGTGCCGCGATTTCTCTTCTCAGTGTCGCTAAAGAAATTCCAAGGGATTCTATGAGATCTTCTCTTGTAATGGAAGGATTCTTTTTCGCCATTCTAAGAATGGCTTTTTGACGGCTAGTCAGTCTCCTAATTTACAGGTACTATAAAATCTGAATAATAGACTATGTTCTGCACGAAAAATTACCTAGGTTTTATTGATGACATCTTTTATGGTAATATTTCGGCCAATTAGCCAATCGAATACATTGTCCACCAGATTTACCGATTCAACTTTCTTGCTTTCAACGATTTTTGTGTAAATCTGTATGGGCTTCACGTTGGGATGGCCGAAGCCGGCCAGTCCTTTGCGCTCCAGCGCACGTTCCTCTCACCGGAACATATATAATAGATTGTAAAGCCCAACACTACCAGTTCGTTGGTACAAGAGGTGTCATTCGTTTGGTTGGTTGTCACGTGTCAACCAATCGTGCGTCACGTGTCAACCGATTGTGTGACACGTGTCAACCAACCTTCATCATTGTTCTATAGGGAGCAGACCTGCCTTTGTCGGGGGACAGACTCGCTTCTACTGGGTAGTGGAGTCGCACCTGCTGTGATGTGGACTATGCTTTTGTCGTGGAAGTGGGCTATGTCGTGGAGGGGCGTACTGGTCCGCGAAGGGGTAGGGTAGTGAGCAACAAACCGCCGACCGACGCCTGCAAGAAAATGGACGAAAGCCCGTAAATGGGCGCATTTACGCGGGGTGTGTCCCAAATGTTGCATCCTTTGTCCGGGATATTGTCGGCGGTGACGGAACAATCCACTAGCTTTGCCACGAAGACCGATGAAGTCTTCATGGTATACCCTTTGGAGGCCTTGAACCTGGGAAACACTCACCTTCTCTTTTCAAGTGATGGCCAAACAGGATTGCCTTTGATTGATAACTAAAAACTATAGTTCAATGAAAAACGCTCATCGGGTTGCCGGAATAAGGAGTTGCCTGTGGCACTTGTTGCTCGCCCTGCTCCTCTTACCCGTTTCGGCATACGCCCAAGACCAACGGACGGTGACGGGTACCGTCCTGGATGAAACTGGTGAACCGCTTATCGGTGCCACAGTGACGGTTGTAGGTCAGCCTATCGGTGTCACTACCGACATGGACGGACATTACACCCTGAAAGCTCCCTCCTCAGCCAAGCAGCTGAACTTCTCGTTTGTGGGTTACCAAACCCAGATGCTGAACATCCCTGCCAACAACGTAATCAACGTTACCCTGAAGCCCGACAACCAGTTGCTGGACGAGGTGGTGGTCATCGGTTACGGTGTGCGCAAGAAGGACGACCTCACCGGCTCCATCTCTTCTGTCAGCGACAAAGACTTTAATAAAGGTATGATCTCCTCGCCCGAGGAACTGGTCAACGGTAAGATTGCCGGTCTGCAGATAGTGAACAGTGGCGGCTCTCCCTCGAGCAGCTCCACCATACGTATCCGTGGCGGTGCCTCACTGAACGCTTCCAACGACCCGTTGATAGTCATCGACGGCGTGCCTATGGAGGTCGGCGGTTCGGTGAGCGGCAGCGGCAACTTCCTCAGCCTTATCAACCCGAACGACATCGAGAGCATGACGGTGCTGAAGGATGCATCCTCCACCGCTATCTATGGTTCGCGTGCCTCCAATGGTGTCATCATCATCACCACGAAGAAGGGTAGCGGCGAGGGACTGAAGTTCTCGTTCCAGACCACCAACTCCCTCTCCGCCAAGACGAAGACCTCTGACATGCTCTCCACCGACGAGTTCATCAACGTCATCAACCAAAACGGTACGGCCCTGCAGAAGGCACAGCTGGGCGACGCACGCACCGACTGGAACGACCAGATCTTCCAGACGGCCTTCGGTTCGGACAACAACCTCAGCGTGTCGGGACGCGCTACCGAATGGCTGCCTTTCCGCCTCTCCGCCGGTGCCTACTACCAGGATGGTATCCTGATGACCGACAATGTGAAACGCCTCACCGGTAACCTCAACCTCAATCCGAAGTTCTTCAACGACGAGCTGCGCTTCCTCTTCAGCCTGAAGGGAACCTACTCCAAGAACCGCTTCGCCGACACTAGCTCCATCTGGGGCGGTGCCACGTTCAACCCCACCTTGCCGGTCTACTCCGGCAGCGAAGCCTATGGCGGCTACACCGAGCCTGTTGACGAGGACGGTGGCGTGGTGACGGGTGCCGTTGCCAACCCGGTGGGACTGCTCAAACAATACAAATCCACCTCCGACGTCTATCGCTTGATAGGCAACATCGATGTGGACTGGAACGTACGTTGGGTAGACGGACTGAAGCTGCACGCCACGGCCGGCTACGACTGGTCCAAAGGTCAGGGCCACGTGTATGTGCCCCGCGAGGCTTACTCCAACTACTCTACCTCCGGTCGCGACTATAACTACGGACCGCAGAAGAACTACAACCGCCTGCTCACCATCTATGCCAATTATAATAAGGATATAGAGGCCATCCGCTCCAATGTGGACGTGACGGTAGGTTACGACTATCAGTTCTGGAAATACGCCACTCCGTTCTATGCCATCCTGAATGTGGACGGCGAGTCTCAGTCCTCCGTTGCCGCCAGCGACCAGCGCCACACGCTGCTCTCTTACTACGGCCGCGTCAACTACACCCTCATGGACCGCTACCTGTTGACGGCTACCGTACGTCGCGACGGTTCGTCACGCTTCTCCGAGGACAACCGCTGGGGTACCTTCCCCTCGGTAGCTTTGGCATGGCGTGTGTCGAAGGAGAAATTCTTCGAGCCCCTGCTCCCCATGGTCAACGACCTGAAGTTGCGCGCGTCTTATGGTGTCACTGGTCAGCAGGACGGCATCACCAACTATGGTTACATCCCCGTCTACACCCGCGGACTTGACGGCGCTCAGTATCAGTTTGGCGGCAATCCCGTCTACACCTACCGCCCCGAGGCATATAACCCCGACCTGAAGTGGGAGACAACGAAGTCGTGGAACTTCGGTATCGACCTCGCGTTCCTCGATGGCCGCTTCACCTTCTCGGCCGACTACTACACCCGCAAGACGGAGAACCTGTTGGCTACCGTGCCCGTACCTGCCGGCACCAACTTCGACAAGCAGATGCTGGAGAACGTAGGTAACGTCAACTCACAAGGTGTGGAGTTGGCCCTCACCGCCAACCTGGTGAGCACCAAGGACTGGTCGTGGAACGTCACTGCCAACGCCACTTGGCAACGCTCACGCATCAAGAACCTAACCCTGATAAAGGGTGCCGCCAGTCCCGACACCGAGGTAGGTCCCTACATTGATGCCTACCAGATGCAGGTGTTCTCCACCAACTACGCTCCCTATTCGTTCTACCTCTACAAGCAGCTCTACGATGCGGAGACAGGTCGCCCGTTGGAAGGCGTCTACGCTGACCTCGACGGCGATGGCGAGATAACCACCAAGGACCGCTACCACACCCACTCACCCTCGCCCGACTGGATCTTCGGACTCTCTACCTCGCTCAGCTACAAGAAGTGGACCCTCTCCACCTCACTGCGCGCCAACGTGGGCGGCTACATCTTCAATGGCATGGCCATGAACACCGGAGCCTGGGAGACCGTGAGCTACAACTCGTTCCAACTCAACAACGTACACAAAAGCTATCTCGATACACAGTTCACCCGTCGGCAGTACCAGAGCGACTACTACCTGGAGAATGCCTCGTTCCTGAAGATGGACAACCTCCAGTTGGCCTACGACTTCGGACGCATCTACAAGGGACTCGAACTGCACGTCTCTGCTATGGTGCAGAACGTGTTCACAATCACCAAGTACTCGGGCGTAGACCCGGAGAGCTCCACTGGAGTGGACACCTCCGTCTATCCCCGTCCGCGTACTTATTCGGTAACTATAGGACTTAATTTCTAATATCGGAACAATGAAAAAGTATATCATCATAGCAAGCGTCATCGTCAGTATGGGCGGCCTCTTCGGCTCCTGTACCGATGACCTCAATCAGATGCCGGTGACGGAGACCACCTCGCAGCAGGTCTACTCCGACGCGGCAAGCTACAAAAGTGTGCTGGCAAAGATCTATGCCTCGTATGTGCTGGTGGGCCAGGACCAGGGAGGCAACGACAAGGACCTCTCCTCCGTCAACGGATTCGACTTCTCCCGTGGATACTTCCACCTGCAGGAGGCCGGTACCGACGAGGTGGCCAACACCTGGCTCTCGGGTACCAACGTCACCGACCTGACCTACCTCACCTGGAGCACCAAGGACGGATGGGTGTCCGACACCTACTACTGGCTCTACTTCAACATCGCCCTCTGCAACGAGATGATTCGCCACACCACCGACGATGAACTGGCGAAGTTCACCACCGCGGAGCAAGCCGAACTGAAGAACTACAAGGCCGAGGCCCGCTTCATGCGCGCCTTCAGCTACTGGATGGTGCTCGACCTCTTCCGCCAGGGACCTAAGGTGGACGAGGACACGCCCGTAACCGGTTACATCCCCGAGGCCTACGACGGAGTGCAACTCTTCGACTACATCGAGGGTGAGTTGAAAGCTCTGGTGGCCGACGGCGACGGCGCGCTGCCCGACAGCAACGAGTATGGCCGTGCCTGCAAGGCTACCGCCTGGGCATTGCTGGGCCGCCTCTACCTGAACAGCGCCGTATACCGCGGAACGGTGGAGACCAAGTACTACACCGAGTGCATCACCGCTTGTCACAAGATTATCTCCAACAGCGCCTACTACCTGGAGCCGGAGTATAAGAAACTCTTCAATGCCGACAACTATAAGCGTGCACACGAGATACTGTTCGCCCTGGTAGCCGATGCCACCACCTCCGTCACATGGGGAGCCGGCACCTACATGGTGTGCGGTTCGTGCGGCACCGTCAGCACCCAGAACGTTGCCGACTACGGCATCGCCAGTGCATGGGGCATGTTCCGTGCCCGTGGTGAGCTGGTGGCCAAGTTCGGCGACGTCACCTCCACCAAGGATGTACGTGGCAACTTCTACACCGACGGACAGACACAGTACTTCACCAAGTCCATCGACGACCAGGCCGAGGGATACTTCTACCAGAAGTTCACCAACCTGACCGACGACAACCAGGCCGCCTCCAACACTGCTGCCGTAGGTTGCTCCACCGACTATCCGATGATTCGCCTGGCCGAGGTCTACCTGATGGCTGCCGAGGCCTATCTGCGTGGCGGCTCGGGCATCACCAAGGCTGAGGCTCTCGACCTTGTGAACAAGGTGCGCCTGCGTGCCTACAACCAGGACGAGAGCGGCAAGATAGGCGACGCTGACCTTACCCTCGACTTCATCCTCGACGAGCGTGCCCGCGAGCTCTGCCTGGAGTCAGTCCGCCGTACCGACCTGGTGCGCTTCAACGAGTTCACCACCGACACCTATCTGTGGCAATGGAAGGGTGGCGTGCTGGACGGACGTGCAGTGAACAGCCGTTACAACATCTACCCCATACCGGAATCGGAGTTGACAGCCAACCCCAATCTATCGAACCCACTTTATTGATAACAGCTTATGAAACTAAAGAATATCATTCGGACTACTTTGCTGTCGGCACTCACGGCCGTGGGCTTCGCCTCCTGTGAGAGCGACATCGACAAAGTCTACGTCCTGCCTTCCGACGAACAGATTGTGTTGGGAGGCGCCACGGGAGACATCATCCTCTCTGCTGACAACACCGAAGCGTTGGTCATGACCCTCTATTGGAACGGCGACGGACAACTGTCGCTCTCCGACACTCTGTTGCAGGCACCTGTCAACGCCGCCGAGGAGACCGTCCAGTTCTCCGCCGACGAAGCCTTCACCACCACGGTGGACATCAGCATGGACAAAGGCGTGCGCTACCGCCAGTTCCTGTGCGAGGAGTTCAACTCCCTGCTCACCCGTCTGGGTTATGCCGACGGTGTGCTCTCACCCCTCTACATCCGTGTACGCTCCGTGCTGGCCAACAACCAGACACCGACATACTCTCAGGTCATGAAGGTGAACGTGCAACCTTACCGCATCTACCTCATCTACGGTACTGTGCTCGACAAGAGCTACGCTGAGACCGGCATGACGCTGGCTTCACCCAACGAGGACGGCATCTACCGCGGCTTCCTTGGCGTGGGCGGATGGTACAACTGGTACATGCGCGAGGCCAACAACATCGTGTGGGGTAACGTGGGTAAGGACAACAGCACCTTCCTAGCCTCCTCGGACGACAGCAAGTGGAACTTCTGGTTCCCCAGTCTGACGGGATGCTACTACACCACCGTCAACACCGTCGACGCGAAGAAACCTTACTGGACAGCACTCTACGTCAACAACCTTACCGTGGCGGGCGACCTCAGCGGCGAGATGACCTATAACCAGAAGGCCAATCAGTGGACCATGGAGGTGAACCTCACCGCAGCCAGCACCCTGTCGGTAACCATCAGCGGAGCCGGCAGTCTCTATGACAACTCCACCACCGATGCCGGTCCGGCCAAGGAACAGACCGTGGCCTTTGGCGGCACGAGCAACCAACTTACCTTTGGCGAGACCGGCAGCGCCATCTCCGTGGATATGCCCGCTGGCAAGAGCTACCTGGTGCTCGACCTCTCCAACCCGTTGGCATGGACCCTGCAAAGCGGCGAGGCTCCCCAGGACGAGACCGTTGGTCAGCAACTCTTCTTCTCCGGCCTCGTAGACTGGAGCGGATTCTCCGACTACCTCACCCTCTACGATGAGTCCACCAAGGCATACGGCGGCGCACACTACATCAACTCCGAGTGGGGCTACCGCGCTTATCCCGAGGAAGACTGGAACAAAGCCTACAAGGGCGCTGACGGCGCTACGGGCACCAGCGGCTCACTCGTCTACACTACCGAGAACGACGGCAACATCCCCGCTCCGGAGGAGGGACTCTATGTGATGGACTTCAAGCTGGATGCCCTGACTTACTCGCTCACCAAGATTACCTCTGTAAGCTATGCCGGACTGAACGACGACTGGGCCATGAAACCTATGACGCAGTCCGCTGACAACAAGGAGGTCTTCACGGCAGAGTTCGTCAAGACCGCCAACACCCCGTGGGGTGTGAAAGTCTACTTCAACGACAGCTGGGACCTCTACTTCGGTGGCGGCAGCGGTACGCTGAAGCTTGGTAAGGACGGATTCGATGGTGACAATGAGTTGACATCAGGCGAGACCTACATCCTCACCGTTGACCTTGGAAAACAAACGTATACATATTCTCTTAAATAACAGATTTTAATGAAAATGAATACTTTATTATGTGCATGGGCACTGGCCACCACCTTGGTGTGTGGCTCGTGCACCGAAGATGGTCCGGTAACCAGTCCGCGACAGGACAACAGTGCCGCTACCATCGTGAAAGAGACAGGCTTTGCCCGTGGGGCGGATGTCAGTTGGGTCACCCAACTGGAGGCTGAGGGCAACAAGTTCTACACCCCCGGCGAGGAACGTCAGGAGATGGAGTGCATGCAGCTGCTGCGCGACTATTGTGGTGTGAACTCCATCCGTCTGCGTGTGTGGGTTAATCCGAAGGCCGGATGGAACGGCAAGGACGATGTGGTGCTGAAGGCCCTGCGTGCCGACAAGTTGGGCATGCGCGTGATGATAGACTTCCACTTCTCCGACACTTGGGCCGACCCGGGAAGCCAGACGAAACCTGCCGCATGGGAGTCCCTCTCGCTGGACGGACTGAAGACGGCCGTGGCTGACCACGTGAAGGATGTGCTCACAGCACTGAAGAATGTCAATGTAACCCCCGAGTGGGTGCAGATAGGCAACGAGACCCGCGGCGGCATGTTGCTGCCTACCGGCTCTGTGGACAACCCCAAGGAGCTGACCGCTCTCAACAATGCAGGCTACGATGCCGTGAAGGAGGTTTGTCCCGATGCCAAGGTGATCGTACACCTCGACAGCGGCAACAAGCAGTGGTACTACGACCGCATGTTCGACCTGCTGGAGGAGAACGGTGGCAAGTACGACATGATAGGCATGTCCGTCTATCCCTACTGGGCCGAGCAGGCTGGCGAGACCGGTGGCTGGAGCAAGGTGGCCGACGACTGCATCGCCAACATCACCCACCTGAAGCAGAAATACAACAAGCCCGTGATGATTTGCGAACTGGGAATGCCTTATGACCAAGCAGCGCTCTGCAACCAACTCATCACCAAGATGATGACCGCCGATGTGGAGGGCATTTTCTACTGGGAGCCCGAGGCACCCGCCGGCTACAACGACGGCTACACACTGGGTTGCTTCGACAATGGTGCGCCCACCGAAGCCCTCGATGCATTCAAACAAACAAAGTAAGCGCAGATGAGATATAAAGTTATGACGGTAGTGGCTCTTCTGGGAGTCATTACCTCCCCCATGAAGGCCGACCGCCTGGTGACTACCCTCCACGATGGATGGCAGTTCACCAAGGGTCGTCCCACAACCACAACCCAATGGCAACAGGTGCGTGTGCCCCATGACTGGGCCATCTACGGACCTTTCGACCGCGCCAACGACCTGCAGAGCGTGGCCGTGAAACAGAATGGAGAGACCCGCGAGACCATGAAGACAGGTCGCACGGGCGGACTCCCCTTCATCGGTCAAGGTACCTATAAGACCATCTTTCAGGTGGCCGACACCACGAACCGTTGCATCACCCTCCTCTTCGACGGAGCCATGAGCAACGCCCACGTGAAGGTCAACGGCCAGGAAGTGGCCTATTGGCCCTATGGCTACAACTCCTTCTATGCTGATGTCAACGGGGCAGTGCGTCCTGGCGACAACGAGCTGGTGGTGGAGTTGGAGAACTTCGAGCGTGCCTCCCGTTGGTACCCCGGTGCCGGGCTCTACCGCAATGTGCACGTAGTGAATGCCGACCGCGTACACATCCCCGTGTGGGGCACCTACCTCACCACTCCGGTGGTGTCAGCTGCTGAGGCTTCCGTACGGCTCGAGTTGGAGTTGGCAGGATGCACCAAAGGTGAGCAGGTGGAGATTACGACCGACTTGATTGGTCCGGACGGCAAAACTGTCGCTACGGACAAGTCCGTCTACACGGCCCATGGACAGAAGTTCTGCCAGAACTTCCTTGTGGCCAATCCCCAGCTCTGGAGCACAGAGCGCCCCGTGCGCTACACGGCCCACACCACGTTGCGTGTCAACGGTCAAGAGGTGGATAGCTACGATACCCCCTTCGGCATCCGTAAGTTGGAGTACATCCCGCAGAAGGGATTCTTCCTCAATGGCGTGGAAACCAAGTTCCGTGGTGTCTGCTTACACCACGACCTCGGCCCTTTGGGCGCGGCTGTCAACGAGTCGGCCCTGCGCTACAGAGTGGAGCAACTCAAGGATATGGGCGTCAATGCCATCCGCACCTCCCACAACATGCCTGCCCCCGAACTGGTGGACCTATGCGACGAGATGGGTGTGATGCTGATGGTGGAGCCGTTCGACGATTGGGGCTTCCGACCGAAATCTCCCAATGGCTACGGTGCCTTCTTCAATGAGTGGGCAGAGCGCGATGTGACCAACATGGTGAAGCGCTACCGCAATAACCCCTCCGTGGTGATGTGGTCCATCGGTAACGAGGTGCCCAGTCAGTGGGGACCGGACGGTGTGTCCGAACTGGTGATGTTGCAGGACCTCGTGAAGTCGCTCGATGCCACCCGTCCTGTCACCTGTGGTATGGACCAGATTCGTTGCATCCTCGACAACGGCTTTGCCGCCGCGCTCGATATCCCTGGTTTCAACTACAAGCCGCAACACTATCAGCGCGCCTACGACAAGTTGCCGCAGAAGCTTATCCTTGGTTCGGAGACAGCCTCCACCGTATCCTCACGTGGCAAATACTACTTCCCTGTGTCGTTTGGCGGTGACCACAATGTGGTGATGCACCCCGATAACCAGTCCAATAGCTACGACAACGAGACCTGCTCATGGAGCAACCTGCCGGACATCGACTTCCTGATGGACGAGCAGCCATGGGTGCTCGGTCAGTTCATCTGGACCGGCTTCGACTACCTGGGCGAGCCTTCGCCCTACGACACCGACGCTTGGCCCAGCCATAGTTCCGTCTTCGGAGCCATCGACCTGGCATCGTTGCCCAAGGATCGTTTCTACCTCTACCGTTCCCTGTGGAACACGCAGTCGCCCACGCTTCACATCCTGCCGCACTGGAACTGGTCGGGTCGCGAGGGTGAAGTTACGCCGGTGTTTGTCTACACTTCCTATCCCAAGGCCGAGCTCTTCATCAATGGCAAGAGCCAGGGTGTGCGGGCGAAGAACGATTCCACCTTGCAGACCCGTTACCGTTTGATGTGGAACGAGACTGTCTACGAACCGGGCGAACTGAAGGTAGTTGCTTATGATGAGGCCGGTCGTCCCGTAGCCGAGCAGACCGTGCGCACCGCTGGCAAACCCCATCATTTGGTGGCGACCGTCAACCGCGAGTCCCTCACCGCCAATGGCGACGACTTGGCCTACATTACCATTCAGGTAGCTGACAAGGATGGCAACCTCGTGCCCACCGATTCGCGACGCGTGAAGTTTACCGTCACCGGTGCCGGCACATTCGAGGCCACTGCCAATGGCGACCCCACCTCGTTGCTCTCGTTCCAGCAACCTCAGATGGATCTTTTCAGCGGTGCCGCCACCGCCATTGTCCGCAGCGCCAGTCAGAGCGGCGAGCTCATCTTCAAAGCATCAGCCTCCGGAGTGAAGCCCGTCACGCTGAAGATCCCCGTCAAGTAGTTTAGCTCAATAGGTACCAAATATGTGAATATGCCTCTCCCTAATCTCAAATTTAGGAAGGGGCATATTCATTGTATTATGATTGTTCTGCGTAGCTTTCTGTCCAAATAATATCGCTTGGATACTTAATGATAGAAAGTATTTATTCAGAGTCATATATCGCTGACAACAAATCGAAGTACATTAAACGGGTATTTAGGGATACTTCCGGTTTTAGGTGTCTGTACTTTTTCTCTTGGTCGTCAGTACTGAATACTGGTTTGAAGCCATTGTTCTTGTAGAAATCCATCGTCTGAACATCGTTATATGCGTCTACGATAATGAAACGACATCCAGTCTTGTTGAAAGGGTCTATAAACCAGTATTTGATATATTCGAGTACATCGCTACCTATATGTAGTGAACGAAAGTCCTTTGAAACAGCCAGTCGACCTATGAGTACTGCTGGATAATCCTTCAAGGACTTTACGTGAGGAATATCCGCCTCTATCTTTTTCTTGCGTGCGTTAGGAAGGTCGTCCACTCGAATTCCTGCATTGGCCAATGTGAAAGCACAAACAACTTGTGTGGGGTCGGAGTCTAACCTATAACAATAGCTCTTGCCTAATAGTTGCTTAGCATAGGCAAAGCAATCGTTGGTGAAGAAGTCGTCGAGATCTCTGTCACCACAAGTGAAGCCCGACATTTCTGTCGGGTCTGTAAGGTCGTAGATGGAACATTGGTCGAAGAGAAAGCTCATTTCTTGCCGATGTGTGATTTCGCCAATACTTTATGCACGGCCGCCATGCCTTTCTCGTAACGTTCAGCCACGATTTGTTTCTCGGCTTCACTACGGTTGAGGTAGGCCTCGTAGGTTTTCTGGGCTTCGGCTTCGAAGTTCTTGCCAGCTTCGCCTGTTAGTACTGGTATGGATGCTATTGCAAGTGCCATAAGTGTATTACGTTTTATGTTTGTTGTGCAAAGGTAGTGATATTTCCTAAACTGGCAAATTTCGTGTTGATACACATATAAAAATAGGCATCTTCCTAATTTCACAATCTGGAAGATGCCTTTAATATTAAGAGAGAGAATATATATATCGATATTGATATATCCTTAGTTTATTATTGCTCCAACTGGTAGAGCTGCATGAACGAGTTGTAGATGTCCGTCAGACTCATCTCTGCCAATTGTGAACGGATGAACTTTGCAGCACGCTCCTTAATGGCTTTGTCGTTCGTGTCAATCATTTTGTTGAGGTTGGATGTCAGAGTCATCTTGGTCTCATTGTCCATACCCTTGAATTCCTTCTCGCAGTAGTCCAACAATGCGCTTGATCCGCCTTGGGCACGAACCTCTATCAGTTTGAAGCTACCCTCGAACTGCTTGTTCGCTCCAACGTTGCGCATATCTTTCTTCAGCGTCTCGTAAGCCGCGTCCACGTCCTTGCCAGTCAGATACTCTGTCAACTCCTTACCATAAAGGGTTTCTAGTACCTCTGTCACCTTCGCCTTAGTCGGCTCTGTGAACTTGTTATGGTTAGCAATGATGAATTTGGCGGCATCGCTGTCCAATGTTTTGGTATACTTTGTATAGATGAAGGCATTCTCGTTAGCCAGTTTCTGCGCGTCTGTCAGGCTATTGAAGTAGTTGTTGACAACGTTCTGGGCTTCTGCAACCTTTGTTTCGTCCGGCTTGCGTCTGTTCTCGGATGCTTCTTCCATCAAGTTCTTCGCGTATGCGGCTACCACCTTGGCTGTGCGTTCGCCACCTTCGTAGCGTGCTTTCACCCGTTCCGGACTCAAGTCGGGGTTGGCGATGGCCTCGATATCATCTATGAAAGCTTGTCCGTCGAAGTTGCCGCCCACCTTCGTGCCTACCAGTTTGCCTGTGGCGTCGACGATGACAAAGGTCGGATAGGCATTCACTTTAAATGTCTTGGCTAGTTCGGCAGCCTCTTTCTCGGCATCGTACTTCACGCAGACGAACTTGGCGTTGAAGTAGTCGCCCACCTCTTTCTGCGGGAATATCTGGTTGGCCATCATTTTGCAAGGTCCGCACCAAGAGGTGTAGAAGTCGATGAATACCAATTTGCTCTCGGCCTTCGCCGCTGCCTTCGCCTCGTCGAACGTGATGTGGCGGAAGTTGGTCTGTGCCATTGCTGGCAGTGCCAACACAGCAGCCAATGCCATAAGGATTTGTTTCTTCATAAAAGCTAAAGTTTAGCGTGTTTTTATAATAAAGACGGCTTACCCAGTAAATAGGGTACTGGATAAGCCGTCCATTTCATCTTTTTTAATCTTTCTTGGGGGATGCGATGAGGTCGTTCATCTGATTGATTTGCCTATCGATGCGTTTGATGGCCTTCTCGTCTGTACTATCCAACGCTTTCTTCTGTTTCTCCAGCGCCTTTATACATTTCTTTGCCATCGGCTCCACGTCCTTGCCCGCATTCTTCAGCTCGCTCAACATCGCGTAGTATGTCCAATAATCACGAATGTCATACTTACTGAAGATTTTTGCCTGTTTGTATGCCTCGTCGGTATTCTTTTCGAAGAAGGCTACATAATAGCGGTAGTAGGCACCTATCTGCTCAGCCTCTTTCACCTTCTCCGATTTCAGCTTGGCCACATACTCGTCCAACTTGTTGAAGTCGTACGATACCAGTTTCTTCCCATCGAAGGTAGCGAAGTGGAAGGGGTGATTCTTCAGAACGTTGTAGAACTTGTCGTCGGCCTTTTTGCCATATTTAGCTATCAGCACCTCTTTGTCCGCATACATCGTCTGGAACAAGGGGTCGTCCAGCTGGTCGATGTGGCTGCAGAACATGTTGAAGTACTCCTCGTTGGCGACTAAGTCTGCAGCGGTCTTCCCTTTCAGGTATTCCGACACCACCTTGCTTATCTCGCCCTGCATCATGTTCGCACGCAACTCATCGATGTACTCCTTGACGAATGCCTCGGAACGGTCACCGTTCTTGTAGCGTTTCATCATGGCGGCTATGCCGGTCTCGGTGTTGGCGAGCCCTTCCTCTGTCTTCTGTTTGAATGTCTCAGTGTCCATCGACCCGCTCATGCGGAAGAGCAGTTCGCCCTTGCTGTCGAGGAACAGAAAGGTGGGGAAGCAGTTCACGTCGTAGCGTTTGCTCACGTCGGGCCCTTCGCCCTTCTCCATATCCATTTTCATGCATACGAACTTCGGGTTGAGGTAGTCGCCCATTTCTTTCTTGGGGAACTCTTTTGCCGCCATCATCTTACAAGGCCCGCACCAAGAGGTATAACAGTCAATCATGACCATTTTACCCTCTTGTGCAGCGGCTTGTAAGGCTTGCGCAAATGTCAGTTCCCTGAAGTTGGTCTGTGCCTGTAACGCTGAGCATGCAGCCAAAGCCAACATACAGATGAATTGTTTGCGTTTCATATAATTACTTGTTTAGAGGTTTTAGGTTCAGCAATTAATCAACAGTTACCCAATTACCATACATAGCATCCATACTTGTGAATTTAGGCGTTATGAAACGGACGTTGTTGACGCGTCCTGTGCCAGATGCCTTCAGTATGGGTTGTCCATCAGGCTGTCCACCTACCATATTGTAGAAGTAGAGGTGATACTCGTTGCTGCCTGACTTCGTTCCGATAACCAGATAATCGAATTCGTCGCTCATGCTACCAAATTTTCCTGGGGCGATATATTGGTTGGACACGTAATTGATTGTCTCACCATTACCAATGCCTTGCAGTGCCATCTCTTTTTCATCACCTGATGTCCAATCATAGCCATAAAGCTTATTGTCGTCTACACTATATATGTAATAACCTTGTTGGGCATTCACACGTACAATGTCACTTTTGGCGATGTGTTTGGAAGAGTCGACTGCATATTTAGCTGTGAAAGTTGCGCTATATGCATCAAGCTCGTATACAACACGCTCCTTCGTTGTCTTGTCCTGCAAAATAAACAATGCTCCAGCGTAGGTGTTACTGCCCGCTCCAACGCAATCGTAATTGGACAACTTCAACTCAGTGCCATCGGACTCTGTTATCAGAGTGATACCTCCATTGTAGTCAACTTGATAGAAGTTGTGACCGTCCTGGTCCCAATAGCAAGTGTTCATATCGTTGTATACGATATAGGTGCTACCACCTGTTTCTACGGGCGACGTTCCATATTTGCCTGAGTAATATTTTCCGTTAAAGGCATTCATAATGACCGAGCAAACTCCTTTATTGGAGAAGTAGTGAGTATCAAACATTCCTGTTTGTATGCCATAAGGAATCTCGTCATCACCGAAGGTCCCATAGAACATATTGTCCTGATTGTAGATTTCCTTCAAGTCCGTAGAACGGAATGCGGAAATCTTTCTCTGGTCGGTAGCCACACATATCAGATTGGCTCCACTTATCTTATTGGTTTCCGTATTGATGTAGTTGTGTGAATAAGCAATAGTCAAGTTTACCGGAGCTCCTTTCATCGCTCCCTCCTCTTGTGACTGTGCCAACAAGTTCTCACTAAAGGTTCCATCCTTCAACAGCAAATCAAGGTCTGAATTACCATCAGTTGTCTCCTTCAAGATGTAAAAACCTTGAGAGAATTGAGTGGTAGCTATCAGTTTGGCAGTCTTAGTCACTGCATAGCCATTGCTCTTGGCCGATACTTTTAAGCAGATTGTATAGGTATCCGCAGCGAGCTTAACCTCATAGCTCAAATTCTTCTCGGTTGAGATTTCTGTAGGTTGCTCATATTCTGTTAAACTAGATGAACTCTGTACTGGTACAATTGTCCACAGGTATTCCAAGTCGCTTTCGGGGTAGCCCGTCTCAATGCTAGGATCGATTTCCAACTTCTGACCTGTATAGGAAACTATTGTGTAGGTGGATTGGTCGAAGTCCGCAATGGTTATATCCGATATCGGCTGACCTTCCTTGCTGTCGTCCTCGAAGCATGAGGTCAATGTGAGTCCCGCTCCCAAGAGCAAGACTATCAACTTCTTATTTAATATGTCTTTTATCATAATTGTTGCATTTTTAAGATGAATAAAATCTTCATTCGCTGCCGATTAGGACCAGGGGTCGTCTATCTCGAATTTAACGGGTGTTCCGTCTTCTTCAAGCAGTACCCCCAATCCATTTGCAACACGCTCTGCATTTACCTCTTCCAATTTTTTAGCGAAGTAAGAGCCCAGATACTCCACATATCCGTAGTCAGCTAAAGAACTTATATAATCTTCGTCCCACCGTTCACCTGAAACATCAATCATGAACTGGTGCACACCTTTGGTGTAAACACTTATGTAATAATCTAGACTACAACGTTCCCAGTTCGATGGCTTCGACAATTTGTCGGAGATGGTTATTGTGCGGTAGCGATCTGTTTCGTAACCTACCTTGAAATTCTCGTTCTCCTTGATGGAAATCTCCAAGTTTACTACTCCGCTTTTCAGTGAAGCATCACGAAGCACTACGACAGGTATATCTGTGGATACTGCACCTGCAGGCATTACATAGTATTTCTGCAGGCTCGGGTCGTCGAAGGCAACGTAGTGCTTGCCGGGTACGGCATCGTTTTCACTGCTCTCAACTTGTTCGATAGCTAAAGCACGGTCATAGTCTTTTACGAAACCTAGGGTAGTAACGGTCATCCACACAGTGTCCTGAGTTACCGACGAACCGCTGTAGACAAACGAATATTCTGTCTGATCTGATTCGTATGAAGATAGCGATTTAAAATTGAGCCAACAAGTCTCTTCGCTATATACCGGCTGATCCTTTTCACAGCTTGTCATTCCCGTCAGCCCAGCGAGTAATAACAATGTATATATACTTTTTCTCATGTTCTTACAAAATTAGTCGGGGTTATATTCCGTATTGGGGAGTGGCAGCAGGTAGTCTGCCTCAGTTGCCTTACCACCGGTGAGTGGTCTCCACAGAATTGTAGCGGAGTTGAGACGCTTGTACATAAAGAACATCTGTCCCTCTGCAAAGAACTCACGTCTGTACTCTGCCAGTAAGCCGTCCTTCAAGGCCGCTTCGTCAGCGAACGGGTCTTCTGTGAGCAAAACGTCGTGGCTACGTTGGTATGTAATGTAGAGGCTATTGGACTCCGCCAATGTAGGTGCGGTCTCTGTTGCAATCAAGTATATCTCTGACATACGCAACATCGGGATAAATTTATTGTAGTAGATTGCATTCTCAGCATCATCTTCATACCAATATTTCTTAATAGCCCAATAAGGCATGCCAAAGTTATCTGTGATGTTCTTGTTCCATACGGCACGGTAGCGGTTGTCCGAAGCTGTGTTTACTCCTTTAAACAAAGTGTTGTATTTGGATGCACCTACCATATAATAGTAACCTGACCCATAGTTTGATGATTCACTAGAGGAAGTCTCGCCAATCAACAAGTCTACCGTATAGTCCTTCAAATCGTATTTGCTCAGTTTGAACAGACCTTCACCAGGCAGAGCATAGCGGTTCACACCTTTAGCTAAGTCTGTGCTACCACTTAACTCGAAGCGAGGCTCTCCGTTTTCGTCCTTTGCATTGATGATGCTCATAGCTAAATTGTATGCCTCGGTTTTCTCTCCTAAGTAGAGAGCCATGCGGGCATGCAAAGCAACTACAGCCCAATAGTTCAAGCGGAACGTACGGTTCTCGAGGAAATCGTCATCGGTGTCGTTGTCTGTGCTGAGCGGGTCATTGGCTTTCAGCAATTCCTCTGCCTTTGTGATGTCTGCTTTCAGGTTCTTCACATACTCGTCGAATGAGTAGTATGACGGCATCTCGTCCAAACTGGTGATGTAGGAGTAGGGGAGGTCTACCGTGGTTGTGCCACCTACAGGTACTTGACCGAAGAGGCGGAGAATATCGAACTGGCAATAGGCACGCAGTGCGTAAGCTTCACCTTCGATGACTCCACGAACGACCCCATCCTTGATGACGTCACCATCTTCCTCAATGTGTTTGAGCAATACATTGGCCTGTGTGATGACGTTGAACAATCCGCCATACATAGTCTTTAAAGAGGTTACCGCGTCGTCAGCCTCGTAGTTGTGACGCTGCAAATAATAGTTTGTGCTTAGACCCGAGCTAGCTGAAGTTTGGTTCCACAGGTTCGCCAACGACTCGATGTCGGTCATAGTCAGCTTCTCGCCGTAGATATCTTGGCTGCCCATCTGCATGTAGCAACCTGTCAGCGCACTGCGGAAACCTTCGTAGGTGCTGAAGAGGTCCTCTTCCTTCTCTTCCGTGTCCGACTTCACGTCCAACCAGTCGTTGCAGGAAGTCGACAGACCAAGGAGAAGCATTAAAGCGATATATATTTTCTTTTTCATTGTTTCTGCGATTTATCGTTTGTATTTAGAACATTAATTTCACACTTGCCTGGATGTTACGTGCGAACGGATAGGAGAGACCGCGCTCAACCTTCACAGATGACCAGTAGAAGAGGTCAGACATGTTCACACCGAAGATGACCGACTCCAACTGAGTCTTGTTCTTCAGCCACTCGCTGTCCCAACGGTATTGCAGACCTACTGACTGCAGCTCCAGTACATTGTCGTCCATTACGAAGCGTGATGTCGCTTTAGACGTGATGGCGGAAACTTTCTTGAAGGCTACTACGTCGCCTGTTTGCAACCAGCGGCTCGTTAATACGCGTTCATCCACGTTTTGGTTCTTGATGACTGTGCTGTTCACCTCTACGCGGTCACGCAGGGTTGAGTTGTACATCTGACCGCCCCAGTGGAAGGCGAAGGAGAGATTGAAGGTGAAGCCTTTCCAGTTAAGCATGGAGCTGAGGATGCCTCTGTACTTCGGATCTTTCTGGCCGAGGTAAACACTGTTGGAAATCTTCCAAGTGTCAGTAACGTTACCGTCTTTGTCCAAATAGAGTTCGTTACCTGTACTCGGGTCGATACCCAGCGAACGTACACCATAGATAGCATTCTGCGGACGACCTACCTGCAACAGGTTCGAGATTTCTATACTGCTGCTTGAGTTGAGGTACTTCTCGTTCTGGGCCTGAATGTCTGCGGAAAGCTCGGTAATCTCGTTCTTGTTGTACATCAACTGACCGCTCAGCATCCAGTTGAAATGATGCTTAGCGTCGCGGATGATGTAAGCGCTCAATGAAGACTCGAAACCGACATTCTTCACAGCGCCTACGTTGGCGAGGTAAGAACTGAATCCCATAGAGAGGGGCATATCCATATAAGAAAGCAAGTCTTTAGTCTTCTTTGTATAGAAGTCGAACGTACCTTTGATGCGGTTGTTCCAGAGACCGAACTCGAGACCAACGTTGAACTCATCGGTGGTCTGCCAAGTCAACTTGCTGTTACCGAGGCCTTGCATCACGGCACCGCTCCAGCCCATGTACTTCTGGCCTTGCTGGTATTCGTAAACAGTAGTAGAACCTGTAGAAGAGGTCAACTGTGTACCAGTCTGTCCATAAGAAAGTTTCAGACGCAAGTTGTTGATAACCTCGTTGCCCTTGAGCCACTTCTCGTTGTGCAGTGACCAACCGATACCGGCGCTCCAGAAGGGAGCGTACTTCTTGTCGCTACCGAAGTTGGAGTTACCATCCACGCGGTAAGAGAGGTCGACGTAGTAACGATTGTCGTAGGTGTAGTTGGCGTTACCTGTCACACCCATACGACGGTAGAACGAGAACGAACCAGTAGGACGTGTGCTCTCGGCATACTGCTGTGCACTGGTCAGGTCGTTCACTGTCTCTGCTCCGAAACCTTCCATCGAGAAGTAGTACATCTTGCTCCTACTCTGCGAAGCGGAGAGGTCGAGACCGAAGTAGAGTTGATGTTTCTCGTTCAGCGTCTTCGTGTAAGAAGCTGTCAAGTTGGCATCGTAGCTGTAGTCCTTGCCGGTGCCATAGTCATACGTACCTTTGCGCAGCATACCATCCTCTGTCTTGTAGGTAGAGGTCTCGAACTGAGAATCGTAGGGTGACACGAACTTGTCACTACCATTCTGAGTAGAGGAGAGACCCAACTGGCCACGTACAATCATGCCATCGAACGGATGCCACTCGATAGAGAAGTTGTTGGTCAAGCTCTGGTAGTCAGATTTGTCGAAAGAAGCAAGTGAGGCATCGTACAACGGATTTCCTTGGTTGTTGTAGTCGCTCCATGATTTTACCAAGTTGCCGTTCTCGTCGTAAGGCGATTCGTACGGCTGCAGTTTAGCATATTCACTGAAGGTTCCGTATTTACTCTCGCGGCTGCGGTTGATGCCTACCGATGTATAGTTGCGGAAGATTAAGTTCTTCACACGATACATCAACGTAATGGCACCGTTGAAATTACGACGCTCAGAGTCTTTCATGGCACCCTGTGTGTTGGTATAGGCGGCAGAGGCACTCCAACGGAACTCGTCGCTACCACCCTCGAGACGAAGGTTGTAACGCTGACCTACGCCAGTGTGCAACGGTTTGCTCAACCAGTCGGTGTCTGTGCCCGAGAGGACTTTCTTCAATATTCTGTTGTATCTATTATCCAACGTAAGTTGATCTGAAGGGTTTCCATCGCCGTCTGTATAGAGACCCACGGCTTTCTCCAGAGCCAGCTTGTCGGATGCGTTCAGCAGGTGGTAAGACGAGATGTCGGGTACCTCGAAGGTGA
>CAVFUK010000053.1:0-22967 GCA_963625535.1 Anaerovoracaceae bacterium | reverse complement strand
CATCCCAAGTTTCGCACATGTAGCTCTGACACTATCCTAAGGGGAATCTCGGAGTTAGCCACAGCCAACACGACATATTCCTCTGACACGGGCAAGAGCTATGACTTCAATACCGCCCCAAAGTTAAACGCCCTGCTGGTGAAGGCTCTCATAAATACCGGCCAGCTCTTACACGGCGGGTCATACGATTTGGACTTCGACCATCAATTCATAGAAACAGAGAAGTACGATGCGAAGATGACCTATAAAAAGTTCACTGGCTACAGCCCTGGTGTAGCTGTCATCGGCGACCTTATCGTTGGCATAGAGAACCGCGACGGCAATGCCAACGTTCGCTTTCACCAGCAGGATACACTGGAGCGCATATTCACCAACCTTGAGTCCAACGACATACATATCAAAAGATCCCGTATGGATTGTGGCTCCTGTTCACGCGATATAGTGGAGACTGTTGAAAAACACTCGGAACGGTTCTATATCCGTGCCAACCGCTGCGCTTCACTTTATGAGAACATGCTTTCACTGCGAGGATGGCAGCATGAGGAAATAAACGGCATTGCATGTGAACTCAACTCCATCATCATAGAGAAGTGGGAAGGAAAGGCATACCGCCTTGTCATACAGCGTGAGCGCCGCATGGATGGCGAGCAAGACCTGTGGGAAGGGGAATATACATACCGTTGCATACTGACGAACGACTATGAATCCACTCCTCGCGAAATCGTGGAGTTCTACAACCTTAGGGGTGGAAAAGAACGTATCTTCGACGACATGAACAATGGGTTCGGATGGGCACGGTTGCCAAAGTCCTTCATGGCGGAGAACACCGTATTCCTGCTATTGACGGCACTCATAAGAAACTTCTACAAATTCCTCATGGAACGGCTTGATACGAAAGCATTCGGACTGAGGAAGAGTAACCGTATCAAAACCTTCGTGTTCAAGTTTATAAGCGTGCCTGCCAAATGGATAAGGACGGCCAGACACTACGAACTGAATTTCTACACGGACAACCACTCTTACCAAGACCCCTTTGTGCTTGCTGACGGATGAGAGGCTGACTTTGTGGTGTAACTGCAGTATATCATCCCTACAATGCTATGTTGGGGTAAGGGGAAGTTATGTGCAAACTTCTCACTAACAGCAGGTGGAGAAACGGAACTTTCAACATTCCGAGTAGATCTCGGAATCTTTAGCATCATATTGTAGGTTGCGGATTTTAGGTAGAAAACAGCTATCTGATGAACGTGACATTTCCGGATAAGAGCACACATCTCATCAAGGTATTCCTAGTCATCCGTCCGCACACCCGGTCCGTAGCCTCTGAATCCGCAAGCGCGGGCACTTGTAAACATTATTCTTAACCACGATAAACTACATACGAAATTGTAAGGGCATTTAATGAGTTTCAATGAACTTTCAATGGATTTTCAATATCTTTCAATAAATCTTCAATATCTTTTAATGGCTTTCAATAGATTTGCATTTTGCTCTTTATTTTAGTATATTTGCGCACGCGATACGGACAGGCACGAGCGGTCTGCAGCCGTGGCAGAAAACATACGTTGAACATTAAAATTTTTATCACTTTCTATGAACGAGACAAGTGCTATCAATCAAGTCGTCCCCGCACTGGAGGATGCAGGCAAGAGTCAGGGGACCATCAATCGACTGATGCGGCTGGAAAAGCGACGCATCACACCCTCCACGGTCATCCCCAAACGAGAGTTCCTCTTCCGCATGTCAGGCAAGCCCTGCTTCCCCAAGGGAGAACTGGTGGCGCTCACGGGTAAGGAGAAGAGCGGCAAGACGTTCGTCACCTCGCTGCTGATGGCGCTCTGCATGCGCCGCGAGGTGCTGGGCATGGAGCGCATCAGCGACGAGCGACAGTCGGTGCTGTGGTTCGACACGGAGCAGAGCGAGGAGTCCACGCAGGAGATTCTGGCGGAGCGCATCATGCCCATGTGCTGTGCCGTAGCCGCCGATGAAGGGACGGCCGGCACGGAGGTGAGCGACAGTCTGCCAGAGGGGCTGATGAATGTGTTCAACGTACGGTCGGAGCCCTGGCGGGAGCGTCTGCCACTGCTGGAGGAGGCTATCAACGCCTACCGGCCGGATCTGGTGGTGCTCGACGGCATACGCGACCTGGTGGACGACATCAACGACGGCGTGTTGGCACAGAAGGTCATCGAGCGGTTGATGCGTCTGGCCTCGGAGTGTGGATGCTGCATCGTGTGTGTGCTCCACCAAAACAAGTCGGTGGCGGACAAGAACCTGCGCGGCTGGATCGGTACGGAGTTGGCCAACAAGTCGTTCGAGGTATATGAGTGCTCGAAGGACACGGACCGCATCTTCTCGTTCCGACAGACCCATACCCGGAAGTACGACATAACTGAGACGCTGCGCTTCACCGTGGACGACGAGGGCATCCCTCAGCCCTGCACATCGGAGCCGACCAAAGTCACCGCCGCCAGCCGACCTCGGAAGGCGGCCGAGCACAGCCCCATCAACAGCGAATATGTGGACGAGACGAAGGCCTGCGGCTTCTTGGTGGACTTCCGTAAGTTGTTCGCCGACGTGCTGCCGCCGGGCGTCAGCATACCCGCCAAGGAGGTGATGTCCCAGGCCATGGAGCTGGCAGGCATACAGGTGCCGACGCTCTACCGCCGACTGAAGGCGGCGGCGCTCAAAGAGAACGTCGTCGAACGGTCGTTCGACGGACACGGACGGGAGGTTCTGACGCGGCCTCTCGAGCCGCGTTCGCCGGGCGAACCTCCCTCTGACCGGATACCCCTTACTACTCCCCCCTACGGGGGAGTACGTATCCGGTCAGAATACCCGCCCTCGCGAGGCGGTGAAACGACCGCCTCGGTCTCTTCGGACGGCCCCAACTCCGAGGCTACAGAATCGCCCTGCGCATACGCCCGTTTCGCACCTTCCGAACCGCGGACGGGACACGACGAATCGGCCCCTCCGGGACAACCGTTCGCAAGGGCAAAGACAATCGATTGTATGAGCCAAAACAATCGATTGTGTAAGCCAAAACAATTAGATTGTTTTGCCCCAAACGAAGTATCGTATTTTGCCAGCGGAAGGATGGGTCAACAGGGCAGTAACATTCACCCTCCGAAGAGGGTCGTTTGGGGTGTGGGTCAAGGGAGTTTTCCCTCTCGATTACACGTTTCGACACATGATTCGGCCGTGAAGTTACACTTTTCGACACATAAAACAAGCGAAACTCTACACTTTTCGACACTTGGAGGGATTTTTCAGCACTGGACTAGTATCGGATTGGCATCGGGCTCAGAAGCCCATAATTATCCGTAGCCAGACACAGAACGACCGACTAACGCCATCACTCCACCACCTGCCAACCAAGGATGCCTTTGCCCAGGTCGTCCAACTCAATGGCCAGGCAGATTGGTTTGCGGACATCGGCTTGGAAGGGTTCTCCGTAACCATTCTTCCTTATTTGGCTAACGGCGGAAGCCAAGCCTCCGTTATTCTGGAGTTTCAGTTCAATGACATAGACGTAGCGCGGGCACCAAGCGACAATATCGATACGTCCGCTTGCGAGCATCCGCTCCACCTCCACCCGCAATCCTATGGCATTGAGCAACGTGCTGATGATGAAGCGATAGCGCTCTTCCATACCCATGGAGGCTATCCTCTTATTACTGTAGGGTGCATCGGAGACGAGAGCCTTCAAGCATTTCATCGCCTCGTCCACATCCCCATTCATCAGTTGATACTTCAGCATGGTCTGCGTGGAGAGCACTTGACTTGCCTCACGCAGCGTAAGGGCCGGCACGACCACCTTGCATAGTGCCTGTCGGACCTCTGCGTTTGGAAAGCCAAGTCGGTATATCCCATCCTCAAAGCCTTTGATAGTGAGGTAACCGCTCTGATAAAGGAAGAGTTCCTCTCCTCCGTCCGTAACATCGGATGTTGTGAGAGTATCCGAGTCAATGAGGCTACGGTCGAACTCGGAGAGCCGCACCTCCAGATTTTTCACGAACTTGGGTAACAGGGATGTAGAGCCCGAAGAAGCCCAATAGTTACGGATATCGCCATCACTCAAAGCGTTCACAAGGCTAAACGGATTGTAGACATCCGTCATGTTGTCCCTGCTGAAGTGGTATCCGTCATAGTACTCTTTCAGGCGGGCGTGAGTCTCGTCCATGGTCCAACCATTCTTATCGGCCAATTGTTGCATCTCAGCTTGGAAGTTTTCCGTTATCTCCTGTTCGGTAACACCACAGAGGGTCGCATAAGCCGCATCAAAACTAATGTTACTCAGATTATTAAGCACGGAGAAGAGTGAGATCTGCGTGAACTTGGTGATACCCGTAATGAGAACAAACTTTTCGTAAGCATCGTCCATCTTAAGGACAGCGAACACCTCTCGGTAGAGAGCCGTACAACCTTCGTGGTCCGGAGTCTGCCACGAGTGCAACAAGGGAGAGTCGTACTCGTCGATGAGCACACAGACCTGCTGGCCCGTTCTATCGTATGCGGCATGGATAATGTTGTCGAAGCGGACGGCAAGAGAATCTTCCTTCGAGGCCTCGTGTTGATATTTCTCCTCATAGAATTTGAAGGCATTACCGAGATAAGACCGAATGGTTTCGGCACTCGCTCCCGCCCCACTCATATCGAGTCGGATGACAGGGTGCTTCACCCAGTCCGTTTCCAAGTCCATAATCTTCAGCCCCTCAAAAAGCTCCCGCTGACCTTCCAGATACATCTGTAGGGTGTCGACCAGCACGGACTTTCCGAAGCGTCGCGGGCGACTCAGATAGTTGTATTGAGCGCCTTCGTTCACGAGTTGCCACACGATGTCCGTCTTGTCGACATACAGGAACCCTTCCGTTCTGATTTTCTTGAACGACTGTATTCCCTTCGGTAGTTTTCTTTTCACAGTTGCCATCACTCTTTCCGTTTATCTGTCAGCAAAGATAATGCAATTCGAATGCAAAGTATCAAGCTCGCTTGAATATTTTGATGAGACGCAGCTCTTCTTATCCAAAGATTATGCGATTTACGCGAATACATCTTGGATGTCCGTGAGCCATCTCGCTAAAAGAGAATAGACGAATCTACTCCTGTATTTACCCATTCCACCGCCTCTACTGAACAAAAAACATACTTTTTTGTTCAGTACAGAGTGTTTATTGAATAAAATAGCTAACTTTGGGGCGTAAACAGCACAGCGAATGAATACCATAATTCTACATCAGCGAAGGGAACGGGACATGCTGCTGGCACGACCTTACCTCACACGCCACACAGCGTGCGACGTGGACCAAATGCTTCAGAGCAAACAGATAAAGTTGATAACCGGGCCACGGCGGTCGGGCAAATCGACCGAGGCACTGCTCATGTTGCAAGGCAAAAACTTCGCTTACCTGAACTTCGACGACGCACAATTGCTCAACGCATGGGACGAGGACCTGGTGATGGAGTCGCTGGCAAGCGTCTATCCCGGCTATGAATACCTGTTGCTCGACGAGGTGCAGAACCTCGACGAATGGGACCTGTGGGTGTCCAAACTCTATCGGCAAGGCATCAACCTGGTTGTGACGGGCAGCAACGCAAAACTGCTGAGCAGCGAGATGGCAACGGCGTTGACAGGGAGATACATGCAGGTGGAGATGCTCCCCTTCAGCCTCTCGGAATTCATGGAGTGGAACAGCCGCACCAATGGAGGCACGGCAACGGACAGTGCCCTTCAACAGGTGTTGGCGGACGACTATTTGCGCAATGGCGGATACCCCGAGACGGTGCAGGCTCGCGGTCTCACGGGCAGCTATCTCTCCACGCTCTTCGACTCCATCGTGCTGAAGGATGTGGCCAAGCGTCATCGGGTGCGCAACATCACGGACCTCAACCAGCTGGCGGTTTACCTACTCTCCAACTTCTGCAACCCACTAAGCTTCAATGCGGTCTCCGACGACTTAGGCTTTTCCAGCGTCGCCACCACGAAGAAGTTCATGGACTATCTGCACGAGCCTTATCTGTTCTATTACCTGCCGCGCTACAACAATAAGTTGAAACTGATGGCCCGTGCCCCGCAGAAAGTCTATGTGGTGGACAATGGGTTCGTCACGGCCAAGGCCTTCTCCGTCAGCGAGAACCTAGGGCGACTGTTGGAGAATCAGGTCTTTGTGGAGTTGCTCCGCAAAGGGTTCGACTCGCAACGGACGCTCTTCTACTACCATTCACGCAACGACAAGGAGACGGACTTCGTGACCCGTCGCGGCACGCAAGTGGAGTCGCTCATTCAGGTTTGTTACGACCTCTCATCCCCCAAGACCGTCCGCCGCGAAGTGGACAGCCTCATCGAGTGTGGCGAGGAGTTGCACTGCAGTCGCCTCCTCATCGTCACCCGTGCCGAAGAGACCGTCATCGAGAAGAATGGCCATCGCATCGAGGTCATCCCCATCAACAAGTTCTAAGGGAAGAGATTCATCGATTACCCATTCGCCTCACCCATCAGCAACCACTTCCACACGGGGATCACTTTAATCTCTTTTCCGCCTGGGGCCGGTGCCTGTATGGTACGTTCCTCATCGCGGGTGATGACGCAACCCTCAAAATCGGGGAAGGCGGACAGGAACTTGCGTAGGCCTCCAATCTCGCGGTCGTAGGTGTCAGCCTCGTTCAGGTTGTAGGCAACCTGCAAGGCGAGATGGGCCGTAGGGATGCAAAAGTCTATCTCGATGTTCTTATTATAATAGTATAGCCGGGTCTCTTCCTCCGTGTTGCGGTACCGACGGTTGAGCTCTATGGCCACCATATTCTCGAGGAGTTTGGTCTCGCCTTGGTACAGGAACAGGTTGAGAATGCCATTGTCCGCCACGTAACGTTTCTGAACGTTAGTCCGCTCGGTGACAGACGAGGCCCAGTTGGGGACCGCAAAGAACAGATAGGCCTCCTGCATGTAATCGATGTAATCCTTCAGGACGGGCAGACTGATAGAGTCGCCCGTCGACTTCACCACATGAAGCAGTCGGGACAGGGACGAAGGCTGCATCACACTGTCGGCCAGTTTCTTGCAAAGCAACCTGAAGATGCGGGCGTTGCGGATGTTGTTTCGCTCCACGATGTCGCCTACAAGAATCTTCTGGTAGAGGGCATTGATGTACTCACGCTTGTCAGGTTGGTGGTACGACTCAGCGAAACCGCCTTCGTAGAAATAGTCGTTGAACAGTTTAGCGACTTGGGAAGTAACCTGACCGTCGAACTCCCAATTACGGTCGAGCCTCAGCCCATGATAGGCCAGATACTCACTGAAGGAGAAAGGAAAGACTTCCCGCGGGATGTATCGTCCTCCAAGAGTCGACGCAATCTCTCGGCCCAACATCCGGGCATTGCTGCCGGTAATCATCACCCGGTATTGCGAGTCGGCCAGTCGGCGGGCAAACTTCTCCCATCCATCGATGTTTTGAATCTCGTCGAGATAGACAAGCGGACGGCGGTCGGGATAAAGTTCCGCATAGGAATCGAGTATCACACCCAGCTCTTCGGCTTTCAGTCCCGAGAGTCGTTCGTCCTCGAAGTTCATGAAGAGGACATCCTCCGCCGTGTTCTTTCCATCACGGATTCGAGTCTGAATATCCTGATAGAGCAGATACGATTTGCCGGCACGCCGCAAGCCCACCAACACGTAATTCGTCTCGTCGCCAAAGGTGACGCGTCGCTGAACGAGGGAATAGGTAGGTATCGCCTTTTGCCGTTCAAGGATGATTCTTTTGATGATCTGTTTATCCATCTTCGCCTACATTTGCAAGTATACTTTGCAAAGATAGGCAAAAATCATAAAGTATACTTCACATAAATCACGGAAAATTATAAAGTATACTTTATGACCCTGCTGTTCATCGGCGGATGAATAGGGAGGTCCATATCGCCTCCCTAAACATTTCGTACAATAAACGGGGCATTTCGTACAACAAGCGTTGAGAGCTGAGGATAGGACGAATAAGTACTACTACATTTGCAATGGAAATGCAAGCGGGGAAGTTAAACAACCCTCTTGGATCTCACAAAGCAAAACGAATTGTATAACAACTTAAAATACTCAGCAAACAATGCTTGATCTAATCTTTAACTGGTGGAATTTCGCCATGGCTCTATTAGGAGTCGTTGCTACTTGGTGGTGCCGTAATAAGTACGAGAAGACGAAATCTCGTCCTCTGCTATCATGTCTTCCTGGCATCTACACATCCCTAGGCCTTTTGGGAACGTTCTTTTCCATTTATTTTTCTCTCCATGATCTGCCAGAAAAATTCGAGATTACCGTAATCATCCATCATTTAATCCCTGCATTCACAACTTCCATTTGGGGACTCTTAGCAGCCATCATGGTAACTCCATGGACCAAATACAAGTTTGCGAAAGAGGAAGCAAACGAGAACCTAAGGATGCAAAACATAACTCCGGAAGAGTATATCCGAGACATCGCCATCAACACACGCATACTCATCGACCGGCAGAAGGTGCAAGAGGAGAAGTTCAACGAGTATAGCGGGAAGCTGAACGAGAGCATTGCCAACCAAAGCGAGATACTGAAGGAGTTCATCAACAACTTTGTCAACCGCATGGACGACATCTTCAACCAAATGCGTGGTGCCATCCAGCAACAGGTGAAAGACTTCGGCAACGAGCAGTTCACACAGACCAAGGAAGTGATTACCAACATCAACCAGGAGCTGTCGGACACATCCAAGCAACTCATCGAGTCGCAACAGGAGTCGGTAAAGAACATGATGAACGATACCAACACGAAGATAAGCGACATCACAACCACGGTAGCAAACAGTCTGAGCAAGCTGACCAGCGAAATGAGTACCATGCTCAACAACTTAAGTACGCAGCAGAACGACCGCCTAAACACAATCGTCACCAACTACGACGCATTCGCCGCAAAGATGAACGACCAGCTAAAGGCCGGCTACGAGGAAGTGACACAACACAGCGTCAATAGCCTGCAACAGATGGTGGACCTGCGCGATGCCTACCAAGAAACATCGAAAGAGATGGTGAAAGCAGCCACCGACATGAACGAGAAAACAACAACTGATTTGCGTGAATCGATGAAGGGCTTCGTCAGCGACCTGCAAACCACCGTCTCCACCCAATGCACCACCTTGTCCGACGCCATCAAGCAGAATGTGGAATCGCTCGACAAAAGCTATCAGTTCATCAAGTCGCTCATGGCAGAGATCCGTCAGAACTACGACCAATCCGTCATAGCCTACGGCGATGCGGTGAGTGTGGCGCACCGCACCAACGAGAGCTCGGAAAAGATGATAAAGGAGACCAACAAAAGCTTGGGTGCGGTGGAAGAGACCAACAAGAAGATTGATGAGGTCATGCAAGTGTTGACAGACCGCAAAGAGAACCTCGAGCAGCTTACCAAGCAGATCAACTCGATAGGCGCCACCATCGAGCAGCTGCAGAAACTGGAGTCCACACTGAATAAAATAGCGAACCATGGGTAGAATATCATTCAAGGACAATGGCGAGGAGCACAACTTCTGGCAGAACTACACCGACCTCATGTCGGGCTTCCTCATCGTCTTCATCATAGCAAGTCTATCAGCGTACGGTAGTTACAAGGAGTACTTCGACCTCTACCACGAGAAAGGCATCACCGAAAAAAACATCGACACAATCATGGTCAATGCGGAGCTATACAAGAAGATTCGGGATTTCCAGGAGGCACAGAAATCGCTGAACTCGAAATACTTCGTCTACAAAAAGGAGTACCAACGCTTCGAATGCAAGGTAGACGTGGAGTTTACTTCAGAGAGTTCCACCATCCCCGAGGGCAAGAAGCGGGACCTGATCAATGCCGGCAAGGAGCTCAAGAAAATCATCGACGATTTCAAAGGTTCGGAGAACATCTCCTTCAAGGTAGTCATCGAGGGACGGGCAGCCAAGAAGCACGACAATCCCTACCCCACTCAACGTAACAAGGACTACGCCGCGAAGCTGAGCTACGAGAGAGCGCGTAACCTCTACCTCCTGTGGAAAGGGAACAGGCTATTGACCTCTATAGAAGACGGCAACGGCGAAGTGTTCGTCTGCGGCTCCGGCTTCGAGGGCAAAGGCCGCTACTCCGGTTACGGAACGAACGGAGAGGACCGCAACAAGACTTTCATCATTCAAATCATACCCTACATAAACTCTAAATAATACTATGGACGTAAGAAATCTACAAGAATACATCACCCACCTCTGCGGAACGGAGACCCTGAACCTGTTGGGAACCAACGAAGAGGTATTGCTGCGACATATCTATGGACAGGATTACTCCGACGACCAAGTGAAGGCACTGGTGGCCGAGGTAGCCAGTTTCGCAAGCAAAGCGGAGGAACAACTCTTCTACGAGTTTGTGCAGAACGCCTACGATGCCAAAGCAGACTCGCTCTTCTTCTTCGCAAACGAGCGTTACCTCATCGTGCTGAACAACGGAGAGCCTTTCTACACTGACTTCGACCTCACCACATCCAAGCGCAACGGACAACTGTACAGTTTCCTGGCAAAGGGGAAGTCCGACAAGCGAAACGATGAGAGCCAGATGGGACAGTTTGGCCAAGGTTCCAAGTTGCTCTACACCCTGTTGGCAAGAGAGGGCGACTACGCGGTCAACAAAGATTTGATGGTAGAGAGCATCTACAACCAACACAAAGGTCCGTACCTCATCTCTTGGTACAATCAGACACAGCTGGCCAATCTCCTGCTGAAGCGACCGGATTGGCATCTGTCACGGGGCGACGACTACGAGAACAACATCTTGTTTGCCAAGATACTGATGACGTACTATCCGATAGCTCCGGGCACAGACCCCAATTGGTTCTCTGACGAGGAGGCGTTGGATGCGGTAGAGGCTTTCGACACACTGGTGAATCCCCGCCGCAACATACAGTTCCTCAAACAAGGCACAGCCATCGTCATCCCTTTGGGCGAAGGCAAGTATGAGCGCATCTGCGCCAAGGAGAATCTCGACAATGTGAGAAGCCGCTTGAGTGGCTTCGCCTCCATCACAAGGGACCTGCAAAGAAATGTCGGCAAAAGGCTGGAGCATATCTATGTGATGGGCGAAGAGATTGAGCAACACGAGGTGCGCTCCACATTCGTGACATACACCGTCGACGGGAACGACTTCAAGTACCACTTTGCTTTCAATCCGGCGTTTGCCGCCAACGATGTCGTCAACCTGTTCAAGGGATTGCCCATCACGGAGACCAAGCTGCGCCTCGGCATGATTATCGACAGCCCGACGTTCGAGTGCGACAACAGCCGCCAGCGATTCTTAGACCCGAAGAAGACACAGCGACAACTGACGAGAGCCTTCGAAGAGCTTGTCACCGTCCTACGAGAGACCAAGGAGACCGACAAGGAGAAGTTCGACTACATCTACCAGTCCCTGCTTGCCTCCGCGCCCCAGACGGACAGCGACTCCGCATATGTGTGGACTCCGTTTGAGGAGGTGTTCACTTCCTTCTTCAAGGAGTTTGTGCGCACCAGCGACGGCGATTACCTGAAGGCCGACCAAGTGAAGCATTTCGAGGGAGCGGCGTTGATTCCCCTCGAGGAGATAGGCATCACAACGTTCCGATGGGTGGACGAGGAGAGCTACGCCGACCTGCAAGAGCATGGCGTGGAGGTGGAAGAGGTAGACCTGACCTACGTACTGGAGCACGCCGACCAAGAACGGTTGCGCACGTGGCTCACCGGACTGGCCACGCCGGCCTACGACCGATTCATCGCTTTCGTCGACCCGAAGAAAGATGAAGGGTCGGTAGCCGAATACCCGCTCTTCCGGTCCAACAGGGGAAAGCTCTACAGCTACAAAGAGTTGCAATCGACCGCACATGTCTACTACCCCTACGAAGCGGGCATGAAGTTTGGCGAGTGCGAACACATCGGCACCGTGCTGACGGACATTAAACCAGATTCCTACATCCGTCAGCTTTACGACAAGATAAAGACAAATATCGTGGCTTTCCGTTCCACGCCCTCCACCACAGAGGATGCGGCAAACCTGCTGAGATGGATTATCGACCACAATAATAACCGATTGGCAGACATCCAGCAAGAGATTGCCCTGTTGCCCAACCTGCATGATGAATATGTGCCCTTCAAAGACCTGTTCGCGGAGCGACCGGAGGGCACCATCCTGCTAGACAACTACGTAGTAAAAGGAGCCATTCCTCCGGCCATCGCCTCGTGCGGTATGCTGCTGTCGCCCGCTACCCAAAAGAAAGACTGTTGGCTGTGGGTAATCAGCCATTGGGAGGAGCTCAAGGCGAAGGAAGAATGGGGTGCCAACACGCGCACATACCTGCGTGACCTCGTGAAACTGTACAATGATGCCTACGCCGAATTAGGCAATCGGGAGAAGCTAAAGGCGCTTCCCCTATACCTCGACTGCAACGGCCTCCCCACCAACGAGCAACGGGGCATCGTGGAGAATGCCGACAAACTGACCGAGGAGGAGTATAACACGTTGGAAAAGGAAGTACCCTCTCTGCGGCTTCAGCCCTACGAATACCAAGCGACATTGAGCGTGCTGCCTTTCCTTAAAGTGCCAATCCGTTCAACGGATATCGTCAAACCTTCCTTGCAGGCTGACGCTGAGTTGCTCAAGATTATAGTGAAGATCAGTCCGGACTATCTGCGACAATTTCAAACGGCGGAATACCAAGGAGCATATGTCATCGTCGCCAACAGCAACCCCTATAAGAATTACACGGAGAGTGTGTTGCCAGAACTACAGCAGGAGTTGGCCACGATAGGGCTCTGCCACCTTCCCGAATTGGTTCAGTCGTTGGTAGACGCCAGCGGATGTTCGTTCATCTCCAATGGGGGATTGTTGATGTTTGCCATCAAGTCTTGTAAGCGACCGATGCTACTGCTGCCTTTGGTCAAGCAATCCAATGCCAACGTCATCCGTGGTTTCTTCGATCAACTTGGAGACATCGACATCAACACGAAACTGAGCGCTACAGATTTGGAGTGGCAACTCATCGACTTTGCCATGACGTACACTGGCGGCGACTATACCAGGAGGTTGCTGGAATTGATACGCCACAATGGCTACAGACTGCCGGACTCCATCACCTCACAAGACGTGTGGGTGGAACAAAAGCGGTACGACCTCTACGAATTGGACGACCGTTATGAGAAACAAAACGAGACCATCGACTCCTTCGCCCGTTGTTTGCCATCGTCCCACGATGTAGACCGATTCAAGAAGCAGTTCTACGGAGGCAGGGAAAACAAGGTGACAGCTGAAAGCCTCTACGAGGCATTAAAGGACACGTATCTAACCGTGGAGCAACTCCAGTTCTGCCTCCATTATTCAATAGCCAACAATGCCGATTACGACAACCTGGAGATTAATGAGGGTGAGCGACTGGAGGATGCGCTGCAGATGGTGCTCGACAACAATTTCGTGGGATTCGACAAGTACTTCCGGATAGCGGACGCTGACTTGGACACACAGGTCTATGCGCCACTCGAGTTGTTGACCGAAGCGGAGAAGTTGCCCACAGCCCTGCAACAGTGGATAGACGAGCATCCAGAAATCCTGCCGTTGTTCAGTCGCCTCGACACAGAGAGCCGGTCGGACATCGTCATCCGCAAGTCGCTGCTTGACGATGAGGCTTACAAGGGAAGCCTCAACCTTAAGGAGGGAGCTATCGCGGACCACCTGGATAACCTGTTCGAGTGGGCTATCGACAAGGGGTTGACCTACCTCTACAAATCGAACCGCTACGCCACGATGATGCAACTCGTGGAGTCATTGCCCTCCAGTTTCAACGACAGTCCCTTCCTAAGGTACACGGGAGAGGTGGCTCCGACCAATGAAGGGAAAGACACACGACGCGCCACATTCACCCTTGAGAGATATCAGGCCGAGAGCGCGTTCCTGTCGCCGAAAGAGTACGGCTCGCTGTTAGAGAAACGTCTGCAAAGCAACAAGGTGTTAGCTGGGTTCATAAGCGACCACGTTGTCTATGCCTGCGATAGCAAAAGCGTGCCCAACAGGTATACCGAATCTTCCGTCTGGACAATACAGACCGCTGTCAGCGACACGGTGGAGCATCAGGAGTATCACGACGACGTGTACGACCAGTGGAAATCCACGCCCGAGTCGAAAGGCATCACCATACAAGTCACGGACAAGGACATCTCCATGAGTTTCTGCATCAGGGATACCAACGGGAGCGTCTTCGAAGACCAATCCTCCAACACCGAGTTCGGTTCGGAGAGAAACAAGACGGTGATCGTGAAGCATCCCAACGACGAGGGTCTGTCCGTACTGAAGTGCATAGCCAAGCACATCGCCGAGGCGGATTTCTTCAAAGAGCCCTTCATCGCCCTGCAGGCGCTGTACGTCGACCAATGGGAGCAAGGGAGCGGGAAGTCCTCGCTAACCATGGGCACCATCCAGGACAAGACCTTGGCGCAGCAAGTGCTGAACACCATCACCGAGGACACGGCCAAGAACCTCGACAAAATCAACAATCTGACCAAAGGATTCAACGACGACGAACTTACTAAACTAATAGATATGAACAATCCGATCAAAGAGTTAATCAACTTCCTAAACAAAGAGAAACTGGAGCAACTGGCCCAGAACAAAGAAAAGATAGTGCAACTGCTCGACGAGGAGAAGGAGGCCAAAGTCAATAAGATTATCGGTTACCTGGGAGAGCAATTATACATGGGATATCTCTTAGCTAAGAAAAAAGAGTACGACTATGCCGCTATGAGAGGTGTTGGCGCGTATGACTTTGAGCTGAAGAATGACCATGTGTATGTAGACGTGAAGACCTCAGTGGGCAGTCTGAAGGACGGCAACACCCCGTTCTATCTACATAAGTCACAAGACGAGTTTATGAAGAGCCACCCCGATGCCGAGTTCCACATTGTGCGCATATCCCTCAGCGACCTGGGCCCAATAGAAAATAAGTATAAAAGGACGTATGAACATGTTTGCGAATGCTATGGAGCCGATGCCGACCCTATGACAAATGAGAAGGTAATGCATTGGTGCGAAGCGATAGCACAATCATATTGGCAGAACCACTATGGTACAAAAGAATTCGAGGAGCGAACATCGGAGTATGCCATCCGCACCATAGCGAAGCGGGTGCGCTGATTCATTTCATACATCCTACGCACTATTTCATACAAAAGGACGGGGATGTGAGGGGAACTTCTCGGAGGAATAGTTATCTTTGTACTGTCGAATCGGAGGACGTGCTTCACGGACTGGAGACGGACATCCGTAAGATATAAATGAAACTCTTGTCAATGGAAAGACTGAAAATTTCAACATCAGCAGAGCTGGTCAGAGTGCCGACCGATGACATCGCCTTCATCAAGGCATCGGGCAACTACTCGGACATCTACCTCTTCAACGGGAAGGTGGTGACCATGACGTTTCAGCTCAACTACTTCGTGGACGCACTGAACCAACTGCAGGACAAGTTCTTCGTGCGCGTGGGCAAAAGCCTCATCGTGAACAAGAACTACATCTACGCCATCAACATCGGCTCACAGAGTCTGCTGCTCATGGACCACCGCATGAGCGCCGACTTCATGCTAAAGGCATCCAAAGAGGCTCTGAAAGATTTGAAAACCGTTTTGGAACAGGAAGGAGACAACAAATGATACTACTCAATAACGATAAGCTGAAGATTCACGATAAACCCTTTATCGTGATTGACGACGAGGACAACTCCTCTACCGAGAACCAGGAGACGCTGCTCGACGAGGAGCCCGTCATCACTATAGAGACCGACGACGAACCCGAGAAGGAGAATGTCGCCACACAGCCCGAGACGAAGGTGCTGACCAATTTCAGACGCGTCAGAGACTACGACGACACGGTCGACGCAGGACAACGGAAGAAGAGCCGCTTCATCGCGAAGCGTTGGGTGAGGTACACCCTCGCCATCGTGGGGGCCGCCCTGTTGTCACTGGTTTGCTACGAGGCATTGCGCATCTACCGCTACTACTATAACATAGGTGTAAGCGTGTCGGTCACGCCCCAGGAGAACATCGACAAACTGGAGAGCGCCACCCCCGCCTCGGGCGGAGAGTCGGCCATCGTACTGACGAGCGACTCCATCCTAGGCGTGGCCCTCAACATGTTCGAGCTGCGCAACGTGCAGGCGGAGATGACGTTGGAGGAGCCTGACACCACAGACCAAAGGTTGCTGATGTACACCCGCACGTCGGACTACACCGTGAAAGGCAAGCACATCGGCAGCTTGGTCATCGACGGAGAGCAGCTGCAACGCAACGTTTCACGCCTGGGTTATTGCGCCATCGTGGGCGACAAGATGGTGATCGGCATCTCGCGGAGCGACAAGGTACGCCGCTATGTGGAGGAGAACAAAGGTTCCTATTTCCGCCAGTTCATGTTGCTCTCCAACGGAGAGTTGCCCAAGCGCTTCTACCTCCACGGCAAGGTGGGCCGCAAGGCATTGGCACGCATGGACGACGACCGCCTCTACATCGTGGAGACCCGCTATGCCGAGACGTTGTGGGACTTTGCCGACGCGCTGCGCGAATATGGTTTCGTGGATGCCATCTACCTGACCGGCGGCAACCACTCGCTGTCGGGCTTCTTCCGCAACAGCGACGGCAGCATCATCTACTCCGACGAGGCGGCAGAGTACCGCAACAGCAAGCACCACGGCGTAGCGCCTTGGCTGGTGCTGAGGAAGAGGTAGGGCCCCTGGCTACTCCCTGCTATTGCGAAGGCTCATGGGCGACTTGCCCGTGTGGCGCTTGAAGTAGCGGCAGAAGAAGGATACATCGCTGAAGTTATACTCCCAAGCTATCTCCTTCACGCTCTGCCGACCCATGGCCAGCTGCATCTTCAGCTGCAGGATGGTGTAGTGGTCTATCAGGTGCTTCGGAGTCTCGTTGGTCACCTGTCGCACGATGAGGGTGAGATATTTGGCGGTGACGTTCATCTTGGCGGCGTAGAAACTAACGTCGCGCGACTCCTTGTAGTGCTTCTCCATCAAGTCCATAAACTGGTTGAAGAGCTCGCGCACCCGGCGTGAGTTTACCTGGTCCTGCTTCATCAGCGGATTGCGCAGCAGATACTCGTGGAAGCCCACGAAGAAAGCCTTCAGTTGCAGCAACGTCAGCTGAGGGATGCAGGTGCACTCCTGCTGGTCGAAGTAGACATGCAACAGGGCGAACATCTTGTTGATGATGTCCGTCACCACGGGAGAGTCCTGCCGACAGCGGTCCTCGCGCAAGGCGGAGTAGACGGTCTGCTCCATCTGCAGGCTGGCCTCGCGCAGCATGGAGGCATCGTAGCGCAACATCTCCACCCGAAAGTCAGCGAGCACCGACGCTGCCTCATCACGCTCTATCTCATCACCCGAAGGGCTGAACAACCGCACCACATCGTTGGGGAACAGGGTGAGCACGGCACCCTCGTAGAGCTGCCAGCGGGTGAAGTTCACCTGTATGATGGCCTTGCCCGACCGGCAAATCATGATGACACCATAGTTGATGACGTGGGGTTCGTCCGTCCACCCAGCGAGGGACGTCTCATACAGGAGCGGCTTCGTCTGTATGGAAAAATTTACATCGTTCTGCATATGCTTACAATCTGTTAGGGGGAGAACTGCTCTATGCACAGTATTCGCCTTTTGGGTGCAAAAGTCATAAAAAGATATGATATAAGCGAACAATTATTCCCAAATAGTCCATACCCCTAGTGAAATCTCAAGCAAGTCAACAACCGGAAACCTCTAATTTTGCACCCGAAAAAATCATAAAACCATTTCAAGTGATTAAGAACATCATTCTATCAGGATTATTCATCCTGTTGGCCTCCGGCACTACGGTGGCACAACAACCCGCGGACACGGTTTCCCATGCAATGCCGCTGACAGTGGACGGGCTGTTCGATTGCATAGAGACCGGTAGCCGCAGCATCCGCACCGCAAAGACGGCAGTGGACGTTTCACAGTACGACATCGAGACCTCACGGGCACAACGGCTGCCCGACATCAACCTGTCCCTCTCGGCCAGTTACAACGGCAACGCCGTGTTGATGGACCGCGACTTCACCAACACCCACGGCATGTCGTCGCCCCACTTCGGCAACAGCCTGGCGCTGGAGGCCCAACAAGTGGTCTACTCCGGCGGAGCGCTCACCGCAGGCATCCGCTTGGCGGAGTTCGGCAAGAAGCAGGCTGAGACGGGACTGCAACTGACCCGCCAACAGATGCGCTTCATCGCCTTGGGACAGTATCTCGACCTCTACAAAACGGACAACTGCATACGGGTGTACGAGCAGAACATCGCCCTCACCCGACAGCTGATTGACAACATCAAGTCGCAGCAGCAACAGGGCATGGCGCTGAAGAACGACATCACCCGCTACGAGTTGCAACTGGAGCAGTTGCAACTGCAGCTGAAGAAGCTGCACGACACCCGGGGCATCCTCAACCACCAGCTGTGCAACACGCTGGACTTGCCTGTGAGCACCACCATCATGCCCGACACCACCATCTCCGCAAGGAATTGTCCGCAAGAGGGCGAGGCCTATTGGCAGACACAGGCATCGGCCAACTCTCCCCTGCTGGAGCAGAGCGAGATCAACATCAACATCTCCAAGCAGAAGGAGAAGATCGCCAAGAGCGACATGTTGCCTAAGGTTGCCGTGGTGGCCGCCAACAACTTCAACGGCCCCATCACCTTCGAGCTGCCGCCCATCGACAAGAACCTGAACATCTGGTACGTGGGGCTGGGCGTGACGTACAACATCGGCTCGCTCTACAAGAGCAACAAGCGGGTGCGTCAGGCTTCGGTGGAGACGCAAAAGGCACAGCAGAGCTACGCCCTGGCACAGGAGGAGCTGGACAACCGCATCAACCAGGCCTACGTAGAGTACCTGCAGTCGTACACCGAGCTGGAGACCCAGATAAAGAGCGTGCAGCTGGCCAAGCAGAACTACGAGGTGGTGAACGCCCGCTACCTGGGCCAGCTGGCCTTGGTGACAGACATGATTGACGCGTCGAACATCCACCTCAACGCCGAGCTGCAGGAGGTGGCCGCACGCATCAACATCGTCTATGCCTACTACCGCGTGAAGTACATGGCAGGAGATATTTAAAAACAGAACAAATCGATATACATTATAAGATATAAGAAGATGAACAAGAAAACTATCAAACGACTGTATGATATTGTAGTGATTGTAATTGTAGCGGGTGCCGCCGTGTGGGCATTCCTCAACTTCGCCCACTTCGGACGCAACGAGTTTACCGACGACGCCCAGGTGACCCGCCACATCACTCCCATCAACACCCGCGTGCAGGCATTCATCCGCGAGATACGGTTCACCGACTTCCAACACGTGAAGTGCGGCGACACACTGGTCATCCTGGAGGATGCCGAGTACCGCCTGCAACTGGCACAGGCCGAGGCCGCTCTGACGGGCAAGAAGTCCGGCTCCTCAGTGGTGACGGCAAACATGACGACCACCCAGAGCAACATCCTCACGCAATCGGCCGGCATCGACGAGGCTTACGTGGACATGCGCAATGCCAAGGCCGACCTCGACCGCTTCACCGTGTTGCTGGCCAAGGAGGCTGTCACCCAGCAACAGTACGACAACGCCAACACCCGCTACCTGGCAGCCAAGGCCCGCTACGAGCAGGCACAGAGCCGCAAGCGGTCGGCCGTGTCGGTGAAGGACGTGCAGGCACACGAGCTGGACGGTAGCCGTGCCGCCGAGAGTGTGGCCGAGGCACAACTGAACCTGGCCCGCCTAAACCTCTCCTACACCGTCATCATCGCCACCTGCGACGGCGTGATGGGACGTAAGGAAATCCACGAGGGACAGCTGGTGCAGCCGGGACAGACCCTGGCACGCATCGTGGACGACGACGACGTGAAGGTGGTGGCCAACTACCGCGAGACCCAGATGAAACATATCGCCGTGGGCAACAAGGTGACCTTCGTGGCCGACGCGCTGCCCGACATCGAGTTCAAGGGCGAGGTGGCCTCCATCTCCGGTGCTACGGGTTCGGCCTTCTCACTGGTGCCGGTGGACAATGCCACGGGTAACTTCGTGAAGGTGGAGCAACGGGTGCCCGTACGCATCAAACTGACGGCGGACAACGACCCGAAGGACGTGGCCCTGCTGCGTGCCGGACTGAATGTGGAAGTGGAAGTAGCCTATAAATAAGGTAAGTAGGTAACAGAATAAACTGAGTTAACTATATGCCTGGACCTTCTATGCCACAGGGACCCTTCCGGGTTCCCTCGTTCAATGCGTACATTCCGCGGCAGCTGCAGCCCTGGATCTACCTCGTCTTTGCCTTCTGCTTCCAGCTGACGGGCGGCATCTATGGTGGTGCCCTGCAGCATGTGATGGGCGAGATGAGCCTGATGCGCGAGGACGTGCTGATGATTGTGATGTGCAACGTGGTGGGTGTGAACATGCCGTTCCCCTTCCTGTTCCGCCTGAAGTTCCGCTACACCAACCGCAACCTGCTGATCACGGCGGCGCTGGTGATAGCGGCGTGCAACATCTGCATCCTCCACACGCAGTCGTTCGTGCTGCTCTGCATCCTGGCCTACATATCGGGATTCTTCAAGTTGTGCGGCACGTTCGAGTGTATGTCCACCATCCAGTTGTGGATGACCCCCAAGCGCGACTTCGCCATCTTCTTCCCGTTGCTCTATAGCATCATCTTGGGCAACATGTCGTTCACGCCGTGGGTTACGGAGAAATTGATCTACTTCTATCAAGACTGGACGGTGATGAACTGGCTGATGATAGGGGTGATGCTCTGCATCGCGCTGTTCCTCTACATCAACACTCACAACTTCCACTTCATGAAGCCGCTGCCTTTCATCAGCGCCGACTACCTGGGCTGCATACTGTGGTCGCTGTTCCTCATTGAGTTCATCTTTTTCTTCAACTACGGCGAGCACTACAACTGGCTCGACTCCAACGTGATGCGGGGCGACCTGTTGCTCATCATCATCACGTTCCTCATCAGCGTGGGGCGAATGCTCAACATCCGTCACCCCTACCTGGCACCAGGGGCCTGGCACTACAAGCGGCTCGTCCCGTTGCTCATCCTCTTCGCCTTCGTGGAGTTTATGGGCAGCACGCCCAAGGTGTTGCAGACAGCCTTCACGGGCAGCATCCTCCACTTCGGCAGTGTCACCACTAACGTGTTCAACCTGATAGAGTGGATAGCCTCCGTCGTGGGCTGCCTCTCGTGCATGGTGTGGATAAAAGTCATCAAGCAGAAGTATACCCGTCTGCTCACCATCGGTGTGATGGCCATGGCCACCTATCCGGTGATGATGTACTTCCTCATCGACCCGGGACTGAACATCGAGGCGCTCTACACGCCCATCTTCCTGCTGGCCTTTGGCAACGCCATCTTCTTCACCACGCTGACCATCTATCTGGAGGAGCTGATGCCTTTCCAGCACTTCTTCATGGGACTGACCATTGCCGGCATCATCCGCAACGGCACCGTCAGCACGATGTGCTCGGGCATCTACAGCTACGGGTTGCGCCACCAGATTGCCGAGAACCTGTCGCGCGGGCTGCCCTACGACATGTCGGGCATCCTGTGCATCAGCATCCGTCAGCTCTATGGCGTCACCTGTGTGATAGCCATCGTGGCGGTGCTCATCTTCCTCCTGTGGGACATCCAACCGGTGCGTAGCACACTGAAGAAGATGCCTTACTGGAACCACTTGGGCCGCCAGGCGAAGAAGTACCTGAAGCGCCATCACCACCCCACCGGCGAACAGCCTGCGGGGGTGCCGTTGGCAACGACAAACTAACGCGGACGGTTCTTCGCCTTCAGGTAGTCGTAGAGGACATATTGCGGACGCGAACACTCCTCATTCATATCATATTTAGGCACGTTGTTGAGCCCCTCGTCCACGAAACAAGCTTTGGTATGCTCCTGCAACTGTATGCGCAGCATCTCCACCAGCTCCTGTTTCAGCGAGGGGTCCAGCACGGGTGCCACAGCCTCTATCCGTCGGTAGAGGTTGCGTCGCATCCAGTCCGGTGAGCCTAGGAACAACTTGGGCTTGCCGTCGTTGCCGAAGTACCAGATGCGCGCATGCTCCAGGAAGGTGTCCACGATGCGTGTCACCCGTATGTTTCGGCTGTAGGGCTGGTTGGGTATCAGGCAACATGCGCCACGGATTATCAGGTCTATCTCCACCCCCGCCTCGCTGGCCTTGTAGAGTTCGTCTATCATCAATTTGTCCTGCAGGGCGTTCATCTTCAGCACGATGCGTCCCCGCTTGCCGCTCTTGGCTAGTTGTATTTCCCGCTGTATGAGTTGTGTCAACTTAGGCACGAGGTTGAACTGTGCCACCAACAACCGCTTGAACTTCGGCTCCACAGGCTCCTTCTGCAGGATGTCGAACAGCAGCTTCAGGTCGTTGACGATAGAGGGCTTGCTGGTGAACAGGCTCACGTCGGAGTAGAGGTTGGCGGTCTGCTCGTTGAAGTTGCCCGTGCTCACACAGCCGTAGCTGCGCGTCACCCTCCCCTCTTTGTCGCGCCTCAGCACCAACACCACTTTGGCATGTACCTTCAGCTTGGGAATACTAAATATAATATGTATGCCGGCTGCCTGCATCATCTGTGCGGTGGCCAGGTTGTTCTCCTCGTCGAAGCGGGCCTTCAGCTCCACGAATACGGTGACCCGCTTACCATTCTGCGCGGCGGCTATCAGAGTGTTGATGACGGCCGAGTTCTCCGCCACACGATACTGCGTTATCATGATGTCGGTACACTCCGGGTCGTGCACGGCCTCGTAGAGGAAGTGAATGAAGTGGGCGAACGAGTGGTAGGGATAGTGCAGCAACAGGTCCTTCTTGCTCACATAGTTGAATATCGACTCCTTCTCGTTGAG
>CAVFUK010000052.1:0-28304 GCA_963625535.1 Anaerovoracaceae bacterium | reverse complement strand
GTGCTGAACTATAAACAACTCTTCCGTCATTCGTTTTAAAAATAGGCATACCTCGATAATGATTAAGATTTGTCTTTATTAAGTTGGTACCATTTGTAGCTTTAAAATCATATTTTTGGTTATTGCCAGCATTTGACATATATTCAAATAAGGATGGAGCATCATTAAAGAACAACTTTAAGAAGTTACGGCCGCTATTATCGAGAATGTTTATTTCGCTACCTATAGCCCAATCCCCTTTTTTCTCATTAGCATCTGCATTATAGAAACTGGTAATTAACGTAGTGATGCCAATCGATTGGCCTTTTATGGTGTATTCACCATTCTCATCCAGCTGCATTACATAAATATTTCTATCCTGATTTAATATTCCTCCGTTGACAACGTATGTACTATCGTTTTTCTTGGTAACGTGCGTTTCCATCCCATTGGGATCAATATAATTCACCGGATCATTACCACAATACCCATACAAAGTTTGGTTGTAATATTTTCCCGCATAACTGTCCACTGATGTGAACCGGCCGAGGGCCGGGTCATAGAAGCGTGCCCCGTAATCATACAGGTTGAGGTTCTTCCGGCCATCTAACTCCTTGCCGTTGTATTTGTAGGGCTGGACGTTTCTTTGGGATTCGTAATATGTGTAGAATCCACCGAAGGGATAGTAATTGTTTTCCTCGTCAACGTCCCCGTTTTGGTTGACCACCACCCGGTTGTTGCCCTGATGGTCCTTCAGATAGTAATGGTACAGCGGAGTCGTATTGAGGCCAGTCACATAGCCCACGTCCGTCAACAAATGTTTCCGGGCTCCGTCCTCATAGATGAGGCTTCCACAGTAGTCCGTGCGGACGGTGTCCTGTCCGTTCACGAAATGCTCTGTCCGCAATTTCGCCCCGTCAGCCGAGTAGGTGTAGTCTATATGGCTCATGTCGCCAAACTCGACCCGTTTCGGCAGATTGAGGGTGTTGTAGGTGATGGAGGTGATACCCTTGTTCAAGTCCATCGTCAGGTTGCCGTTCGCGTCATAGGCATACTCACCGGCCTGACTTGCCCCGTCTAAGAAACCGTCATAGCCGTCAACATCCGTATCGCACTCGTCATCCACCCGGTTCAGTCGGTTGCCGTCGAGGGTAAAGGTAAGCTCGTCAACGACAGTCGGCGAGTAGGTGTGTCCGCCGAAGCGTGTCAGTGAGAGGATGTTGCCGTTCCGGTCGTACGAGTTGACTTCCTCGGTATAGAGATTGATGCGCTCATCCAACTGTGTCCCTTCTCCGTACACCGCCGAGGTCAAACGTCCCAACTCATCGTAGCCTATTGTGTATCCATGACCTGTAAGATTGTAAATGCCGGACTTCCACGTATAGCTGCTGATGTCACCGCTGTAGAGCGGGGAGCCTAAGCCGGTGTTGTAGTAAAGGTTCATGGAGAGACTCGTCCCGTTGATGGTTGTCAGCCACCCGCGCAGGTTGTAGGTGTACGAGAGCCGGTTGTCCGTGTTGCCGTGGAAAGTCCGTGAGGCGGTCCTGCCGAGCGTGTCGTAAGTGTAAGCCGCCAGCGTCACCGTGTCACCACCCAATGAATGACGCAAGGAGGAAATCCGGTCCAGACTGTCGTATCCGTAGAGGTAAGTCTCGCTGAGGCTAGGCTGGCCCGATGACGTGTGCGTATGCACTGTCATTTGGGGCTTGTCCGTGAAGGTGTAGCTGTAGTCCGTCACCTCGTGACCGCCCAACAGGTTGGTGCTGACGGCCCGGACGGCACGCCCCTTCGGGTCATAATAGTAGGCCTTGCATATCGAGTTGTCGCTGCCGAGCACGGACGTAATGCTACCTGTCAACCGGTCCTCGCCGTATCCGGAGTTGTCCGCGGTGAATAGACTTGTGTTCCCGTCCGTTTGGTTAAACCCGCTCGTAGAGAGGAAACTGTAGTCGTCGTAGAAGTTCCGTATGTAGGCGCTCTTGGCGGTCAGCAGCGTGTCCGCACACTCCCCCGATTCCGTCATCCGGTTGAAGGTGTCGTATAGGCGGTAGCTCCACATGGGCGTGGCTTGCGACCGCTGGTTGCCGTCCTGCGAGAAGACGGGACGGTCATCGCTGTCATAGCGTTTCAGCGCCGTCTCCACTCCCGGCAGTTTCTTGGAGATCACTCGTCTGCGTCCGTCTCCCGAATGGGAGTTGTCAGCCAACAGCACGGGACGGGCGTAGCCGTCGTGGTAGTTGACGCTGGTGGTGAAGCGTGCGGCGAGCGAGTCGAGCATCGTCTCTCCCTTTATGAACGCCGTCGGCGCGGTCCGGTAGCTGTACCGGGCCAACAGGTGTCCGGCGCTGCCGGGTGTGCTGTCGGTTATTGTGCTCAACCGCCCAGCAGTGTCGTAGCCGAAACCGGCACGACATCCGCGGCAGTCGGTTATAGCCGTCACTCCCACGAGTGGCGTGTATTCACAGACTGTCACCTTGGCTTGTGGAAGCGTGGCCTGCAGGGAACGGATGGTCTGCCGGTCCGTTTCTGTAGGAGCGCCCTTCTCCGCCAGTCGTGTGATGAAAGCCGTGCCGAGCGCGCTCTCCACCTGTGCGTAGGTGGCGTTGTCTATCTCCGCCACAAGGTACTGCCCACCGTATCCCCACAGATAAGCCCTGTTTTGCGTGTCCTTCGTCACCTGTCCCGGTAGTCCGAAGCGGTTGTAGACGGCATAGGAGACGCGGCTCTCGAAATTCCCGCTGTAGTCGGTCTCCTCAAGAGGCGCCTCTGTCCGGATGTAGCTGTCGGACAAGGGTACCGCCATACCATGGGCGATGCCATAGGCGGTGCGCTTGCCGGCGATTACCTTTCCGTTCTTCAGGGTAACACTCTCTATGGGACATCGTACCATGTTCCGGTTACGCATCAGGGTGTAGGCTGCTCCGCTGAAGTCCCCGGCATAGCGGTAGGCGCTCATGAACTGGTCCTGTCCGCAGACATATCGCTCCATCAGCGGGACAAGGTCGTCGTTGTAGGTATAGTTGACGGTGACCGTCCGGGACCGGCTGTTGGTGTTGCCGGTACTGGCGGAATCGTGGTATGTATCAGTCAGGTCCTTTTGCACCAGGGTAACCCACTCCGGTGTATAGCTGTAGAAGTAGGCCATGCCGTAGTTGCGGTACACAAAACCGTAGAGGGTGGTGGGTGAGTTGGTGTGCGTGTAGGTGTAGGACTCGTTCCGCACCTCGTTCCCCTGCTTGTCGTACGTCACCACGCTCTCCGGTAACCCGTTGTAGTAGTTCACCTCCGGCGTGTAGAACGGATAGTCTCCTTCGCTCTCCGCCTCGTTGTGGTAGGTGGTGACCCTGCTCGTGCCGTCGGCGAAGTGCTCGGTCACCTCCCCGTATCCGTAGATGTTGCCGTTCTTCAGACTGGTCATCGGTGTGGTGGATTCGGAAGGCTGCATCACGTAGGTGGCGCTCAAGGTATTGTATGGATAGACGCTTTGCCTGGTCCGTTTGGTGAGCAGGTAGGCGAACACGGGCTTCACCATCTGTTGCCCGTCCTCGTAGGTGTAGTCCACGGTCGTCTCCCCCTCGATGCGTTTCACCCGCAGTCCTCCGAGAGTCACATCGGTCCCGGGCCGCAGCACCTTGCCTGTGTAGGAGTAGCTGAGCTCGCAATAGAGCTCGTCGACTATGGACTCGGCGACAAACAGGTAGGTGCCAGCCTGCAGTTGCAGGGTCTCCGGCAGGGCGTTGTAGGTGCGCTGTGTCTTCAGGTTCTCCGGTATGGCCCAGTAGCTTACCCTGGTGAAGGTGCCGTTGTCATTCAGTTTCTTGATGGTGAACACGCGGTAGTTGGTGTTGCCGAACTTGTTGCTTCCGCTCGGCGGAAGGCTGGGACCGGTATACTCGAAGAACTGTTGTATGCTGAGGGTTGTCGTGGTGGAGAATGTCACCGTGTCGGTCTGTGTGGCGGGGAAGTCGGTGTAGTTCTCGTCGTCCCCGTTGCGGTAGATGTTCAGGCTGCCGTACAGCTTTGCGGGTTCCCAGTATGGGGCGGTGGTGTAGTGGTTGGACTCGTACGTGAATCGCGTCGTTCCGCCCGTGGGTTGTGTCACGCTGCTCAGCATCCCCACTTTCATCCAGTATTCGCTTGGGGTCTTGTCGCCTCCGGCATAGGAGGTGTTTTCGTAGATGGCCGCTGGGTAGTAGTTCGCTCCCTGGCTCGACCCGTTGCAGTATCCCCAGCTGTCGGTGTTGCGGCTGTTCTTGGGCGGCAGTGTGCCGCTGATGTATCCGAAGGCGTGGGACGCGCTGTCCGCCAGACAGTCGGTGAGGCTCTCCAGCCGCAGACGCTTGCTCACGTGGGCATTGTCGCCCGTGGCTGTCTGGTTGAAGTATCCGTAGTTGAACGACAGGTCCTTCACCATCAGTCCGTCACTGTTGTACACCTTGAGGTAGGAGAGCCTCATGGGGTCCGCAGCGTCCGTGCCGTCTGTGATGCCCACCATGTCCTCACGTTGGCTGTAGCCGAACTCGGCTCTGCCGCCCCTCCACGAGATTCCGGTCAGGCGGAAGGAACTCAACACACTCTTGTGGCAGGAGTAGTCCACCCGGGTAGGTCCGAAGTCGTTGTCCGTTCCGCTGGCGTACCCGCTCACGCTGATGAGGTTCTGTTTCACGGCGCTCTCCTGCACGGGGAGTTGGTAGTTCTCCGCTGAGTAGGTGAACGACACGGTGTCGCCCCGCGCGGTGACGATGCGGGTGAGGTACCACGCGGAGACATATTCCATCGGGGTGTCGAAGTAGCTGTGGATTTCCGTGATGTCGGTCATGTCGTGGTTGCCGGAGGCGTTCTGGTGGAAGGCGCGTGACGCGTCGTAGGACTTTGTCACCTCCATCTTGTCGAACAGGTAGTGGTTGCCGTCGGCGTCGTACATCTCGAAGGGTTTTACCCTTCCGTTTGCCCGTGTCATGCGGATGCGCGCGTGGTCATCGCGGCTGAAGAGGACAGGCACGCTGTCCTTGCCGAGGATGAACTTGCCGCTGCCGCCGGCGCAGGAGTAGAAGAATATGTCCGGTTCGGTGTCGCCTTTCAGACAGAATTCATGGTCGGTCCAGAAGTAGTCGGTGTTGGACAGGGGCTCTTTCCCTTCGGGCAGTTCCAGGTAACCTTTGGATAGTCCGTTGGGCGAGGCGTGCTCCTGGAAGTCGTCACCGCTCTTCACGGTACGGGAGATGACGCCGCCCGCGTTGAGGCTCCATCCGAGTCCCACGGCGGTGGCCTCCTGGCTGACGGTGATGCCTGAGGCGTGGTAGCTCAGGGTGATGGGGATGCTGAGTCCGGCGGCCTGTATCTCGTACAATGGTATGGAGATGTTGGGAATGCCGGTATAGAGTGACACGGGGTAGTCGATGTATTTAGAGAAGGCATAGGCCGCAGGTGATTTGGGAAGGTACTGCGGGAACTCCACATTGTAGGGGAGTGTCTGCGAACGGCACACACCCAGGCAGGCAGCCAAGCAAAGCAGACTGACCAACACACGGGATGAAGCTGTTCTTCTCATAGTATTTCTCTGTTCTATTATGGATTAAACGCCTGTTATTGAAAGCGGTTGCAAGATAGAGAATTGGCTTGAGAGATACAAATGTTTGAGGAGAAAATATTCTCCTATAGCCCGATGTTCAGAGAACCTAGACTCAATGCCTGATGAGCCTTGGGTCAACGGCACTTGAGCCTTGGCTCTCTAAACGGGTAGCAGGGGCTAGAAACGAAAGCGTCCCGCACGGGGAGGTGCGGGACGCTAGGAACACTATAGTGTGATAGATTAGTCTACAACGATAGGTTTGTACTTCGGAACGAGGGTCTTCATGATAACCCAACCGATGAGGTAAGCAACGGCGCAGATGCAGAAGATGATCATGTATCCGGCAGGTTTACCTACGAAGCCCAAGGCCTCCATCGGCATGTTGACCATCGTACCGCCCAACTCGCCGACCTTGGTAACCATCAGCTGAGTCATGTCGTTGAGGTGCATTGCCTGCTCTGTCAGAGGAGCACCAGTGAGTCCCTCGATGGTCTTTCTAGAGAGCTCGTAAGTCTCACCGTTCAGCGTGAACGAACCGGCAGCGTGTGTGAACAACGAACCTGAGCACTTGTTGATGAGGAACGAACCAACACCACCGGCCATACCACCAATACCTGTCACGGTAGCGATAGCGCTCTTGGGGAACATATCTCCTGTGGTGGAGAAGATGTTGGCAGACCAAGACTGGTGAGCCGCACCTAGGATACCGATGAGGATGATAGGCAACCAGGCGGACAACGTGCTGTCACCCAACGGCTGAGCGAAGATACCCAGCAAGGGGAAGAAGGCGAAGATTAACATGGCGCGCATACGTCCGGCGTAGGGGTTCATGCCCAACTTGTCAACGAAATAGGTTGGCAGATAACCGCCGAAGATGGAGAGCATCGTGATGAGGTAGAGCACGAAAATCAACGTCATACCCATCGTAGATGATGAGCTGTAGCCAAACACGTCGGAGATGTAAGCCGGTGTCCAGAAGAGAAAGAACCACCATACACCATCGGTCATGAACTTACCGACGATGAACGACCAAGTCTGCTTAAATGTGAAGCATTTCAGGAAGCCAATCTTCTTCTCCTCAGCCTCGGGAGCCTCGGCTGTAGGTTCGGGCTCCTCGTTGTCCTGGTTGATGTAAACCAACTCTGCCTTGTTCACATGTTTGTTCTCAGACGGTTTCTTGTATGCGAAGATCCAGAAAGCCATCCAGATGTAACCCAGCGCACCGATAACGATGAAGGCCATCTCCCAACCGCATGCCTGAGCGATGAACGGGATGGTGAGCGGAGCCACGAGAGCACCTACGGAAGCGCCGTTGTTGAAGATAGATGTGGCGAAAGCACGGTCCTTCTTCGGGAAGTACTCTGCCGTCACCTTGATGGCTGCGGGGAAGTTACCGGCCTCACCGGCTGCCAACACCACGCGGCAAGCGAGGAACAACCATACGCTGACGCTCGACACGGCCAGTGTGGCGTTTGCCAATGCCTCGGGGTTGATGCCGTTGGAACTGATGTAGTTGGCGATGCACTCCTTGGCACCCTCAAATCCTACAAACCATGTGCCGTCGAGGATACCGCTAGTGGCGATACCGCAGAAGGCGTGGAGGCAGGCGCCTGTTGACCAGATGCCGATAGCCCAAAGGTAACCTTTCTTTGTTCCCATCCAGTCCACGAACTTTCCGGCGAAAAGCATGCAGACGGCATATATGATGGAGAAATAGGCCGTGATGGTACCGTAGTCGGCATCCGACCAGTGGAATTCTGGAGATATGAAATCTTTCCAGGTTAACGACAACACCTGTCTGTCCATATAGTTGACAGTGGTGGCGAAGAAAAGCAATGAACAAATCCACCAGCGGTAGTTCGTCATCTTTTCATTTTTCAATGTACTCATAGTAATAAATTTGATGTTTTGATGTTTATATTATTGTTCCAAATACGTTGTAAATGTGACAAAGATATAATTTCATCTCGTATCCCCTATAAAATACTGCTGATATTTTAGATTTATTAAACGGAAGGGGGCTCAGCCGGCACCTTTTGCCTCAATAAATGCGCATAAACGGAAAAATCGGATGAAGAAAGTCGGTAGATAGCGACTTATTGCCTACATTTGCACAGCGCTTCAACCGCGGCCCACAAAGGGCGTGTTGGAACACGGCGTTCGGGGGTCCAGAGGGGCGTTGCGGCACGGAGCGACATAGGCACGAATGCTAATATACTATTATAATAATGTACATGAAAAAGAAAATTATGATGGCCTTGCTGGCTTTGGTTTGCTGGCAGGGCGCTGCGTGGGCGGCAACGGATACGCCCGACACGCTGGTGGTAGCGAAAGATGGTACGGGTAGCTTCACCACATTGTGGGACGCGCTGGAAGATGTGCGCGCCTTTATGGATTACCATAAGGTGATTTTTGTAAAGAAAGGCGTTTACCGCGAGAAGGTGGTGGTGCCCTCGTGGCTGACCAATGTGGAGATTCTGGGTGAGGACCGCGACCAGACGGTGATCACCTACGACGACCATGCGAACCTATACCTGCCGGACGGAAAGAACAAGATGGGAACCTTCCGTTCCTATACCATCCGGGTGGATGCCAACGACATCACGTTGAAGAACCTCACTATTGAGAATGCCTCTGGCCGTAAGGGTCAGGCTGTGGCGCTGCATACCGAGGGCGACCGCTTGAAAGTGATTAACTGCCGTCTGCTGGGCAACCAAGACACGGTCTACACAGGCTTGGCCGGCACACGCATCTATTTCAAGGACTGCTACATCGAGGGTACGACCGACTTCATCTTCGGTCCGTCCGTGGCTTGGTTCGAGGGTTGCCACATCCACAGTCTGGTGAACTCGTACGTCACAGCCGCCTCCACACCGAAGGCTTACAGGTATGGCTACGTGTTCAACCACTGCAAGCTGACGGCTGCCGAGGGTGTGGACAAGGTTTACCTGGGTCGTCCCTGGCGTCCCTACGGAGCTACACTGTTCATGAACTGCGAGCTGGGTAAGCACATAACCGCCGTGGGTTGGCACAACTGGGGTAAGGCCGAGAACGAGCAGACCGCTCGCTATGCTGAGTACAACAATACCGGCGAGGGAGCCAACCCCGCAGCCCGTGCACCTTGGAGCAAGCAACTCTCTAAGAAAGAGGCGTCCAAGATTACCCCGGCCGTTGTATTCGGTTTCAACGATACCTGGAATGTAGAGGAATGATGAAATAGAAGGGCTATGGCCCTCTTTTATACGATTCAAGACCTTTCAGACATCTCATCCTGCGTGGGTGAGGGGAGCTGGAGGGTCTTGATGTTTATGGCGACTGACCTAGTTCGGGCACCCAAGAGCGGTGGGCGAAGGTCTTTAGCTATAAACAAAAAAGCCGATTCGTAAGAATCGGCTTCGCTACCTGGGGTGACTAGTGGGACTCGAACCCACGACATTCAGAACCACAATCTGACGCTCTAACCAACTGAACTATAGTCACCATATTGGCTATGCTTTTTCAAAAGCGATGCAAAGATAGATACTTTTTCTGAAACCGCAAACATTTGACGCAAATATTTCAGAAAACATGCATAAATCCCTTGCCGAAGCCCTTGGAAAAGCATAGCGCGGGCCTTATACCTATTTATATATAGCCTTCTTGCCAGCCAACAAAGTGTTCTTCATCAGCGACACGATGGTCATGGGACCTACGCCGCCCGGCACGGGGGTGATGAACGAACATTTGGGCGCAGCCTCGTCGAACTTGACGTCGCCGGTGAGCTTGAAACCCGACTTCTTGGTGGCGTCAGGCACACGGGTAGTACCTACGTCGATGATGACGGCACCTTCCTTCACCATGTCCGCTTTCACGAAGTTGGGCTGACCCAAGGCAGCTACGATGATGTCCGCCTCCTGGCACTCCTTCACTAGGTTGGTGGAGCGGCTGTGGCACACCGTCACGGTGGCGTCGCCGGGGTAAGCCTTCTGCATCATCAGCATGGCCATAGGCTTGCCGACGATGTTGCTGCGGCCCAGCACCACGCACTTCTTGCCCGAAGTCTCTATCTTGTAACGTTTCAGCAACTCCAGTATTCCGTTGGGGGTGGCTGACACGTAGCAGGGCAGTCCGATGGACATGCGGCCCACGTTGATGGGGTGGAAGCCGTCGACGTCCTTGCGGTAGTCGATGGTCTCGATGACTTTTTGCTCAGAGATGTGCTTGGGCAACGGCAACTGCACGATGAATCCGTCCACGTCGGCGTCGTTGTTGAGCTCGCGTACCTTCGCCAACAGCTCCTCCTCGGTGACGTCGGCTTCGTAACGTATCAGTGTCGACTTGAAGCCGCACACTTCACAAGCTTTTACTTTCGCTGCCACGTAGGTCTCGCTACCTCCGTCATGTCCCACCAGTATGGCGGCCAGGTGTGGGCGTTTGCCGCCTTTTGCCACGATGTCGGCTACCTCGGCGGCAATCTCTTGCTTCACCTGTTCCGATATGGCTTTTCCGTCAATTAACTGCATAATTATCTCATATTTTTCATTTTGGGCATCAGATTCTTCATCTTGCTGCCCGTAACCATTTTCATCATCTTGCGTGTCTCGTCGAACTGCTTCAGCAGACGGTTCACCTCCTGTATGTTGGTGCCGCTACCCTTGGCGATGCGGTTGCGACGTGAGCTGTTGAGTATCTCGGGGTTGGTACGCTCCTTCGGGGTCATGGAGTAGATGATGGCCTCGATGCTCTTGAAGGCGTTGTCGTCGATGTCGATGTTCTTCAGCGCCTTGCCCATGCCGGGAATCATGGAAGCCAGCTCCTTGAGGTTACCCATCTTCTTGATTTGGTTAATCTGGGTCAGGAAGTCGTTGAAGTCGAACTGGTTCTTTTGAATCTTCTTCTGCAGCTTCTTGGCCTCCTCCTCGTCGTACTGTGCCTGAGCGCGCTCCACCAACGATACGATATCACCCATACCCAGGATACGGTCGGCCATACGGGCGGGGTGGAACAGGTCCAGCGCATCCAGCTTCTCGCCGGTACCGATGAACTTGATAGGTTTGTTGACCACCGTGCGGATGGAGAGGGCGGCACCACCACGGGTGTCACCGTCGAGCTTGGTCAGCACCACGCCGTTGAAGTCCAGCCGGTCGTTGAACTCCTTGGCGGTGTTCACGGCATCCTGTCCGGTCATGGCGTCGACCACGAACAGTGTCTCGTCCGGGTTGATGGCATTCTTGATGGCCTCAATCTCGTTCATCATCGCCTCGTCCACTGCCAAGCGGCCAGCGGTATCGACGATGACCAGGTCATATCCTTTGGCCCGTGCCTCCTTGATGGCGTTGAGGGCAATCTCCACGGGCTTGTTGTTGTCCGGCTCGCTGTAGACCGGCACCTGTATCTGCTCGCCGAGCACCTTCAACTGCTCGATGGCGGCGGGGCGGTATACGTCGCAGGCTACCAACAGCGGGCTGCGGTGTTTCTTGTTCTTCAGCATGTAAGCCAGCTTGCCCGAGAAGGTGGTCTTACCGGAACCTTGCAGACCCGACATCAGGATGACGGCCGGTTTGCCCTTCAGCTCCAGCTCGGCTGTCTCGCCTCCCATGAGGGTGGCCAACTCGTCGTGCACAATCTTCACCATCAACTGGCTGGGCTTCACGGCGGTGAGCACGTTCTGTCCCAAGGCTTTCTCCTTGACGGTGTCTGTGAAGGTCTTCGCAACTTTGTAGTTGACATCGGCATCCAACAGCGCCTTGCGGACATCCTTCAAGGTCTCCGCCACGTTGATTTCCGTGATTTTTCCTTCACCTTTCAGTATTTTGAAAGACCTCTCGAGTCTCTCGCTTAAGTTATCGAACATAGTTATATCTTAGCTTTTTTATTATTCGCAGTGATTATACCTTATATAATAGGTTGCAAAAGTACAAATAATCTGCTTACAAGCGTCCATTATCGCGGCTAAATTGAAAAATCATATATGCACACTTAAATAAAATGTGTGCAATATGAGGTGGTATAAATAAATGTTGTACCTTTGCGGCCGTTTTTTAAAGGTAACACATTATGAGATTTACTAACGTACTAGTCAGCGCCCTGCTGGCTTCCATTTCTATGTCTCCGGCGTTCGCGGGAGGCCTTCTCACAAACACCAACCAACACATCGCTTTCCTCCGCAATCCCGCTAGGGACGCTTCTCTGGAGATAGATGCTGTCTATTACAATCCGGCAGGTCTGGCCTTCATGAAGGATGGTTTCCACCTGTCGCTCAACATTCAAAGCGCATATCAGACACGTACCATCCAGTCCACTTTCGGAATGTACCAATATCAAGGGTATGCAGACAAGACCAAGACGTATGAGGGTAAGGCTTCAGCGCCCATCCTCCCTTCCATCCAAGCCGCGTATAAGAAAGACCGTTGGACCATCTCCGGCGAACTGGCATTCGTAGGCGGTGGCGGTAAGGCAACTTTCGACAATGGCTTGGCTCTGTTCGACTCGCAGGTGATGGCGCTCATCTATCAACAGACCGCTCAGAAATATGGTGCCGCCAATGCCGTTACTCCGGACAAATATACCATCAACACCTCTATGACTGGCAAGTCCTACATCTATGGCGCACAGTTGGGTGCCACCTACCGTATTGATGAGCACTGGGCTGCCTACGCCGGTTTCCGCATGAACTATGTGTTCGACTCTTACTCGGGCTACCTCTATGCCGACATGGCGAACGGTACGAATACTCCTACCAACCTCGCATCCCTGGAACTCGACTGCGACCAGACCGGTTGGGGTCTGACACCTATTCTGGGTGTGGACTATCACAATAACCGCCTGAATATCGGTGCCAAGATGGAGTTCAACACCAACCTGAATGTGGAGAACAAGACCAACAAGTGCTCCGAGTCACTGAAGGCTTCGTATGGCGACGGTGTGAACACCCCGCATGACATCCCCGCCCTGTTCACCATCGGTGCGCAGTACGAGGTGCTCTCCAACCTGCGTGTGTCGGTGGGTGCACACTACTACTTCGACAAGGATGCCGACATGGCTAAGGTGAAGGACCCGGATACGGGCGAGTCAGTGGGCCGTCAGAAGTTCCTCAGCCACGGTACGGTGGAGGTGCTCGGCGGTGTGGAGTACGACATCGACAAGAATGTGCAGGTGAGCGCCGGCCTTCAGAAGACCAACTACGGCGTGACCTCGAAGTATATGAGCGACCTCAACTTCGTGACCAACTCTTACTCGGTAGGTTTCGGTGCGGGTATCAACCTCTCGGAGGACATGAAGTTGAACATCGCCTACTTTTGGACCACCTATACGGACTTCAAGAAAGAGAGCGACAACTACAACAGCACGACGCTGCCGGGTACCGACGTGTTCTCACGTACCAACAAGGTGTTTGGTGTGGGACTGAACTACCGGTTCTAATTTCTCCTATACATATATTTAATAAGGTAGGCTTGTCGTTGTGGCAAGCCTACCTTATTATATATATGTATATGTCGTGTTCTCCCGGACTTACTCTTCGAGCAACTTCTCCAGAAAGTCGTCCAACTCTTTGTCGAGTCCCTTCAGCAACTCATCGTCCAGCATCATGGTGTTGTCGTCCATCAGCAGCAGGTCGGCGATGGTCTCCTTCTCGTCGTCCACCAACACGAAGGAGTAGGGCTTCAAGAGGGATAGCTTGTCAAGCGCTCCGCTGTCGCGTAGGACCAGCAGTTTGTCGCGCAGCAAGGGTTCCACCTCGGCATAGAACGCGTCCTCGGTATATTGGTTCTCTGCCCACTCCTCTATCACCGCGCGCGCCAACTCTTCGTCGTCATCGTTGTAGATGGTCAATTCGCCGGAGTCGCATCGTGGCTGAATGTGAATATCGGTGACGACAGACTGTTCGCTTCCTTTGCTGAAAGCCTTCAATGCGGTCTGTAAGGTCTGCTCGATGAGCAGTTGAGATTGTGAACTGAGTTCCATAAAGTATCGTGTATAAATTGTTTCGCTTGTTAACGCACCTCAAAGGTACAAATAAAATGGAACGTGCACTGCATTCTGCCAATAAATTCTTCACAAATCGACAGATTCCTCGTGTTTGGGTGGATATTCGCCCATTTGCAGTCAACTATCCGTTGTCGGTTTGGACCGTACAACCTTATCTTCGCATCCTCTTTGTCCACGGCCGTGCGGGTGCTGCCTGATGGTTGGTGCGGTATTGCTCGTTCGCCAGTCTATTCCTTCACCTCCTGTTCGCCAGTCTGTTTGTCGGCCTCTCCCTCTTCCTTGAAGCGGCTCATCTGCAGGTTGAGCTTATGCAGGCGCAGGGCTTTGTTCTCCAGTTGCCCGGTGTAGTAGAAGGTGGTGATGGTCTTGTCCTCCTGGTTGTTCTTGGCCTTTGCCAGGTCGTTGGCCTCTTTGGCGAACTTCAGCGCCTCGTCGATGTTGCCGTTCATCTCATAGTAGACCGCTAGGTTGAAGGCCGTCCAGATTTTCTTTCGGGAGTTTGGCTTCGCGGCGTCGTACTGCCGTTTCCATAGTGTGTAGGCCTCGTCCCAGCACTGTTCGTTCACCAGCACGGCGGCATCGCGCAGGTCCACATTGCCGCCGGCATAGAAGATGCGACTCTCCGGTTTCCACTGGGGCACGAAGTATCTTACTGCACGCGAGGCTACCTCCGAGGCCATGTCGTCCACCATCTTCTCCTCGGTGAGGCCGGCTATGATGGGCCAGTAGAGGGTGTCGCGGATGCCGACGCTAATCGGGTCTTGGCGGGTGGGCATGTAGACGCTCAGCATCGATGACACCTCTCCGCCCACAGAGGGGAACAGACCTACCTCATCGAAGTAGCGCGCGTCCTCCCAGGTCTTCACGCAGAGTCCGTCTACGGTGATGAGCATGTCTACCTGCAGGTCGGCTAGCAGTTGCTGCACGTTCTCCCGGGTCAGCCGTGCCTCGGCAGTCTGGTTGTTGCCGCTGCGCAGCGATGAGTCGCACAGGATGATGTCGTCAAAGTATTCGCCATCGGCCAACTGCTCCGCCAGGTCGTTGGCGAGCCACTTGCCGTTGCCCTCGATGATGCCTGCCGTGATGTGCTCCTTCAGCAGCGTGTCCTGAAACACCGTGTTGTCGACGATGCCCACCGACTTTATCTCGGGCGGGAAGCTCAGCTCGGAGGGGTAGAGCGATTCCATGCTGACGTATCCCATAGTGGTGCAGGAGGCGAGCCCCAAGCAGACGAGTAGTATGATGATGGTTTGTTTCATATTTCCAACGATGATGATTGTAGTTCTTTACAAAAATAGTCTGATTTCTCTTCACCCGGTGTACTGTCGCGGCCTTATTAACTACGTTTAACCGAATGACATAGGTTCTGACGGTAAACGGGTTCCAGCCGTTCGGTGGACGCTGGTTACTCCGATATGGGGTAACCTTTCGCCATTGATCTCGTGCCGGACGACGCTAGACCGTCCGCCCCCATGCCGAGCGCTATAAACAATCGGACCGCTTTAGTCCTCCGGGGGGGGTACTAAAGCGGTCCGTTATCTGTTTCACTGCCAGCGCCTGTTGGCGGTGGATAGGGCGGGGCGGTTAGAGCCCGCGTCCGTGGCAGTTCTTGTATTTCTTGCCACTACCGCAAGGGCAGGGGTCGTTGCGGCCTACGGTATGCTCCGCACGGATGGGCTCACGCTTCACTTCGCGTGTGTCTCTGGCTGCGGCAGCCTGCTGGTTGGGGTCGCTCAGGTCTTGTTTGCTCTCGTGGTACTGCTGACGGGGAGCTGGGGCTTCGGGAGCGGCTTCACGCACCTGCTCGGGCTCCTGCACAGGGATTTGTCCGCGCATCAGTACGGCCACCGTCTCGTTGTTAATCTTGTCCACCATATTGTCGAACAGGTTGACCGACTCCAGCTTGAATATCAACAGCGGGTCCTTCTGCTCGTAGCTAGCGTTCTGCACAGAGTGCTTCAGTTCGTCCAGCTCGCGCAGGTTCTCTTTCCATGCCTCGTCGATGGTGTGGAGCAGGATAGCCTTCTCGAACGACTTGACAATCTCCTTGCCCTCGCTCTCGTAGGAGGCCTTCAGGTTGCACGGGATGTTGTACATGCGCTTGCCGTCGGTGATGGGCACGAGAATGTTCTCGTACATCTGTCCGTGGGTCTCGTACACCTGCTTGATGACAGGCATAGCTATCTGTGCCATGCGGTCCATCTTGCGCTTGAAGTTAGTCATGGCCTCGTCGAACGTGCGGTCCACCAGGGTATCTTGCTTCACTTGGCGGAACTCCTCCTCGGTGAACGGAGCCTCCATGGCCAAGGTCTTCAGGATGTCCATCTTGGCACCCTCGTAGTCGTTGTTGACGATGGCGTTGTTGCAGCGCTCCCATATCATGTTCACGATGTCCATGCCGATGCGCTCACCCATCAGGGCGTGGCGGCGTTTGGTGTAGATGACCGTGCGTTGCTTGTTCATCACGTCGTCGTACTCAAGCAAACGCTTACGGATACCGAAGTTGTTCTCCTCCACCTTCTTCTGGGCGCGCTCGATGCTCTTGGAAATCATGGAGTGTTCTATCATCTCACCCTCCTTGAAGCCCAGCTTGTCCATCACGCCGGCTATGCGGTCGGACGAGAACAGACGCATCAGGTCGTCTTCCAGGGATACGAAGAACACGGATGAACCCGGGTCGCCCTGACGACCGGAACGTCCACGCAACTGACGGTCCACACGGCGTGACTCGTGGCGCTCGGTGCCGATGATGGCGAGACCGCCCGCGGCCTTCACCTCGGGGCTCAGCTTGATGTCGGTACCACGACCGGCCATGTTGGTGGCGATGGTCACCGTACCCGTCAGACCGGCTTTGGCCACGATGGAAGCCTCCTGCTGGTGCAGTTTGGCGTTCAACACGTTGTGCTCTATCTTGCGCATGGTCAGCATCTTGCTCAGCATCTCGGAGATCTCCACCGAAGTGGTACCCACCAACACCGGTCGGCCCTGCTTCACCAGACTCTCTATCTCTTCGATGACGGCTTTGTACTTCTCACGCTTGGTCTTGTAGACGCGGTCGTTCATATCGATACGCGCGATGGGGCGGTTGGTCGGGATGACCACCACATCCAGTTTGTAGATGTCCCAGAACTCGCCTGCCTCCGTCTCGGCCGTACCGGTCATACCGGCCAGCTTGTGGTACATACGGAAGTAGTTCTGCAGGGTGATGGTGGCGAAGGTCTGTGTGGCGGCCTCCACCTTCACGCGCTCCTTGGCCTCGATGGCCTGGTGCAGTCCGTCGGAGTAGCGGCGGCCTTCCATGATACGGCCGGTCTGCTCGTCCACAATCTTCACCTGTCCGTCGATGACCACATACTCGTCGTCCTTCTCGAACATCGTGTAGGCCTTCAGCAGCTGGTTGATGGTGTGCACACGCTCCGACTTGATGGCGTAGTTGGTGAGCAACTCGTCCTTCTTGGCCAGCTTCTCCTCGTCGGTCAGGCCGGTCTGGTTCTCCAGGTCGGAGAGCTGTGCGGTGATGTCCGGCAACACGAAGAAGGTGGGGTCGCTGGAGTTGCCCGAGATGAGGTCGACACCCTTGTCGGTCATGTCCACGCTGTTGAGCTTCTCGTCGATGACGAAGTAGAGGGGCTCCACGGCTTCTGGCATACGCTTGTTGTTCTGCTCCATATAGATTTCCTCGGTCTTGAGCATGCCGGCCTTGATACCCGGCTCGCTGAGGAACTTGATAAGCGGTTTGTTCTTAGGCAGCGCCTTGTGGCTGCGGAACAGGGCCAGGAAGCCTTGCTCCTGTGTTTCCTTGTCGTCCGAGGCAATCATCTTGCGGGCGTCGGCTAGCAGCTGGGTAGCCAGCTTCTTCTGTGCCTCCACCAGTCGCTCCACCAGCGGACGGAGCTCTTCGAACAATTGGTCGTCGCCCTTGGGCACGGGACCGGAGATGATCAACGGCGTACGGGCATCGTCAATCAACACGGAGTCCACCTCGTCGACGATGGCGTAGTTGTGTTGGCGCTGCACGAGGTCGCGCGGGCTGCCTGCCATGTTGTCGCGCAGGTAGTCGAAGCCGAACTCGTTGTTCGTTCCGAAGGTGATGTCCGCCATGTAGGCTCTGCGGCGCGCTTCGGAGTTGGGTTGGTGCTTGTCTATGCAGTCCACGCTCAGTCCGTGGAACTCATAGAGCGGACCCATCCACTCGGAGTCACGTTTGGACAGGTAGTCGTTCACGGTCACCACGTGCACACCGTTGCCGGTCAAGGCATTCAAGAACACCGGCAGGGTAGCCACCAGGGTCTTACCTTCACCGGTAGCCATCTCGGCAATCTTACCTTTGTGGAGCACCACGCCACCGAACAACTGCACATCGTAGTGTACCATGTTCCACTTCATGTCGTTGCCGCCGGCCATCCAATGGTTGGCGTAGATGGCCTTGTCGTCCTCGATGCGTACGAAGTCCTTCGTAGCGGCCAACTGGCGGTCGAAGTCGGTGGCCGTCACCACCAGCTCGTCGTTCTCGGCGAAGCGTCGTGCCGTATCCTTGACGATGGAGAATGCCACGGGCAACACTTCGTCCAGAGCCTTCTCGTAGGTCTCGAGCACCTCTTTCTCCAACTTGTCTATTTTGGCGAACAGTTCCTCGCGGTCCTCTATCTCCGTGTCTTCCACTGAAGCTTTCAGCTCGGCTATCTTGGCGTTCTGCTCCTTGGCAGCGTCCTTGATGTACTGTTTCAACTCCTGCGTCTTGGCACGCAGCTCGTCGTTGCTCAACTTCTGGATATCGGGATAAGCCGCTTTAATCTTCTCTACCCATGGCTGAATCTCCTTCATGTCGCGGGTGGACTTATTGCCGAATATCTTACTCAAAAATTCATTAAATCCCATATATGTTTTGTTTTTATTATCTTGTTAGATGTGTTCGTTGAAGGGGCAAAGATACATAAAAGCCTGATTTATCAATGCTTTAGTGCCCTCTTTTTTGTGTTTCACCGCCGGATGTCGGTCAGTGGAGCGGCTGCACAGGCATTGGGGGCCCGTATGCGCATGAAGTGCGCCAGTGTGGGAGCTATGCGGTCCACCGTGGTGGCCGTGTGGATAATCTCCGGTTTGGTATTGAAGCCCCAGAAGATGAGGGGGAATTCCATGTACGAGTCGCGCGCCACGTTGAAGGGGTGTTCCTTCATCAGGTCGTCGTTCATCAGCTTCCATCCCGGGGCGATGGTCAGGATGATGTCGCCCGAGCTCTTGGCGTTGAAGGCGTTGCGCATGCGCTGTGCCTCCATGGTGTAGGCGTTGAGTTGCAGGTCTTGTGCGGTGTAGACTGACTTCACGCCGCTGAACTGGGCCAGAAACTCGGCCGACTTGGCGATGACCTCCGCCAGGTTGAGCTGTTTCTGCTCTATCAGCTTGTGGTCGAAGTAGATCTGCAGTCCGTTGTAGGTCTCCACGTACTGTCCCTGTCCATAGGTCGCCATGAGGAACATGTTGAGCAGGGCCGTGCAGCGGTTCATGTGGAACTCGCCCGTCGGTATGCGGAACTCCTTCAGGTAGTCGGTGTGGGCGGGGTCGGTGTAGCCTGTGGAGGTGACGAACACCAGCATGTTATTGATGCCCACGCGCTTCTCCGCCTCAGCGAGGAGCTCTTCGATGTCGTGGTCCAGACGGACGTAAGTGTCTTGTATCTCAATCGGATATTCAGAGTCGGATTTGTGCTCGAAGTTGCCGGCGTAGTAGGTGACGGCCAGGAAGTCCGTCGCATTGTCCAGCCCGATGGCGCTACCGTGCAGGCAGGCTTTGGCCAGGCGGTTCACCTCCTCGTTCACCAGACCGCTCGTCTTGAACTGGCGGTAGCGGGTGGCTGTGTCGCTGAAGGTGTGCTTGAAGCCCTGCGAGGTGAGCGGCGAATAGCTGGTGTAGACCAACGGTGGCTGCATGGTCTCCCAGGTGGTGGAGGCGATGCGGGTGTCGAGGGCCTGGTGGTCGTTGTAGCGGCTGGCCCAGTCGGGGTACGAGGGGTAGAAGGTGGAGCCGGACCATTTGCCCGTCTCGTCGTTCAGCCAGAAGGCCCCGTCGGCCGCGTGGCCTGCCGAGAAGACGGCGGCGTCGCGGAAAGGCGCGATGGCGTAGACCAACGCCTTGCCTCCGGTGCTCACCTTCAGCTCGTCGCAGATGGTGGACACCAGCAGTTTGCTGGGCGAGGTGCACTCCGAGGTGTAGATACCCATATAATCCTTGTCGTCCACGCTCTGCACCACCTGCAGGGTGTTGCGGTCCATCCACCGGTCGGCTATGATGCCGTGGTTGTAGGGGTTGGTGCCGCTGTAGAGCGAGGCGAGGGCCGAGGCGCGGTCCGCCACGGCATAGTCGTAAGCCGCGTTGCAGTAGACCCGCCCCTCCTTCAGCAGTCGCTTGAAGCCCTTCTCGCCATAGAGTGCCGAGAAAGCCTCCATATAGTCGGAGCGTAGCTGGTCTATCGTGATGCCTATCACCAACTTGGGCGACAACGCTACCTCCTGCGCCTGTAGGTTGGCGATGGCCAGCGCTGTGAGCAGCGAGGTCAGGATACGTCCTCTCATTGATGTGGCTTTTTGCATATTATTATATAGGTAAGTGACCTGATTAGTAAAATCGTGGCCAAAGGTAATACTACTAAATTAAACTCTTGCGGAATTACGCACCAAAACGCAATAAATAGTGTTAAAACTGCCGCGTTCACCCAGTGGTAGTATTCCACCTTCCGTTTGCAGGCCCTGTAGATGAGCCATGGCAGATACACCAGCGGCAGCGGATTGAAGATGATGACCAGGTAGTTGGTGTCCACCGTGGGGTGGATGCTGAAGAAGAACAGGAACGCCACGATGCAGCCCGCTATTCCTTGGCCCGCGAAGAGCAGGGCGCTCACGCCCCACAGGTAGCGCTTGTGCTTCAGCTCCCACGCGCAGCACAGGGCCACGGCGATGAGCAGCGCGATGGCCAGTGTCATAGGGGAGGGTAGTGGGTCTGGCTCCGGTGCCACCTTAGCAGGGCTCACCACCAGCTGATGGCTCTTCACCAGCGGGCGTCGGGTGCCGTCGGGGTTCACTATCTGTGCGCTGTCCATGGCCTCCACCAGCACGAAGGGGGCGAACATCTGCTCGCGGTAGCTGATGCTGTCGTCCGCCGTCTTGCCTAGGCAGAAGTCTATGCCCAACTCGGCCCAGTCGTGCCCCGGGGTATAGTGGTGGATAATCTTCCGGTACGAGACGTTCCGGTGTTTCTCCGGGTAGACCACCGTTCCCTCGATGCTCTCTTCTATCTTGTCGCGTGCCCGTGTGGTGCAGTTGTCGTAGAAGTAGTTGTATCGGTACACCCGGTTCTCGGGGCGGTAGTTCTCCTCGAGCAGGGCCAGCAGGCGCAGCTTCTCGTTGTAGGTGAGGTTCAGCTCCTGCTCCACCACGTACGAGCCGCGCGCGGCGTACGACTCCTTGAAGTATTCAAACGGTGCGGCACCCAGCTCATAGTCCGTCTCGCCCTTGATGAAGCGCATCACGAAGTTGGGCGCGCTGAAGCTGAACAGTCCGTAGTTGAAGGCGAAGTCTATTCCGCGGGTCAAGTTGTGGAAACGGATGGCCGAGTGGCCGAACAGAGCGTAAATCTCTTGTCCGGGCGAACAGGTGAGCAGGCTGAACCGGATGGAGTCCCGTTGAGGCTCAGCGCTCGCTATAGAGGCTTCTGCCGCCGAGGTCTGCGCCCAGGCGGTGATGCACAACAGCATCGACAGAAGTATCGTTTTCATCTCTTTCATTAGTAATGTTCCTGCAAAATGCGTGCAAAGTTAACCATTTGCCCGCAGATAATCAAAATTGCCCGCAGATTTTGTCTAGCGACGGCTGCCTTCGCTTGCGGGAAATACAAATAATGCATCCTTATTGAGGAAATAATGCACCCGATTGCAGGCGATTAGCCGTACTTTTGCAACGGATGAGGAAATGCTCCGATGGGAGGACAACAGGACGATTATTCGCCGTTTTAGGAAAATAAACAGATGACTAGGCCGTTGTTCACTTCCTTTTGAGTATCTTCGCCACCCATAGTACTAATGTAAACATAAAACCAATCAAAACCATGAAGAAATTACTCTCTGCTTGCCTATTGGTCTGCCTCTCGTGTGGGGCGATAGCGCAAAACGCGAAAGTGCTTCCTTATCAGGATGTAACCTTGACACCCGACCAACGGGCCGATGACTTGCTCAAACGGCTCACTCTGGAGGAGAAGGTGCAACTGATGCAAAACAACTCCAAGGCAGTGCCCCGACTGGGCATCAAACCCTATGAATGGTGGAACGAGGCGCTCCACGGCGTGGGCCGTGCCGGACTGGCCACCGTATTCCCGCAGTGTATCGGTATGGCCGCGTCGTTCGACAACGCCCTCCTGCAGGATGTCTACACCGCCGTGTCCGACGAGGCTCGTGCCAAGAACACCGATTTCCGCAAACACGGCAAGTTCGGACGTTACCAATGCCTGACGTTCTGGACTCCCAACGTCAACATCTTCCGCGACCCGCGCTGGGGACGTGGCCAAGAGACCTACGGCGAAGACCCTTACCTGGCCGGTCAGATGGGTATGGCTGTGGTTCGCGGTCTGCAAGGACCGAACGACGTGCGCTACAACAAACTCCACGCCTGCGCTAAACATTACGCCGTACACTCCGGACCGGAATGGAACCGCCACTACTTCAACGCCGAGAACATCGACCTGCGCGACCTGTGGGAGACCTATCTCCCCGCCTTCAAGGACCTGGTGCAGAAGGCCGGCGTGAAGGAGGTGATGTGTGCCTACAACCGCTACGAGGGTGAGCCTTGCTGCGGCAACAACCGCTTGCTTACACAGATTCTGCGCAACGAGTGGGGATTCAACGGCATCGTCGTTTCCGACTGTGGCGCCATCTCCGACTTCTATGGTGTGAATCGCCACAATACACAACCCGACGCTACCCACGCTTCGGCCAATGCCGTCCTCAACGGCACCGATGTGGAGTGCGGCTCTAACTACCGGACTCTGCCCGATGCCGTACGCAGCGGCCTCATCCCCGAGGAACGTATCGACATCTCCGTACGCCGTCTGCTGAAGGCCCGCTTCGAGTTGGGCGAGATGGACGACGAGGTTCCCGCTCCGTGGGGAGAGATTCCTTACTCTGTAGTGGATTGCCAGAAACATCGCGACCTGGCCCTGCAGATGGCCGAGGAGACCCTCGTGCTGCTGCAGAACAACCAGAACCTGCTGCCGCTCAACAAGAAGATGACCGTGGCCGTGCTTGGTCCCAACGCTGTCGACTCTGTGATGCAGTGGGGCAACTACGAGGGTACACCCTCGCACACCGTGACGTTGCTGCAAGGCATTCGTCAGATGTTGCCCGAGTCGAAGGTCATCTACGAACAGGTCTGCGGACACACCGACTCGCACATCTGGGCCAGCCTGTTCGCCCAGTGCGCCTCTTCCAAGGGCAACGGATTCGAGGCTGAATACTGGAACAACCCCACGTTCAACGGCAAGGCCGACGTGCAGGCTGTGCAGGCCACTCCGTTCCACTTCCAGGCCGCCGGTGCCACCGTGTTCGCTCCGGGCGTGAACAGTCGCGAGTTCTCAGCTGTCTACACCTCCACCTTCCGTCCCGACCACAATGGCAAGGCCTACTTCCGCCTGGCTACCAACGGCATGGTGAACATCCTGCTCAATGGCAAAGAGGCCGGCAAGGAAATCTTCAACCGCAAACAGACCTCCAACTATTACCCCTTCGACTTCGAGGCCGGTAAGGAGTACACCATAGAGGTTCGCACCAGCCAGAAGCGTGAGGACGCGTTCCTCAATTTCGACCTGGTGGAGGCTCAGCCTACCGACATGAAGGCTCTGCTCAAACGCATCAAGAAGGCCGACGTGGTGATTTTCGCCGGCGGTATCTCTCCGAAACTCGAAGGTGAGGAGATGAGTGTGAGCGCCGAAGGCTTCAAGGGTGGCGACCGCACCGACATCGAGTTGCCGAAAGCTCAGCGCGAGGTGCTGCAGGCACTGAAGAAAGCCGGCAAGAAGGTGGTCTTCGTCAACTTCTCCGGTTCAGCCATCGCCCTTAGCGACGAGGTCAACAACTGCGACGCTATCCTGCAGGCTTGGTATCCTGGCCAGGAGGGCGGTACGGCCATCGCCAAGGCGCTCTTCGGCGAGTACAACCCCGCCGGTCGTCTGCCGGTCACCTTCTACAAGAACATGGCCCAGCTGCCCGACTTCCTCGACTACTCTATGAAGGGCCGCACCTATCGCTTCTTTCAGGACCAACCGCTCTTCTCCTTCGGCTACGGACTGAGCTACACCAAGTTCGCCTACCAGCCCGCTACGCTGGACAAGGCTTCGCTGAAGTATGGCGAGAAGGCCACCATCACCATCCCCGTGCAGAACATCGGCAAGCGTGATGGCGAAGAGGTGGTTCAGGTCTACATCCACCGCGCTGGCGACACCGAAGGTCCGCTGAAGACCCTCCGTGGTTTCAAGCGTGTGAACATCGCCAAGGGCGCTACCGAGCAGGTGGCCATCGAGTTGCCGTACGAGTCGTTCGACTGGTTCGACGTGAAGACCAACACCATGCACCCCATCAAGGGCGCGTATGAGATCTTCTACGGAAGCAGTTCCCGCAACGAGGATTTGCAGAAGATGGAGATTACCATCGAGTAATACCTATTATATATAGGGTATAGTTCGCCTCCCATGGTCCGTTGACGGTGCCGTGGGAGGCGAACTTCGTTCATTTCATACATTATACACTACATTTCATACAAGCTGGCGGCGAAAGTTTCGCTCGTCGCTCCTCCCGACCTACCTTTGTGGCAACAAATAACATAAAGCTATGAAGAAGATACTGAAACTGATAGGCATTCTGATTGTGTTGGGAATTGTTGCCGTAGGCGTCGTGTGGTGGTATTCACGCACCAGTAACCCGTGGAACGCGAAGACCGTGGGCGACATCTCCGCTCCCTTGGGCTACAAGAGGGTAGGGGGGAGCTACGCCGAGTTCATGCGCGGTCTGCCTCTGAAGCCGCGCGGCACCAAGGTGCAACTCTATACCGGCGGCGAGGCGCACTTCCAGTCCCTCTCCGCGGCAGTGATAGACCTGCCTCTGCTGAGCAACTACGAGCAGTGTGCCGACATGACCATGCGACTGCGTGCGGAATACCTCTTCAGCCAAGGCCGTTACTCGGAGATTAGCTTCCGCGATGTGAATGGTCGTAAGCTGCAGTACCAGGGCGGAGCCTCGCGAAAGGCATTGGAGCGGTTCCTGCGCAACGCCTATGGACTGTGTAGCACCTATTCCGTTCATCGGGAGACGAAGCCGCGTCCCATCAGCGAGGTGCAGCCCGGCGACGTTCTGGTCTATCCGGCACGTGCGGGCCGAAAGTATGGTCACGCCCTCATCGTGGTGGATGTGGCCCGCAAGGGAGACAAGGTCGCCATCCTGTGCGCCGAAGGCAATACGCCCGCCCGCAACTGCCACATCGTGCGAAACCTCAACCCCATAGCGAACCCCTGGTTCTTCTTCGATGGCGACGAGCGTGTGATGTGGATCTCCGTCTTCCACTTCAACAAGGACGAGCTGCGCCACTATTGACGGCTTGCGGTGTGGAATTTCGGTAAAAAGCACATGCTGAGGCTGATTAGTAGCCCGTTTCCCTATAGGAATAATGAAAATTGTTTATATCTTTGCCGTGACATCTGTTGGATAAAGATGTCGTGAGACTAAGACAAACCCTATTCTATTACTTTAATTTCAAATTCATTATGAGAATGAGACGAGTCCTGTTAGTGTTGGCCCTGTCCGCGTCGTTACCCATGGTGGCCGCGGAGCAGTTTATTACCTTTACATCACAAGAAAGCACCTCCCTACAGTTGACCCAAACGTCCGACACCATCGTGTACGCTGCTGATGAGTGGGACGGAGTGAAGATTGCCGTACAGAACCTGCGCAACGACCTGCAGGCGGTGACAGGTCGCACCAACGCACCGATAGTGGTGGCGACTGTAGGGCGAAGCAGCTTGGCGAGGAACTATGCTCCTCAATCCAAGCAACTCAAAGGCAAATGGGAGCAGTACCTGCTGTTTACCGACAAGGGTAAACTGGTGATTCTGGGCTCCGATAAGCGGGGAACAATCTATGGAATCTATGAGCTGAGCCGTCAGATGGGTGTCTCTCCTTGGTATTGGATGGCCGATGCCCCCATACCTCAACATGCGGAACTTTACGTCAACAAGGGCGTCTACACTGATGGTGAACCGAAAGTCCGCTACCGCGGAATCTTCATCAACGACGAGTGGCCTTCCTTCGGCACGTGGTGCAACAATCAGTTCGGAGGCATCAATTCCAAGGCGTACAGCCGAATCTTCGAACTGCTCCTTCGCCTGAAGGCCAACTACTTCTGGCCTGCCATGTGGGGAAGCCGGTTCAACGAGGACGACCCGCTCTCACCGCAAGTGGCCGACCGCATGGGTATCGTCATGGGAACCTCGCATCACGAACCGATGATGCGTGCCCATCAGGAATATGTGAAACGACGCTCCGAGGTGGGCCCGTGGAACTACGACACCAATTCCGAACGGCTGGACCGCTTCTTCGAGGAAGGCATCCGTAACTCCAAGGACTACGAGAAGATTGTGACCATCGGTATGCGTGGCGACGGCGACGTGGCTATGGGAAACGGCAACGATGCCGACAACATCAAGACCCTCGGCCGTGTCATCGAGAGTCAACGCCGTATAATCAGTCGGGTGACAGGCAAGAAAGCCAGCGCGACGCTGCAGCTGTGGGCCATCTTCACCGAGGTGCAACGCTACTACGACGCCGGATTTACCGTGCCGGACGATGTCACCTTGCTCTTCTGCGACAACAACTGGGGCTACATCCGGCGTATGGGGACCGCTGCCGAACGCAAACGCAAGGGCGGGCTGGGACTCTATTACCACATCGACATGAATGGAGGCCCTTGGAACGACCGCTGGGTGAACACCACCACCGTGCCGAAGTTGCGCGAACAACTCAATCTCGCCTATCAGTCGGGTATCGACCGCATCTGGATTATCAACGTGGGCGACCTCAAGCCGAAGGAGATGCCTATCGACTTCATCATGAAGTACGCATGGGATCCCGAGGCCATCAAGCCGGGCGACGAGCAGGCCTACCTAGAGGAGTTTGCCGCCAGCATCTTCGGTAAGGACTACGCCGTGGAGGTGGCCGACCTGATAGCCCGATACAGTAAATACAACCTGTGGCGGAAACCCGAAGTGCAGTATCCCGGTCTGTTCAACAACGAAGAGATGCTGCGCACCAGCGCTCTGTGGCAGTCGTTGGTCACCCGTTGCGAGAACCTGAAGGAGACGTTGCCGGCTGAGTGCCAGGATGCTTTCTACCAACTGGTCTACTATCCCGTGGTGGCCAGTGCGGGTGTGGCGCAGATTTACAATTACGCGACCCTGGGCGACTCGCTGTCCATAGAGGCGCTGATGCGGAAGGATGAACGGCTGACCGACTATTATAATAATGGTCTGTCCAACGGGAAATGGAAGGGCATGATGCTCGACAACCACATCGGATACACGAAATGGTCCATCCCGGAGAAGAATGTCAACCCGCTGACACTTGGGTTCAAGGTGGAGAACAATCTCTCCGAGACCCCGACGGACGAATATTCCATCGCGGCTTGCGACTTCTCGTCACAGGCATCCGGTCCCGAGGCCAGCTGGATGTTCCTCCCGGGTCTGGGTCGTGGCAAAGGTTGCATGGGAAGCGACAATGTGCGCGCCTCTTCAACACTTACCGGTGGAGCGACCTTGGAGTACGAGGTCAGTCTGACCGACGGACAGGTGGCCATAGGCATTATGCCCATTCAGGACGTTTACCCTTCACGTGGCCTGCGCCTAGGAGTGCAGATTGACGACTCTCCCGTGCAGATAATCGATGCCCGCCAAGGCCTGCATGATGAGTTCCAAGAGTACACACCGAAGAATCTGGCCGTGTCCAAAGTCCTTCGCCCGCTCCCGCAACCCAATTACCTTCTGCTTAGCGGATGGAAAGACGGCAAGCGTCAGCCCCGGCGCACAGAGGTCTTTGACAACATCCGTTGGTTGTCTGTCAAATTGGATGCGAAGCCCGGCAAACACACATTGCGCCTTATCATGGTCGACCCCGAGATTGTGGTCGAGCGGATAGTCGTCAATCCGGACAACAACCATTACAGCTACTTTGCCCATTGACGTAGCCTCTTGTGAAACGCTCCGGTGTCGTTTCACTGGTACTCCCTGCCCACCATTGACTCCGTGCGGTTTCTACCGAAGATTCGATGGTGGGTAGGGTCTTACTTGGTTGCGCTCAAGGCATTCTGTCCATGTCCCGTAAAGTTGTAAAGATAAATGCCCAGTTAGGAAAATCTTTTTTCCTAGTTAGGGAGATGGATTTTCCTGGTTAGCGAGGCGTTATCCTCCTTCGACAAGTCGCTTGCCCTATAGCCCTTCGGCTGATGAAGTATACTTCGTTGGCCATTGAAGTATACTTCATCGCCCGTTGAGGTATACTTTATCGGCCATTGAGGTATACCTCATTTTTGGGGGGCTTGTTAGTGTGCCCTTTCCGCCGCGGGAACGCGAGGCTTCGCGTGAGTCAAGACAACCGGTTGTCCGGGCCAATACAACCGGTTGTTTTGGCTTATACAACCGGTTGTCTTTGGCAAAACAATGTAATTGTTTCGGGCAAAACAATCGATTGTCCGGTCCCATGCGA
>CAVFUK010000051.1:0-8266 GCA_963625535.1 Anaerovoracaceae bacterium | reverse complement strand
CTAAAACGGCCGAAGGCCCTTCAACCTTCATTGACGGGGTGATTTTCGAAAAAAGACCTTCGAACAGTCGTACGAACCTTGACAGACGGTAGAAAGCAACAACCTTCAACCTAAAACCTTTAACCTTCAACCTAAAACCTAAAACCTAAAACGTCCGAAGGACCTTCAACATTCATTCTATTCCCTTTGGACGATATAAATAAAAAACATTACCTTTGCCCCTCCAATCAAGACACTATGAAACATAAACTACTCCTCACAGCCCTGGCGCTGTGCACCGGCCTCACACTCAGTGTGGCGCAGCAGAAACCCTGGCAATCGCTCCACTACCCCTCCATCAAGGACATGGAACGCACCTTCGCCCACCCCTCGAACGACTACGCCAACCACGTCATCTGGGGGCTCCAGGGCAACATCACACACGACGTCATCTGCCGCAACCTCGACTCCATACGCTCCCACGGCTTCCGCAACGTCATCATCGAGCCCGGCTACGGCATGCCCTGCAAATACCTCTCCGACGCCTACTTCCGCATGGTGGCCGACATCCTGGCCCAGGTGAAGGCCCGCGGCATGAAGATGTGGATCATCGACGAGGGCAAATACCCCTCGGGCTTCGCCGGCGGCCTCTTCAGCCAACTGCGGCCCGACCTCCGTATGCAGGCCCTCACACTCGAGGGCGACAGCGTGAAGGTGGCCTTCCGCACCGGACAGACACGCTGCGTGAACGACTCCACCGGGGCCAAGACCACCCTCAACTCCCTCATGGACTACATGAACCCCGAGGCCACCCGGCAGTTCCTCAGCTGGACCCACGAGGGCTACAAGCGCACGCTGGGCGACGAGATGGGACGCACCGTCCTCGGCTTCCGGGGCGACGAACCCGACTACGCCCCGCTGGCCTACACCCCCGGCCTGTTCGACACCTTCCGCCTGGCCAAGGGCTACGACCCGCAGCCTTACCTCCGGTCGCTCTTCAGTGACGGTGGCACCCTGCAGGAACGCCTCTTCCGCGCCGACTACTGGGACGTGTGGTCGCGCCTCTTCGCCGACAACTACTTCCGGCTCGAGACCGAGTGGTGCGAGCGCAACGGCATGGCCCACATCACCCACCTCAACAACGACCACCGCATGGAACGCTGCGTACGCTGCAGCGGCTCCCTGTTCCGCTGCCTGCGCCAGGTGACCATCCCCGGCGTGGACGCCATCTGGAACCAGGTGTGGCCCGACACCATCAACGACTTCCCCAAGTTCGCCTCCTCCGTGGCCCACGCCTGGGGCAAGCCCCGTGTCTTCAGCGAGTCCTTCGCCGCCTACTTCAACGACCCCGACATCCCCCAGGCCAAGTATGTGCTCGACTACCAATACGCCCGCGGCATCAACTTCTTCGAGTTCATGTTCTGGTCCGCCGACACCAACGCCGAGGGCTGGTGGCTCTCGCAACCCGGCATGAAGCCCCTCAACGACTATGCCAACCGCGCCTCCTACCTCCTGTCGCAAGGCAAGCCCGGTGCCCGCGTGGCCATGTACTACCCCCAGTCCTCCCTCTGGATGCGCGACGACCACATCGCCGTGCGCAACCGCCGCATCTCGCACCTCCTGCTGCGTCAACACTACGACTTCGACTACCTCGACGACGATGCCCTGACCGAGGGCGTCACCCTGGGCAACGGATGGATGGAGAACCGCAGCGGCCAACAGTACACCACCCTCATCATCCCCTCGTGCGACGTGCTGCCCGAGGCCACCTGGCGTGTCGTCAAGGAGTTCCGCGCGCGTGGCGGCAAGGTGCTCGTGTGGGGCTCCATGCCCTATCTGCTCGCACGGTCGTCCTACCGCGACAGCCAACCCTTCCCCCTCGACAGCCTCGCCGGCGCCTGGGAGTCGCAGGACTACTTCACCCCCACCGTGGCGGCCGCCATGCCCCGTCAGGAGATAGCCTTCGTCAACGACCAGCAGCCCTGTCTCAACACCGCACCGCGCCGTGGCGACGAGCCTAAGCACCTGCCTTACGACCAGACCCAGGAGCTCACCTACCACCACCGCACACTGCCCACCGGCGACATCTACTTCATCTTCAACGAAGGCAACCGCCAGCAGCGCTTCTATGCCGGACTCGACAATGTCGGCTCCGTGAAGCTATATGATGGATACACCGGCCGCACCACTGCCCTTCAGACCACCGTCCGCGACGACCGCACCTGGGTGCATCTCGAGATGAAGCCCTGGGAGAGCGTGATGCTCGTGCTGGAGAAAGGCACCAACACCTACGCCACAGCCGACTTCCCCGCCATCCGTGCCAACGGCACCGACGCGGACACCCGTGCCCTGCAGGCGGCCATCGACACCATACAATCCCTGGGCGGCGGCACCCTCCGCCTCACCCGTGGACGCTACCTCACCGGCGCGCTCTTCTTCCCGCTGGGCGTCAACCTCCATCTGGACAAGGGAGCCACCATCGTCTCCACCGAGGCCGAGGCCGACTTCCCCGTCATCCCCACCCGTTTCGAGGGCATCGAGCAGCCCTGGCGCAGCGCCCTGCTCAACTTCACCGACAACCGCGGCGTGGTCATCTCCGGCCAAGGCACTGTCGACGGCCGTGGCGTGGCCTGGAAGAGTCACGACTTCTATCCCGCGGGCCGTCCGCGGCTCATCTGCCTCACGCGGTGTGATGGCGCCCATGTCACCGGCATCCGCCTGCGCGACCAAGCCTCGTGGGGGCTCCACGTGCTCTATAGCGACAGCGTCCGGATAGACCACCTCGACATCGTGGCCGAGCACACCATACCCAGCTCCGACGGCATCGACATCGACTCCTCCACCCGCGTCCACATCCACCACTGCTACATCGAGGACAACGACGACTGCATCTCGCTCAAAGCCGGCAAGGACGACGACGGCCGCCGTGTGAACCTGCCCACCACCGACGTGCTGGTGGAGCACTGCCGCTTCGGCTACGGCCATAGTGGGGTAGACATGGGCAGCGAGGTGACGGGCGGCATCCGTGGCGTCGTGGTGCGCCACTGCCACATGGGTCCCGGCAACAGCGGCGTGGTGCGCATCAAGTCGCAGCCCAGCCGTGGCGGCTACGTGCGCGACATCCTTTTCAGCGACATCACCATCGACGGTGTCGGCACCCTGATGGACGTCAACCTCGAGTGGCGCATGGTGCCTCCCATAGCACCCCCAGCCCCCGTGCCCACCCGGCTCAGCGGCATCGTGCTGGAGAACATCCACGGCACCTGCCTGCGTGCCGGCCGCATCAAGGGTGCCGCCAACAACCCCGTCCGTGGCATCCGTTTCGCTGGCTGCAGTGTGAAGACCGGCGAGCCCCTCCAGCTCCAGTACGCCGACGATGTGGACCTCTCCGGCATCACGTGGGGCGAACTTAAGACTAAAAGTCGTTGAAGGTTTTGTGTTTTACGTTGAATGTTATGAGGCAGAGATACCTATAACCTCCAACACGACCACAAGCGCTACATGTACTTGGGCAGTGTCAGTTGCGCTTATCCCCAGGTGAGACGCCACACCGAGCGCATCAAGCTACTGAAGAAGAAACACAACTTCTTACGCCGAGATAAAATGGACCAATGTGTCCCGGTCTAAGTTGCCTTTCTACATCGAACTGCTCGACTATTTCTTCGACACCGATTTGCGTTTTCGCGCTGTCGGCGTCGACAAGTCGCTGGTCCGAAGCGAATCGCACGACACGGCCTATGACGATTTCTACTATCGGATGTACTACTTCCTGCTCAACTATAAAGTCAACACCCTCTATCATTACAACGTCTATCTCGACATCAAGGACACGTGGTCAAACGTCAAGGTGGCGCGACTGTCAGACATACTCAATGTCCGTTACGGGGTGTTCCGCAATGTGCAGTGCATCACCTCCGGCGAAAGTCTGCTGCTCCAGTTGGCCGACTTCATCATGGGGGCGATTGCCTACAATGCCAACGTGGAAGTGAAAACGAACCAGGCGAAGGTGCGGCTCGTGGAGCAAATACAAAAGCATTGCCCCGACCTTCTGCACGCTTGCGACACGGAGAAATTCAATCTCTCCTATATCCATCTGAAGTGAAACCATGTTCAATCTACTGAAACACTATAACGAGTTGCTCGAAGTCGACGCTATGACCGAGCCCGAGCGTCGTCAATCGTTGCGCGGCGTGTTCAATCGCGACATACAGGACAATCCGGACTTCAAGTTCCGGCAGATGAACGTGTCGCCCACGCCGGCCGAAGGCATGGACAAGATGGACAATCTGTTTCTTCATCTCACCACCAAGATGGCTGACCCTCTGACCCGCCATAGGGAGTATGACCGCGCACGCGCCATAAGGCTCCATTGGATCCTGTTCCACCTGCGTGAGCACAAGAAAGACGACATGCTGATATTCTCGACGGTCAATGGCCGGGAACGTCGCACCTACATCTATGACCGTACGGAGCAATATGTCATCGTGCTGGAGCCTAAGGACCGCAAACGTGAGGGCGCGGAGCCTGTGCACTATTACTTTCTGCTGACGGCCTACAAACTGGAGGGTAAGGACAAGGCGCGCAATAAGATAGAAAGGCTATACCAGAAACGGACGGATTGTTTGCTTTAGAAAGACAAAGGACGCAAGGCTTCTAGGCCAGACGTCCTTCGATTTCCTTCCTTCGAATGAGGGATGAACTCATCGGCAAAGATAAACCATTCCTCATTCCCGTGCAAATAAAATCGCCAATAAATCGCACAAGGGCCACGGCGTGTTGGTACATTTTCGTGTACGCTCTTTTGAAACTCGTCCCTTTCCCCTTGTCACCGCCCGATAACCTGCGAAAGTCTGCTTCCCGGACCATATTTTCGCAGCTTATCGCCATTGTCTGACGATAAATCACTACCTTTGCGCCGAACCTCGTAACACAGACGCAGTATGGCAGAGAAAATTATTGGACGCCGAGAGGAACAAACCCTCTTGGAACGCTATTACAACTCCGGCAGGGCCGAGTTCATCGCCCTGTACGGACGCCGACGGATAGGGAAGACCTACCTCATACGCCAGTATTTCAAGAACCGCTTCTCGTTCGACATGACCGGAGTGCTCGAAGGCAACAAGAATGAGCAACTCACCGCCTTCCACATGGCGCTGAAGACCTATGGCTACACCGGCAAGAAGAACACCACCTGGCTCGACGCCTTCTTCGCCCTCCGACAACTCCTCGAGTCGAAGTTGCGCGGCGGGGGGCGGTGTGTCGTCTTCATCGACGAGCTCCCTTGCCTCGACACTCCCAAGGCCGGCTTCGTCCATGCCCTGGGCCACTTCTGGAACAGTTGGGCCAACTGGCAACCCCAGGTCATGCTCATCGTCTGTGGCTCGGCCACCTCGTGGATGGTGCGCAACGTCATCGACGACCACGGAGGCCTCCACGACCGCGTCACACACGAGATGCCCCTGCGCCCCTTCACGCTGGCCGAGGCCGAGGAGTACTTCCACGCCTACGGTTTCCGCTGGAAACGGCTCTCCCTGTTGCAGGCCTATATGGCTGTGGGTGGAGTGCCCTACTACATGAGCCTCTTCTCGCCCGACGAGAGCCCTGCCATGGGGCTCGACCGCCTCTTCTTCTCCGACAACGCCGAGCTCCAGAGGGAATACCGCCGCCTGTTCCATTCCCTGTTCCGCAACGCGCAGCCCTACCAGGACATCATCTCCGTGCTGGCCCGCAAATCCTCCGGCATGACGCGCGAGGAGATCAGCAAAGCCCTGCGTGTCGACAACAACGGCAAGCTGGGCAACATGCTCACCGACCTCGTCTACTGCGACTTCCTGCGCAAGTACGACGTGCGCCAGAAGACTCTCAAGTCCAACTCCGCCATCTACCAACTGGTGGATTTCTACACCATCTTCTACCACACGTTCATCGCCAAGCTTGGGTCCGACCCCCACTTCTGGAGCAGCGGCGTCGCCTCCCCCGAGGTGCGCGCCTGGTACGGCCTGGCCTTCGAGCGGGTCTGCCAGGCCCACATGCCGCGCATAAAACAGGCCCTGGGCATAGCCAGTGTGAAGACGACGTACTACTCCTGGCGCAGCAAGACCCTGTCCGACGGCGCTCAGATAGACATCATCATCGACCGTGCCGACAACGTCGTCAACCTGTGCGAGGTCAAGTATTGCGAGCACGAGTACCAGATGGACAAAGAGGAGTACTTCAAGCTGACGCACCGCATCGAGGCCTTCGAGTCGGAGACGCGCACCCGCAGCACCATCCTCCCGACGCTCATCACCACCTTCGGCCTCTCCCGTGGTACGTACAGCGACCAGATTCCCGTCAGCCTCACCCTCGACGACCTGTTCTGACGCCGTGGTGCGTCCTGCCGCTGCCCCGCCCCTCAAGGATTCTAAGACAAAGAGACTAAAACCGTTGAGGGTTTTATGTTTTACGTTTTATGTTAGGAGACAGAAGCACCTGTAGCCTTCAACACAAAACACAAAACGGCCGTAGGCCCTAAAACCTAAAACGTCCGAAGGACCTACAACCTTCAACATCGAGTACGCCCTGCCGCAGCAGAGCTGCGTAGAAAAAAATATCGGCAGCCCTTTAGGGCACAGGCTCCGCTGCCGATACCTTAGCCTCTGGCAGAGCAGAGCGAGCCAGTTACATCCCCTCGCTTCAGAGAAGAGAGGGGCTTGGGGAGAGATGGGAACCCCTCTTTAAGGGTAAAGAGGGGACGGTGTGATTTCGAAAAAAAAGCCGATGAGTCTACCAATCATACACATTGGGATACTTGTTTTGGACGAAGATGAATCTATGATCCATTATCCGGTACTCCGTGGTCACTTGCCCGCTAACGGATGACGGAGTCGTCAGCATCGCCTGCATGCTCGTCTCCACATTGCCTCTTTGGGCCTTTGTCGGCTGTTGCACCGAGTCGTAGGACCTGTAGGCGAACAGACAAACCTTCGTCGGATAAGTCAATATGTACTGCGTGACGACCGGGTTGTCCGCACGCAAGAAAAACTCTATCGACTCCTCCATCTGCCTGCGCGCTCTCGCCCGTTTCCCTTCAGGCATTTTCACGCTGTCGTTTGGCTCTATGTACTTCTCGTCGTAGCAGCACAGGTCGCAAAACACTATTTTGTTGTGTGGCACACCGCCAGGTCATAGCTGTCCACTATGTCCCTTCCCTTGTCGTCCTTCGCCACCAGGTTCTGTGCCTTGCCCTCATACAGCCGGTATGCGGCCAGATTGTCCTGCGTCAGTCTTGCCCTGCCTTCTTTCGTCTGGTTGAGCATGATGTTCAGATAGTTCAATATGTAGGGGCTATGCGTGGCCATCATCAGGTTGACGCTACGGTCCGCCTCGGCGTGCAGCGCCGTGTGCACAATCTTCTCCACCAGTCGGCACTGGGCATCCGGGAACAGGCTCAGCTCGGGTTCCTCCACATGTATGTTGACCACCTTCGGCAATGTTGTCGGTTCGCTGACCGCTTTGAACTTGCTGAGGTTCTCCATCTCGTAGAGGTAACTCATCACCGAGCGGTTGAACGCCTCCTTGAACGAGAACGCTCTGGCGAAATTGTCCACAATCAACGCCAAGGGGGCGGATGTCTGTATGCCCGACGATGCCTCGGTGAGGTCAATAGGCTCGTGACGCTCGTCGATGGGCATAATCTGGTACCGCGTAGGTTTCCCTTTAGGGTGAGTGATCAAGAGTTTCATTCTCACATATTCCAGGTCCAGAGTCTTGTTGCCTTCCGAGGCGTTGCCGAAGTCGTCGTTCGTCTCATGGAAATAGTACCCCAGGGTGGCGCCTTTGTTTTTCCAGGCCTTCTGTGCCCATGTGGGTATGAGGTTACGGTTCTCCGACACAAAGGAGTTTTTGTAGAACACCAGATGCTCGTGAGGTATGCTCGACGGGAATATGGCTTTGCCGTTCTCTATGCGTATCTCGTATGCCGCGTCATCGTCCATCTCCACGCGATATGCCAGCAGACTTTCTTTGCTGAACATCTTGCTCATGCCTTGCCGCTCCATCATAGAGGCCAGTCGTATTCTGAAGGGCGACTTCGTTATGTTCGAATGGCGGAGGTAGAAGCGTATATTCACCATCTTGTAGAGGTATCGCATCATGGCCACCAGCTTCATCAGGGTGCTTTTCCCGCTGGCTGATTCACCTATCAAGAAGGTGAACGGCTTTATTTCGAGGTCCTCTATGTCGCGGAGAGGGACGAAACTCTTTATCGTTATATATTCTTTCATATCCCGCATATCTCTTCCAGGTA
>CAVFUK010000050.1:0-19756 GCA_963625535.1 Anaerovoracaceae bacterium | reverse complement strand
TTAATCAATGAGAGATTGCCCCGAAGGTCACTAACCTCCGGGGCTTCTTCGTCTTATCCGGGAGGCAAAACGCGCCGCAGGAAACGTTAATTTATCGAAGAAATAAATTTTCTTCTTCAATCGTGGTTCTATTTCTATTATTATATGTATCTTTGTCGGCCGAATCCAGTATGCTAGGATTCGAGCAAATAGTTTGCAAATGGGTAAGTTTGATAAATATAAAATTGACTTGAAGGGATTGACGAGCGACAAGGAATCCTTCTCTTATGACCTGGATAACTCGTTTTTCACCCTTATCGATGCGCCTGAGGTGCACAAAGGTAAGGTTCACGTCGATTTGACAGTGAAGAAAACTGCCGGAATATTTGTGTTGGATTTCCAGACGGACGGAGTGGTGCAGGTGCCCTGCGACCGTTGTTTGGATGATATGGATTTGAGCATCACCTCCGCCGACAAGCTGAAGGTGAAGTTCGGAACCGAATACACCGAAGAGGGTGACATTGTGGTAGTTCCCGAGGAAGAGGGTGCCATCAATGTCGCATGGTTCATTTATGAATTCATCGCGTTGGCCATACCAATGAAGCATGTGCACGCTCCCGGCAAATGCAACCGCATGATGTCGGAGAAGCTGAGCAAACACATACGTGTGGAAGCCGGTGGCGATGATGACTGGGGCGCGGGCTCCGCAGTGGACGATTCGTTCGACGAGACGGACGATGAGGGCTCCTCGGCGGGGACAGACCCTAGATGGGACGACTTAAAGAAAATATTAGATAATAATTAAAGTTTAGAAAAATGGCACATCCTAAAAGACGTCAGTCAAAGACTAGAACTGCAAAAAGAAGAACTCATGATAAGGCAGTTGCTCCGACATTGGCAATTTGCCCGAATTGCGGAGAATGGCATGTTTACCACACAGTTTGTGGCGCATGTGGATACTACAGAGGTAAGTTAGCTATCGAGAAAGAAGCTGCTGTCTGATTGAAGTAGTATGGAATATAGCCAGAGAGCTCAGCTCTCCGGCTACTTTTGCTTATAAACAAGGAGATTCTGATTAATGGAAAAGATTAATGCAGTAATTACAGGAGTCGGAGGATACGTCCCCGAGTACGTGCTGACAAACGACGAGTTGTCGCGTATGGTGGACACCAACGACGAATGGATTATGACACGTATCGGTGTGAAAGAGAGAAGAATCCTGAACGACGAAGGTCTGGGAACTTCTTATCTGGCACGCAAGGCTGCCAAGCAGCTGATGCAGCGCACAAACTCCAACCCGGACGACATCGATGCGGTAATTGTCACTACTTCTACTCCGGACTATCACTTCCCGTCGACGGCTTCTATCCTCTGCGACAAGCTGGGGCTGAAGAACGCCTTCGCCTTCGACCTGCAGGCCGCTTGCAGCGGTTTCCTCTTCGGACTGGAGGTGTGCGCAGGATTGATAGCTACCGGCCGTCATAAGAAAATCATCCTCGTAGGCGCGGACAAAATGTCGTCCATGGTCAACTATGCCGACCGCGCCACATGCCCTATCTTTGGCGATGGCGGCGCAGCGGTGATGATTGAGGCTACGACAGAGGATTACGGTGTGATGGACTGCTTGCTGGGCACGGATGGTAAAGGTTTGCCTTTCCTACACATGAAAGCGGGTGGTTCGGTTTGTCCGCCGTCGTTCTTCACCGTGAGCAACAAGATGCACTACCTCTACCAGGAGGGTCGTACCGTGTTCAAATACGCGGTGTCGAACATGTCGAGAGTGAGTGCCGAGCTTGCCGAGCGCAATGGCTTGACGAAGGACAACATCGACTGGGTGATTCCTCACCAGGCCAACCTGCGTATCATCGACGCTGTAGCCAACAGACTGGAGATCCCGATGGAGAAGGTGATGCTCAACATTCAGCGCTATGGCAACACCAGCGCCGGAACGTTGCCCCTCTGCCTGTGGGACTACGAGAAGAAGCTGAAGAAAGGCGATAACCTGATATTCACCGCATTCGGTGCCGGATTCACCTTCGGAGCCGTGTACGTGAAGTGGGGTTACGACGGAGCAGACAGAAAGTGAGAATCATTCATTAAAATAATGACACAAGAAAACGCATCTCCAAACCGGTGCGTTTTTTTGTCTCCGAACAAAAGCTTTTATTGAGAATTATGCATAAAGCAGGATTTGTAAATATTGTCGGCAATCCCAATGTGGGAAAGTCCACCTTGATGAACCTTCTGGTGGGTGAGCGTGTCTCCATAGCCACCTTCAAGGCGCAGACCACACGCCACCGTATCATGGGAATTCTGAACACCGAGGAGATGCAGATCGTCTTCTCGGACACACCGGGAGTGCTGAAGCCCAACTATAAGCTTCAGCAGTCGATGCTCAACTTCTCCGAGTCGGCCCTGACGGACGCCGACGTGCTGCTCTACGTGACCGACGTGGTGGAGAAGGCGGACAAGAACGCCGACTTCGTGGAGAAGGTGCGGAAGATGGACGTCCCCGTCCTGCTGCTTATCAATAAGATAGACTTGAGCAACCAAGAGGCGCTCACCACCCTGGTGGAGACTTGGCACGAGCTGTTGCCCGCTGCCGAGATTATCCCCATCTCCGCCACGAACCGCTTCAATGTGGACGTGGTGCTGAAGCGCATCAAGGAGTTGCTGCCCGACTCGCCCCCCTATTTCGACAAGGACCAGTGGACCGACAAACCGGTGCGCTTCTTTGTGACGGAGATTATCCGCGAGAAGATTCTCCTCTACTACGACAAGGAGATTCCCTACTCGGTGGAAGTGGTGGTGGAACAGTATAAGGAAGAGGCCAAGAGCGTGCACATCAACGCCGTCATCTACGTGGAGCGTGACTCGCAGAAGGGCATCATCATCGGCAAGCAGGGCAAGGCACTGAAGAAAGTGGCCACCGAGGCAAGGAAATCGCTGGAACGGTTTCTCGACAAACGGGTGTTCCTGGAGACCTTCGTGAAGGTGGACAAAGACTGGAGAAGTTCGGACAAGGAACTGAAGAACTTCGGATATAATTTAGAGTAGTATTCACCCGGCGTGACAGCCGAAAAAGAAGAAAGGAGACGTATGGGAAATTTAGTAGCGATTGTCGGACGTCCCAATGTGGGAAAGTCGACACTGTTCAACCGCTTGACACAGACACGCCAGGCGATAGTGAACGATGAAGCGGGTACTACACGCGACCGCCAGTATGGCAAGATAGAGTGGGGCGGAAAGGAATTCTCCGTGGTGGACACCGGCGGATGGGTAGTGAACTCCGACGACGTGTTCGAGGGGGAGATACGCAAGCAGGTGATGATTGCCGTGGACGAAGCGGACGTCATCCTCTTCGTGGTCGACGTGAAGAACGGTGTGACCGACCTCGACATGGAGGTGGCTGCCATTCTGCGCCGCACCAAACTGCCCGTCATCTTGGTGGCAAACAAAACTGATAACAACGACCTGCAGTATGGCGCTGCGGAATTCTATAAACTCGGTCTGGGCGACCCCTATTGCGTCTCTGCCCTGAGCGGCAGCGGCACGGGCGACCTGCTCGACCTGGTGGTGGCCTCCTTCAAGAAAGACGCTGAGGAGCTGCTCGACGACGACATACCCCGCTTTGCCGTGGTGGGACGCCCTAACGCCGGCAAGTCGTCCATCATCAACGCCTTCATCGGCGAGGACCGCAACATCGTGACCGAGATTGCCGGCACCACACGCGACTCCATCTACACCCGTTACGACAAGTTCGGCTTCGACTTCTACTTGGTGGACACGGCCGGAATACGCCGTAAGAACAAGGTGGTGGAGGACCTGGAGTACTACTCCGTGATGCGCTCCATCCGCGCCATCGAGAACTCCGACGTCTGCATCCTGATGCTGGACGCCACACGTGGCATCGAGAACCAGGACCTGAACATCGTCTCCCTGGTGCAGCGCAACCAGAAAGGCCTGGTGGTGGTGGTCAACAAGTGGGACTTGGTGGAGGACAAGAGCACCAAGGTGATGAAAACCTTCGAGGACGCCGTGCGCAACCGCCTGGCTCCGTTCGTGGATTTCCCCATCATCTTCGCCTCGGCCCTTACCAAACAGCGTATCTTCAAGGTGCTGGAGATGGCGAAGACGGTTTACCAAAACCGCAACACCCGCATCCCGACAGCCCGCCTGAACGAGGGGATGCTCTCGGTCATCGAGGCCTATCCACCTCCCTCGAACAAGGGTAAGTACATCAAGATAAAATACTGCACGCAGTTGCCCAACACCAAAGTTCCCTCTTTCGTGTTCTTCGCCAACCTGCCGCAGTATGTGAAGGAGCCCTACCGCCGGTTCCTCGAGAATAAGATCCGTGAGCGGTGGCCTCTGACAGGTACGCCCATCAACGTGTTCATCCGTCAGAAGTAAGGAATGCTTATCTGAATAGTAATTCCCCTTCGGGAGATAATATAAAGCGAGATGGTAGAGAGTCTATATGAGTTCTCCGCCATCTCGCTTTTCTGGATGGTTTATCCCTCGATGTTCTGTACCTCCACCTCTTTCACCTTCTGGAACAGGTCCGAGGCGAACACGAAGTCGTTGAGCAGCTTGTCGCTCGAGGTGAAGATGTCCGACTTGTTGCCCTGCCACTCCTTGCGGCCTTGGCAGATGAAGATGATGTTGTCGCCGATGCCCATCACGGAGTTCATGTCGTGGGTGTTGATGATGGTGGTCATCTTATACTCCAGCGTGATGTCGTGCACCAGGTTGTCTATCACCAGCGATGTCTTCGGGTCGAGTCCCGAGTTCGGTTCGTCGCAGAACAGGTACTGTGGGTTGAGCGCTATGGCGCGGGCAATGGCCACACGCTTCTGCATGCCGCCGCTGATCTCGCCCGGATACTTCTGCTGCGCGTCGATCAGGTTCACGCGGTCGAGGCAGAACTTGGCGCGCTTCAGACGGTCGCGGTAGGTGTCCGACGAGAACATGTCCAGCGGGAACATCACGTTCTCCAGCACGGTGAGCGAGTCGAACAGGGCAGCGCTTTGGAAAATCATTCCCATCTCACGCCGCAGGGCTATCTTCTCCTTCTTGCTCATCTCCAGGAAGTTGCGTCCGTCGTACAGAATCTGTCCACGCTCCGGGGTGAGCAGGCCCACGATGCATTTCATCAGCACCGTCTTTCCCGAACCGCTCTGTCCGATAATCAGGTTGGTCTGTCCGTTGTGGAACACCGTGTTGATGTCCATCAACACATCCTTGTCTTCAAAAGTCTTATAGAGAGATTTCAGTTCGATCATTTGGTAAGAAGCTGCGTTAAGAATAAATCGGAAAACAGAATCAGCACACTGCTGCAGACCACGGCGTTGGTGCTGGCCTTGCCCACCTCGATGGAGCCGCCCTCCACGGAGTATCCGAAGAAGGACGACACGCTGGCGATGATGAAGGCGAAGAAGAACGACTTGATGATGCCGCACCAGACGAACCACTCCGTGAAGCTGTATTGCAAGCCGTAGGTGAGGTCCTCCTGGTTGATGATGTGTCCGAACCATGCCGTGGCGTAGGCGCCTATGATGCCGGAGAAGATGCTGAAAGTCACCAAGGCCGGAATCACCGTCAGCATGGCCGCTATCTTGGGCAGTATCAGGTAGTTGGCGGAGTTCACTCCCATAATCTCCAACGCGTCAATCTGCTGCGTCACCCGCATGGTGCCCAGCTCCGAGGCGATGTTGGAACCCACCTTGCCGGCGAGAATCAGACACATGATGGACGATGAAAACTCCAGCAACATAATCTCGCGCGTGGTGTATCCCGTCACGAACCGTGGCATCCACGGACTCTGGATGTTCAGCTTTATCTGGATGCAGATGACCGCTCCGATGAAGAACGATATCAAGAGGACAATGCCGATGGAGTTCACTCCCAGCTGCGACAGGTCCTTCACGTACTGTTTGAGGAACATGCGCATCCGCTCCGGTCGGGCGAAGGTCTTGCCCATGAGCTGGATGTATCTTCCTAAGGTATCGAGTGCTTTGAACATGCTTCTTTTCCTTAATTTGCTGCAAAAGTAATTGTTTTATGTTGAAAAGCTGACCCCCAAGAATAGTTTCCGTCGGATGATAACCTTTTTTAAGCGCAAAAGTTGTATTTTTGCCCCCGTTTTAAGTGATTATACCAGCGGAGAAAATATGGATAACCAAGATGGGAAGATGGTTCTGCGGACAGAGAACCTTGTAAAGAAGTATGGAAAACGTACTGTTGTCAGCCATGTTTCGTTCGATGTGAAACAGGGCGAGATCGTAGGATTGCTGGGACCGAACGGTGCCGGCAAGACGACTTCGTTCTACATGACCACGGGCTTGATAGTCCCCAACGAAGGACACATCTACATCAACGACCTGGACATCACCAAGTATCCCGTGTACAAACGGGCGCAGAACGGCATCGGCTATCTGGCCCAGGAGGCTTCGGTGTTCCGCAAGATGAGCGTGGAGGACAACATCGCCTCTGTGCTGGAGCTGACACCCACCACCAAGGAGTATCAGAAGGAGAAGCTAGAGAGTCTGATTGCGGAGTTCCGTCTGCAGAAGGTGCGCAAGAACCTGGGCGACCAGCTCTCCGGCGGTGAGCGCCGCCGTACAGAGATTGCCCGCTGCCTGGCTATCGACCCGAAGTTCATCATGCTCGACGAACCTTTCGCCGGTGTGGACCCTATCGCTGTGGAGGACATCCAACACATCGTGTGGAAACTGAAGGACCGCAACATCGGCATCCTCATCACCGACCACAACGCCCTGGAGACTCTGCGCCTGACCGACCGTGCCTACCTGCTGTTCGAGGGTAAGATACTGTTCCAGGGAACCCCCGAAGAGCTGGCCGAAAACCCCGTGGTGCGCGCCAAGTACCTGGGAAACAACTTCGTGTTGCGCCGCAAGGACTTCCAGTTGGAGGAGAAACAGCAGGAGGCTTGACGCACGAGTGACACTGGAGTTTCCTATACAAGAATAGAAAAGGCCGCATCTGTCGGATGCGACCCTTTCCAAAATCCTACTTCCGCAGGCCCGAAGGCCGTGCGGTGCATCATGCTTTCTTCGGCAACGCTTCTTTGATGACGATTTTACGTCCTGCAAAATCCGCTCCGTTGAACTCCTTAATCACCTTGGCGGCCTCCTCGTCGTCGGGCATCTCGGCAAAGCCGAAGCCTTTGGAACGATTCGTCTCGCGGTCCTTGATGATTCTCACTGAGGCAACGGTTCCGTACTGTTCCAGCGCTTGTTGCAACTCTTGTTCTTTCACACGATAGCTTAAATTTCCAATGTAAAGATTCATAATCGGAAAATAATAAAAATAATTAATGAATAAAATACTCTCTGAATGGTAACAGATAAGAAATGAGATGAAAGCGACAGAGAGTTTACCGAAGCGTTGTTGAGACGGAGGTAGTAAAAACTAAGTACTCGATCCATGTAACCATTGTATTACCATTACGCGGCAAAGGAACACATAATATTTGGATTGGCAACACCAAAACAAAACTTTATTTTTCCGCCCGTAGGAATGTTTTTTCTATTGGTGCTTTGAAGATTGGAAGAATAACGCTAATTTTGCGGACTCTTTGAGTATTGTCAGAAAATAGTAATAATTAAAATAATAATTGTCAGAATGAACGTTTCATTACAGAACATTGACAAGGTAAGCGCACTGCTTACTGTGAAGATTGAAAAGCCTGATTATCAGGAGAAAGTGGAGAAATCACTGAAGCATATCCGCCAGAATGCAAACGTGCCGGGCTTCCGTCGCGGCATGGTGCCCATGAGCTTGATCAAGAAACAAGCAGGCAAGGCCGTGCTGGTGGAGGAAATCGACAAGATACTTCAGGAGGGAATCAATAACTACATCCAGGAGAATAAAGTGAAAGTCCTCGGCGAGCCGCTGGTGAACGAAGAGCAGAAGGAGAACAACTTCGACGCTCAGGAGGATTTCGAGTTCAGCTTCAAGATTGCTTTGGCTCCGGAGTTCAACGCCTCACTGGACAACAACGACACCATCGACTACTATAATATAGATGTAACCGACGAGATGGTCGACAACCAGGTGAAGATGTACAGACAGCGCTCGGGCAGCTACCAGAAGGTGGACGAGTATGCCGATGGCGACATGCTGAAAGGTCTGATCGCTGAGCTCGACGAAGCCGGCAACACCAAGGAAGATGGTGTGAAGGTGGAAGGCGCTGTGCTGATGCCTAAATACATGAAGGAAGATGGCGAGAAGGCCAAATTCAACACTGCCAAGGTGAACGACGTGATCACCTTCAACCCCAACAAGGCTTACGAAGGTAGCGAGGCCGAGATCGCTTCGCTGCTGAAGATCGACAAGGAGAAAGTTGCCGACATGAAGTCCGACTTCAGCTTCCAGGTGGAAGAGGTGACTCGCTTCGTGGAGGGTGAAATCAACCAGGAACTCTTCGACTCAGTGTTCGGCAAGGACCAGGTGAAGGACGAGGCTGATTTCCGCGCAAAAGTGAAAGAGGCTATCGCACACCAGTATGTGGGCGACTCCGACTACAAGTTCCTGTTGGACGTTCGCAAATACCTGATGGACAAAGTCGGTAAGCTGGAGTATGCTGACGACCTGCTCAAGAAGATCATGTTGCAGAACAACAAGGAGAAAGGCGAGGAGTTCGTCAACGAGAACTACGACAAGAGCATCGAAGAGCTCACATGGCACCTCATCAAGGAGCAGCTCGTGGAGGCTAACGGTGTGAAAGTGGAGAAGGACGACGTGACCGCCGCTGCCAAGGAAGCCACCCGCGCACAGTTCGCACAGTACGGCATGATGAGCGTGCCCGACGACGTGGTCGACAACTACGCCAAGGAGATGATGAAGAAGAAAGAGACAGTGGACGCTTTGATAAACCGCGTCATCGAGGTCAAGCTGACCATGGCGTTGAAGTCGAAGGTGACACTGAATCAGAAAAACATCTCTGTAGAAGACTTCGGCAAGATGTTCCAATAATGCGTCGGTCCGGCGGATGCCTCCCGTGGGCGGATGCAAAGCTTGATTCCACCCGTGGAAGCGTCCCGAAGGACGGAGTATGTTGAAGCTTCGCATGAACAATCCTCTGATGAATAAGGAACAATAGTCGATAGTACTAAAATTCCTAAAAGGAGGGCTTTTGGTTGGGAAAAATTGTATTTTTGTTCCTCAAGAATACAAAGGCCAATAGCCTTCCTTTTTTATGTACATTATTTAATAAGGTAAAACATGAAAGACGAATTTAGAAAATATGCCGTCAAACACCGGGGCATGAGTGGCTTGATGGTGGACGACGTGCTGAAAAGCCAGTATATTAACCCCTACATCCTGGAGGAGCGTCAACTTAACGTCACCCAGATGGACGTGTTCTCGCGCCTGATGATGGACCGCATCATCTTCCTCGGAACGCAAGTGGACGACGCGACAGCCAACATCCTGCAGGCACAGTTGCTCTTCCTCGACTCCAACGACCCAGGCAAGGACATCTCCATCTACATCAACTCCCCTGGTGGCTCCGTGTCAGCCGGACTGGGCATCTATGACACCATGCAGTTCATCGGCAGCGACGTGTCCACCATCTGCACCGGCATGGCCGCCTCTATGGCTGCCGTACTCCTGGTGGCAGGAGCCGAAGGCAAACGTTTCGCCTTGCCCCACTCGCGTGTGATGATTCACCAGCCGATGGGCGGTGCGCAGGGTCAGGTTTCCGACATGGAAATCACCCTGAACGAGATTCAGAAACTGAAGAAGGAACTCTACACCATCATCTCCGACCATGCCCACGTGGCTTACGAGAAGGTGTGGGCCGACTCTGAGCGCGATTACTGGATGAACGCCGAAGAGGCCAAGGCCTACGGCATGATTGACGAAGTGATGATCCGCCAGAAACAGTAGGCTGCCCCCTTCGATACCATACAGAACAGCTTTATACATTATATATAATAATAGAATATTGCTTTGGAAAGAAAATCGAAATTGAGAAAGTGCAGCTTCTGCGGACGCTCGGAGGAAGAAGTCCCATTGCTGATAAACGGACTGAACGGCTGCATCTGCAACATCTGCTCTGAACAGGCCTACCAGATAATGCAGTCGGCCTTAGGCGCTACTGCCCAGAAGCCCGGAACGGCCGAGCTCGACCTGAAGAAACTGCCTAAACCAAAAGAAATCAAAGAATTCCTCGACCAATACGTCATCGGTCAGGACGAGGCCAAACGTCACCTCTCCGTCTCGGTGTACAACCACTACAAGCGGTTGATGCAGAAGGACAACGGCGACGATGTGGAGATAGAAAAGTCCAACATCATCATGGTGGGCAGCACCGGAACAGGCAAGACGCTGCTGGCCCGCACCATAGCCAAACTGCTGAAAGTGCCCTTCACCATCGTGGACGCCACCGTGTTGACCGAAGCAGGTTACGTGGGCGAGGACATCGAGAGCATACTCACCCGCTTGCTGCAGGTGGCCGACTATAACGTGGCCGAGGCAGAGCGTGGCATCGTCTTCATCGACGAGATTGACAAGATAGCCCGCAAGAGCGACAACCCCTCCATCACCCGCGACGTGAGCGGCGAGGGTGTGCAACAGGGTCTGCTCAAACTGCTCGAGGGTTCCATGGTGAACGTGCCCCCACAGGGCGGACGCAAACACCCCGACCAGAAGATGATTGCGGTGAACACCAAGAACATCCTCTTCATCTGCGGCGGCGCTTTCGACGGCATCGAGAAGAAGATTGCCCAGCGACTCAACACACGCGTGGTCGGTTTCAACGCCGTGCAGAACACGATGCAGATTGACCGCAACGACATGATGCAGTACATCGCTCCGCAGGACCTGAAGGCCTTCGGCCTCATTCCGGAGATTATCGGCCGTCTGCCGGTGCTCACCTACTTGAAGCCACTGGACCGCGAAGCGCTGCGCAACATCCTCACCGAACCCAAGAACTCCATCATCAAACAGTATGAGAAGCTCTTCGAGATGGACGGCATCAAGCTGACCTTCCAGCCCGAGACGCTCGACTTCATCGTGGACAAGGCGATAGAGTACAAGTTGGGTGCGCGCGGACTGCGCTCCATTGTGGAGACCATCATGATGGACATCATGTTCGACAGTCCCTCGCGGAGGATAAAAACCTACGAGGTGACCTTGGAATACGCTCAGAAACAGATGGCTAAGGCCAATCTGGCACGTCTGCAGACGGCCTGAACAGAGCCTCTGCCCACGTAAAGAGGATTCCCGGCCCACATTTTTTTTGAAAAAATAGTGGGCCAAATGTTTGTACAGTGTGAAGTAGTTTATAATTTTGTTTGCTGTCAGCGATGCAAGTCGCTGCGACCAAAGTGTAAAACATTCTAATATGGCAGAACAGATTAATTTAACAGAGCAACTGAAGAAATATTTCGGTTTCGACACATTCAAGGGAGACCAGGAAGCTATAGTACGTAACTTGCTGAACGGTAATGACACGTTCGTGCTGATGCCTACCGGTGGAGGAAAATCCCTGTGCTATCAGTTGCCGTCGTTGCTGATGGAGGGAACTGCCATTGTCATTTCTCCTTTGATAGCCCTGATGAAGAATCAGGTGGATGCCATGCGCAACCTCAGCGAAGAGGATGGCATTGCACACTTCATCAACTCCTCCCTCAACAAGTCGGCCATTGACCAGGTGAAGTCGGACATCCTTTCCGGCAAGACCAAACTCCTGTATGTGGCTCCCGAGTCGTTGACGAAGGAAGAGAACATAGATTTCCTTAGAAGCATCAAGATATCGTTCTACGCGATAGACGAAGCACACTGTATATCGGAGTGGGGACACGATTTCCGTCCCGAGTACCGACGCATACGCCCGCTCATCAACGAGATAGGCCTGGCGCCCATCATAGCCCTCACGGCTACGGCTACCGACAAGGTGCGCGGCGACATCAAGAAGAACCTGGGAATCGTGGACGCCAAGGAGTTCCGCTCCTCATTCAACCGCCCCAACCTCTATTACGAGGTACGCCCGAAGACCAAGAACGTCGACAAGGACATCATCAAATTCATTAAGGCAAATCCGGGTAAATCCGGCATCATCTATTGCCTGAGCCGCAAGAAGGTGGAAGAGCTGGCAGAGATACTGCAAGCCAACGACATCAACGCGCGCCCTTACCATGCCGGCATGGACTCCGCCACACGGTCGGCCACACAGGACGACTTCATCATGGAGAAGATTGACGTGATAGTGGCAACCATCGCCTTCGGTATGGGTATCGACAAACCCGACGTGCGCTTCGTCATCCACTACGACATCCCCAAGAGCCTCGAAGGCTACTACCAGGAGACCGGACGTGCCGGGCGCGACGGTGGCGAGGGACAGTGCATCACCTTCTATTCGAGCAAGGACCTCCAGAAACTGGAAAAGTTCATGGAGGGCAAGCCCGTTGCGGAGCAGGACATAGGCAGACAGTTACTGCAGGAAACGGCGGCCTACGCCGAGTCCTCCGTATGTAGACGAAAACTGTTGTTGCACTACTTCGGCGAGGCCTACACCGAAGACAACTGCGGTAACTGCGACAACTGTTTAAATCCCAAGAAACAAGTGGAAGCACAAGAAATGTTATGTACCGTCATTGACACCATCCTCTCAGTGAAGGAGAATTTCAAGACGGAGTATATTATAGATGTATTATTAGGCAAGGAGACCAGCGAGGTGCTGGCCCACAAGCACGACGAACTGGAAGTGTTCGGCACGGGCATGGGCGAGGAGGACAAAACCTGGAACGCCGTCATCCGTCAGGCACTCATCGCCGGCTACCTCATGAAGGATGTCGACAGCTACGGACTGCTGAAGGTCACCCCCGAAGGACATAAGTTCCTGAAGAAACCCCAGTCGTTCAAGATAACGGAAGACAACGACTTCGACGAGGAGGAGGACGAGACCCCTGTTCGCGGAGGCGCTACTTGTGCCGTGGACCCCACGCTCTATTCCATGCTGAAGGACCTGCGCAAGAAACTCTCCAAGAAGTTGGAGGTGCCGCCGTACGTCATCTTCCAGGATCCGTCGCTCGAGGCTATGGCCACCATCTATCCCGTCACCCTCGAGGAGTTGCAAAACATCCCCGGTGTGGGAGCCGGCAAGGCCAAACGCTACGGCGAGGAGTTCTGCAAACTCATCAAACGCCACTGCGACGAGAACGAGATAGAACGGCCCGAGGACTTGCGCGTGCGCACCGTCGCCAACAAGTCGAAGCTGAAGGTCTCCATCATCCAGAGCATTGACCGCAAGGTGGCGCTCGACGACATCGCCAACGGTAAGGGCATTGAGTTCAGCGAACTGCTCGACGAGGTGGAAGCCATCGTCTACTCGGGAACGAAGCTCAACATCGACTATTTCCTCGACGAGATTATGGACGAAGACCACATGCAGGACATCTACGACTACTTCAAGGAGTCCACGACCGACAAGATCGAGGACGCTATGGAGGAGTTGGGCGATGACTATACCGAGGATGAGATTCGCCTCGTGCGCATCAAGTTCATCTCCGAGATGGCCAACTGACAAACTCCCTCTGTAGGGAATCATAACGAACGAACCGAAGCCGTTGCCACCGCCCGTTGGGGTAGGAGCAACGGCTTCGGTTCGTGTCCTCGCTTCGTTAATCCTCGTTAATCTGTGTTTCGTGGATGAAAACCTTGGGCCTCTATCTGTGGTTATTTAATAAAAAACCGTATATTTGCACGCAATAATTTCAAAAGCAAAAATAAGTCTTATGTCATTTATTGCAGATAAAGTTGTTATGGACGGATTGACGTATGATGACGTTCTTCTGATTCCATCTTACTCCGAAGTACTACCGCGCGAAGTCGAACTGACTACAAAGTTCTCCCGCCACATTGAGTTGAAGATTCCTTTTGTGACAGCTGCCATGGACACTGTCACCGAGGCTAAGATGGCTATCGCCATTGCACGCGAGGGAGGAATCGGCGTGATACACAAGAATATGTCCATCGAGGAACAGGCACATCAGGTGGCTATCGTGAAACGTGCCGAGAACGGAATGATTTACGACCCCATCACCATCAAGTGCGGCTCCACCGTACGCGATGCGCTGGCCATCATGTCCGAATACCACATTGGCGGTATCCCCGTTGTGGACGACCAGAACTACCTGGTGGGTATCGTCACCAACCGTGACCTCCGTTTCGAGGGCGATTTGGACAAGGGCATCGAGAACGTGATGACAAAGGAGAACATCGTCACCACCAGCCAACAGACCGACATGGAGGCTGCCGCACACATCCTGCAGGAGAACAAGATTGAGAAACTCCCCGTGGTGGACAAGGACGGCAAACTCGTGGGCTTGATCACCTATAAGGACATCACCAAGGCGAAGGATAAACCCATGGCTTGCAAGGACGAGAAAGGTCGTCTGCGCGTAGCTGCCGGTGTGGGCGTCACCAACGACACGTTGGAGCGTATGCGTGCCCTCATCAATGCCGGAGCCGATGCCATCGTCATCGACACAGCCCATGGTCATTCCTTTTCCGTCATCCAGAAGTTGAAAGAGGCAAAACGTGAATTCCCCAATATCGACATCGTGGTAGGTAATGTAGCTACAGGCGAAGCTGCCTTGGCACTGGTGGAGGCAGGAGCCGACGCCATCAAGGTAGGCATCGGTCCGGGTTCCATCTGCACCACCCGCATCATTGCCGGCGTGGGAGTGCCCCAGCTGACAGCCGTTTACGACGTGGCCAAAGCCTTGAAGGGAACCGGAGTTCCTTTGATTGCCGACGGCGGTCTGCGCTATTCGGGCGATGTGGTGAAGGCATTGGCAGCCGGAGGCTACAGCGTGATGATCGGATCGCTGGTAGCCGGCACCGAGGAGTCGCCGGGCGACACCATCATTTTCAACGGCCGTAAGTTCAAGTCATACCGCGGCATGGGCTCACTGGAGGCCATGGAAAACGGTTCCAAGGACCGCTACTTCCAGAGCGGAACCACCGATGTGAAGAAGCTGGTGCCCGAAGGCATCGCTGCCCGCGTGCCTTACAAGGGAACCCTCTACGAGGTAATCTACCAGTTGGTAGGTGGCTTGCGCTCGGGCATGGGATACTGCGGTGCTCGCAACATCGAGAAACTCCACGACGCCAAGTTCACCCGCATCACCAACGCCGGTGTGTTGGAGAGCCACCCGCACGATGTGTCCATCACCAGCGAGGCTCCTAACTACAGTCGTCCTGAGTAAAAGACTAAGAAAATAGGATTCCCTCCACCCCGTTGTGGAGAGACCAACGAAAAAGAGCGGCCGCTATTTTGGAATAGACGGCCGCTTATCTTATCTTTGCACGCAGAATAAAAAGAACATAGTTATGGGAAAAATCATATTGACGGGCGACCGTCCCACCGGAAAACTCCACCTAGGACACTACGTGGGTTCACTGCGTCGTCGGGTGGAACTGCAAAACTCGGGCGACTACGAGAAAGTGTTTATCTTCATTGCCGACGCGCAAGCGCTCACCGACAATGCCGACAATCCCGAGAAGATTCGTCAGAACATCATCGAAGTGGCTCTCGACTACCTCTCTTGCGGCATCGACCCCACCAAGTCCATCGTCTTCATCCAGTCGCAGATACCGGAGCTGTGCGAACTCTCGTTCTACTACATGAACCTGGTCACCGTCTCTCGCCTGCAGCGTAACCCTACGGTGAAGACCGAGATTCAGATGCGTAACTTCGAGAACACCATCCCCGTGGGATTCTTCTGTTACCCCATCAGTCAGGCTGCCGACATCACCGCCTTCAAGGCCACTACCGTGCCTGCCGGCGAGGACCAGGAGCCGATGATAGAGCAGGCTCGCGAGATTGTCCGTCGTTTCAATGGCACCTATGGCGAGGTACTCGTGGAACCGCAAATTCTGTTGCCCAACAACGCTGCCTGTCTGCGTCTGCCGGGAACGGACGGTAAGGCCAAGATGAGCAAGTCGCTCGGCAACTGCGTCTACCTGTCCGACACTGCCGAGGATGTGAAGAAGAAGGTGATGGGCATGTACACCGACCCCACCCACATCAAGGTGACCGACCCCGGCAAACTGGAGGGAAACACCGTGTTCACTTACCTCGACGCCTTCTGCAAACCTGAGCACTTCGGCAAATACCTGACCGACTATGCCAACCTGCAGGAACTGAAGGACCACTACACCCGTGGCGGTCTGGGCGACGTGAAGGTGAAGCGCTTCCTCAACGCCATACTGGAGGAGGAGCTAGAGCCTATCCGTGCTCGTCGTAAGGAGTTCGAGAAGGACATCCCCGCCGTGTTCCAGATGCTGAAGCAGGGTAGCGAGACCGCTCGTGCCGTGGCTGCACAGACGCTGGCGGATGTACGCAAGGCTATGCGCATCGATTATTTCGAGGATGCCGACCTGATAGCTCAGCAAGCCGCCAAGTACAACGGTTAGTAAGATTATATAGTAAGCCCCGATTGCTGAAGAACGTTTTTTCGTCAGTTATCGGGGCTTATTGTTTTCTCGTAAGAGCTTTATTCATCGGGCTTCTAAGAGGCGTGTTAGCCGTGTGAGCCCAGGGGATTTTGTGGAAGTGAAACCTTAGAACACGTAGACCACCTCCTTGAAGTTGTAGGGGCGGAGCTTGCCCTCGCGGTCCTCCAATACCAAGTGTCCGTCCGGCTCGATGTGGTGGATGCGGGCTTCGAAGGTCCCTGTCTCGTCGCGGTAAGTGTAGTAGCCGTCGATGCGTAGCAGTGCGTCGTGGTATCTGCTCTCAACCTCTTCGGTCGTCCCTGCCTTTATCTGTTGATAGTATTTATAGAATCGGGTGACGATGCGCTCCAGCAGGGTGGTGGCGTCGTGGTCCGTGCCCGTGATTTGCCATAGCGAGACGGGGTTGGGTGCGTCACTCATGAATTCGTACTGGTTTAGGTTGAGTCCCACACCGATGATGCAGGCGTCCAGGTTGCGGCCGCTCAGCTCGTTCTCTATGAGGATGCCGCCTATTTTCCGCTCCTGCCAATAGATGTCATTGGGCCATTTGATGCGGAACCCTTCGGCTATGGTGTCCAGCTCCTCCTTGATGCTCAGCGAGATGGCTTGCGAGAGGGCAAACTGTCGGTCAGCCTTCACGAAGGTGGGACGGCACAGCAGACTGAAGAGCAGGTTCTTGCCTTGCTCCGACTCCCACGAGTTGCCGCGCTGTCCGCGTCCGCTTGTCTGGAAGTCCGTGTAGGCCACTACAAACTCGCTTTGTGCATAGAGTTGCGCAAAGTTCTTCACAAAGTTGTTGGTGGAATCCGTCTGGGGAATATACACCATCTGGGCTATTTCATTGCTAATCATGCTTCAGTTTCTTTTTCGTGTCAATTCATTTAATGCTCCATCGCAGGCTGTTAAGGTTTGCTCGTCGTCTCGGTCGCCTGACAACTCCCATTCCATGCGCTTACCAAACCGGAGGGAAGAAAGCCTCTGGGATATGCTCGATATGCAATGCATCCTTGCTGCCGGTGATGGTGATGACGTCGAAGCGAACGGGCAGGTCTATGTCGAACATCCGTAGGTAGGCGTCGGTGGAGGTCACGATGTTGCGTATCTTGCGTGGGGTGACGGCATCTTCTGGGTTGCCGTATCGGTCAGAGGTTCGTGTCTTCACCTCCACCACCACCAGCTCGCCGGCCTTTTCCGCCACGATGTCCAGCTCCTTGTGTCCGCTCCGCCAATTACAGTGTCGGATGGTGTAGCCATGCTCCTTCAGATAGTCCGCGGCAATCGTTTCACCGTCCATCCCCAGTACATTATGCTTTGCCATATAAAGTTTTTGCAAAAATAATGAATATTATTGGATGTAATTCCATAACTAGCAGTATTTTTGTAACCAACTAAAAATGACGATGTGAAGAAACGTGACAGAGTATCCCCCGGAGGCCCGAAACGCGACCAGCGTATGGCCTGCTATATGAGTGAGGACGAGATGCGGATTATCGAGCGCCATCTCGCCAAGTATAAGATTACCAACAAGGGACGTTGGATGCGCGAGACGTTGCTTGCCTTTATCTACCGGACCATGGAGAGGGACTATCCTACATTGTTCAACGAAAGTGAGATGCGACGCTGATGGCTGACGACCAGTTCTACATGAAGCAGGCTTTGGCCGAGGCTAGGCGCGCTGCCGACAGGGGCGAAGTGCCCGTGGGCGCGGTAGTGGTGTGCAAGGGAAACATTATTGCCCGTGCGCACAACCTCACCGAGACGCTCCACGATGTGACGGCCCATGCCGAGATGCAGGCCATCACCGCCGCCGCCAATTCGTTGGGTGGCAAATATCTGACCGACTGCACACTCTACGTCACCGTAGAGCCGTGTGTGATGTGTGCCGGAGCCATCGGCTGGGCACAGTTGGGTCGTGTGGTCTATGGTGCTGCCGACGACAAGCGGGGTTTCCGCCGGTTCGCTCCGGATGCGCTCCATCCCAAGACAGAGGTGGTCTCCGGCATAATGGCCGACGAAGCCGCCGCCCTGATGACGGAGTTCTTCCGCAAACGCAGATAATCCACACCGATAAAACGCAAAATCGCCCATGCCACATCCGGCATGAACAATCTCGAGAAAACATGGAGTTTTCGTGCCCTCGGAGGTCTATGAAAAATGGCCCTAGGGTCTCGGCCCCTTGAGCCTAGGACCCCTAAAACTCGCGAATATGGGCTTGAGATTTGCCGAGCACTCGGCTTGATGACAATTGCGTTCGCGGTCGTTGAAAATCGGATGTGCCCTGCTCCAAATTAAAGGCATAACTCATCGCAAAACGAGTATATAGGCCAAGTGCCATTGAGTATATAGGTCATCGGCACTTGAGTGTTATACTCGTTGTCCATTGACCTATATACTCGTTGGCACTTGAGTGGTATGGTGTATTTTACCGCGGACTAACTTACAGTGTCACGCTCACGGCATCGCCCGTGTACTCCACCGTCTTGGTGGTGTTCATCGGTTGGTCGCCACTGCCACAACGTCCCTTCTCCACCAATATCACTCTGAATTGGCGCTTGACGAGCATTCCCTTGAAGTCGCCTTCGCGCGCTGAGATGGTGAGCCGACGGTTCTGGTCGTCGTAGCTGAAGCGGATGAGCGAGTAGGCTCCCTTCTCATAGTTGTAGTTGTCGCCCTCGTCCTCGTAGAGTGTGAAGGTGCCGTTCGCTCCAGGGTAGACGCGAATCTCCAGGTCGTCCCACGGCTTCTCGCCGGAATATTGCACCTCGGGTCCGAAGGGCATGATGCTGCCGGCTCTGACGTAGACCGGCATGATGTCGATGGGGCATTCCTTCTGCAGGGTCTGTCCACCTTCATACACTTCGTTCGTCCAGAAGTCAATCCACTTCTCGCCCTTGGGCAAGTAGACGTTCACCGGAGCGGATGCCTTGCGCACGTCGGGGTAGATGAGGTGGCCATTCTTGTCCTTATCCTTCCAGGTGTAGAGCGGGTCTGTCACAGGCTTCACCAGCAGCGAACGGCCGAACAGGTATTCGTCGTTGAGCTGTGAGGCTTGTCGGTCTGATGGGAAATCCATCACCAAGGCGCGCATCATGCTTCCGCTGCTGAGCACGCAGTCGCCGGCCGTGCTGTAGATGTAAGGCAACAGGCGGTAGCGCAGCTTGATGTACGATTTCATCACATCGTAGCACCAGTCGCCCTCGCTGCCGAAGGCATAGAGCTCACTCACCATGGGCGATGAGCAGTGGTTGCGCATGAGCGGCATGAAGGTGCCCCACTGCATCCA
>CAVFUK010000049.1:0-11968 GCA_963625535.1 Anaerovoracaceae bacterium | reverse complement strand
TTCCCCAACGAAGAGGTGAAGCAGGCACTCCACGAAGTGGTGCTCCCCGCCTTGATCATGCGCCAGCAAGAAACCGTCTTCTCCCTACAGGGAAATCTCTATCGCCAGTTAGGTATGGGACAAGTGCCAGAGGCCATGAAGTGTCTGCGGGCGCTCATTGCCGACGTGCCCTACAGCAACAAGAAGATGGCCTCCATGGACATGGAGGAGCGCTACCGGCTCATCATCAGCACGGTGCTAAACGCCATCGGTTGCCGGGTGGAGGTGGAGCGCATGCTCTCCCGTGGACGCATCGACCTAGTGACATGGACCACCCGCTACATCTACATCATGGAGCTGAAGCTGCAGAAGAACGGCGGCCTGGCCGCCGCGGCACAGCAGATACGCGACAATGGCTACGCCGAACCCTTCGAGGCGGACCACCGTACACCCATCTGCCTGGCCATCGAACTGGACGACCTAGGCAAAGGATTGCTCGACTGGCAGGAAGTGAAGGAGTGAGGCAGCACGCTGACTCACAACCGCTTGTAATTTTGCACCAGCTAGGTGCAAAATTAGGGATAGGTGGTATACCAATAATCATTATGGGCTCTAAGACGGGGCGAAGGGACGGGTAGCTGGCGAACCACAATGGATAGGAACCACGTCACTACCGAAGACTCCCATTCCTGAAAAGCGCCACCTGTGACGGCAGCTTTCGGGAATGGGAGTCTTCGGTGTGTTATGCCTTCTTCTCCTTGACGTCGGTGCAGGCCTCGACGACGTTCACCACGTAGTCGCCCAGCTTCTCGCACTCGCCGATGAGGTCCATGTAGTGGACTCCCATCTGGTAGCTGTACTCCTTGTTGTTGACGTCGACGACGTTCTGCGTCTTCAGCTGGTTGCGGTAGTTGTTGATCTCGTTCTCGATGTTGAACGTCTGGTTGACATCCACACTGCGGTTGTCGTCGCCCAGGATCTTGATCATCTGGGAGAGGGCGTCGTCGGTGAACTGGAACATCTGACGGATGTGCTCGTACTGCTTGGGGGTGAAGTCGATGTTGTCGCGATACTTGCGGTTGACGGTGCGGGCCAGGTTGTAGCAGCTGTCGCCGATGCTCTCGAGCTCGGTGACCTCGCGCAGCATGGAGCGTATCTGGAGCTTACTCTCGGAACTGAGGCGGCCGTCGGACACGCGGTTGAGGTAGTTGGCTATCTCCACCTCCATGTTGTCGCTGATGTTCTCGTACTTCTCGATGCGGCTGAAGAGCTTGGTGAAGTCGTTCTCGTTCTTGGTGTGGAGCAGCGTGTCCACCATGTGGAACATGCGCTGGCAACGCTCGGCGAAGAGGTTGATCTCCTTGTGGGCCTGCACGATGGAGAGCTCGGCGGTGGAGAGCAGACCTCCGGAGATGAAGCGCAGGCGGTACTCCTCGTCCTGCTCACGCTGCGGGATGATGGTGCAGACGGTGCGCTCGATGAAGGGTACGAACCATATAAGGATGAGTACGTTGCAGACGTTGAAGGCGGTGTGGAAGGCCGAGAGCATGTAGGGCACAGCCACGGTGGCACTGCCGGGGTTCATCACCGTCTCGACAAACCACTGCACGGCTCCGGTGAAGGGCTTGAAGGCGCAGAGCACCCAGATGACACCGAAGACGTTGAACACGAGGTGGGCCAGGGCGGCGCGCTTGGCCTGGGTGTTACCCGTGAGGGCGGCCAGGTTGGCGGTGATGGTGGTGCCGATGTTCTCGCCCAGCACCAGGGCGGCTCCCAGCCGGAAGCTGATCCATCCGTTGGCACACATGATGAGGGTGATGGCCATGGTGGCCGACGACGCCTGCACGACCATGGTGAGGATGGTGCCGATGACCACGAAGAGGATGATGGAGAAGAAGCCCATGTCGGTGTAGTTCTGCACGAAGGCCAGCATCTCGGGGTTCTTGCCGAGGTCCGGCGCATTGGCGTTGAGCATGGAGAGACCCATGAAGAGGAACGAGAAGCCGAAGATGAACTCACCGATAGACTTGCGCGAGCTCTTCTGCGAGAAGAGCAACGGTATGCCGAAAGCCAGCAGCGGGAGGGCCAGCGAGGCGATGTCCACCTGGAAGCCCAGGGCGGAGATGACCCACGCGGTGACGGTGGTACCGATGTTGGCACCCATGATGACGCCGATGGACTGGGCCAGCGTGAGCAGGCCGGCGTTGACGAAACTGACCACCATGACCGTGGTGGCGGAGGAGGATTGGATGAGGGCGGTTATCAACACACCGGTCAGCACGCCGGTGACTCGATTGGTGGTCATAGCCGTCAGGATTTTACGAAGCCGGTCGCCGGCGAACTTCTGTAATCCCTCACTCATGATCTTCATTCCGTAGAGGAACAAAGCCAACGACCCTAACAGCTTTAAAAAATCGTAAAAAGAGTAATCCATCTCTTAAATCTTATTCGTTATACTGTGTACTTATTGTTTTATCGACTAACTTAACCGCTCGAAACAGGGCGGTAACTCAGCCGCTAGAAACACTTATTTCAAAAATGCTACAAATATATTGCAAAAATATCAATCTATCAAAAGAATTTCCCGAAGGAAGTTCGCTGATGGACATTTACAAGGGCTTCGGACTGGAGATGCCCTACGGGCCGGTGAGCGCCAAAGTGAACAACAAGGTGGAGGGACTTACCTTCAAGTGCTTCAATAACAAGGACGTAGAGTTCCTGGACATCCGCTCGTCGTCGGGCATGCGCACCTATGTGCGCTCGCTCTGCTTCGTGCTGGCCAAAGCGGTGGACGAGTTGTTCCCCAAAGGGGAGATACAGATACAGCACCCCATCTCGAAGGGATACTTCTTCACCCTGCGCATAGGACGGGAGATAACGCTGGAGGACGTGGCCGCCATACGGCAACGGATGAAGGAGATCGTGGCGGAGAACATCCCCTTCCGCCGGAAGGAGTGCCGCACGGAGGAGGCGGTGAAGCTGTTTAACCGGAAGGGAATGTACGACAAGGCGAAGCTGCTGAGGACGACCGGGCAACTCTATACCTTTTATTATATGCTGGGCGACACGGTGGACTACTACTACGGCAGCCTGCTGCCCAACACGGGGTGCATCAGGAAGTTCGACATCGTGAAGTACTACGACGGCATCCTGCTGCGCATTCCCAACCGCGAGAAACCGGACACGCTGGAGGACATCGTGAAGCAGGAGAAGATGATGGACGTCTTCAAGGAGCACCAGATGTGGCACGAGATAATGGGCGTGAGCACGGTGGGCGACATCAACGAGTCGATACAGGCGGGACACGCCAACGACCTGATTCACGTGGCGGAGGCGCTGCAGGAGAAACGCATCGGACAGATAGCGGACGACATAGCCAAGCGGGGAGGCGTGAAGGTGGTGCTCATCTCAGGGCCCTCATCGTCGGGGAAGACGACCTTCAGCAAGCGACTCTCCATACAGCTGATGACGAACGGCATACGCCCCTACCCCATCTCGCTGGACAACTACTTCGTGAACCGCGCACACACGCCACTCGACGAGAAGGGCGACTATGACTACGAGTCGCTCTACGCGCTGGACCTGGACTTCTTCAACAAACAGCTGAGCGCACTGCTGAAGGGCGAGGAGGTGGAGCTGCCACGCTACAACTTCACCACAGGCGAGCGCGAGTTCAAGGGCGACTACCTGCGGATAGACAAGAACATGGTGCTGATACTGGAAGGCATACACGCGCTGAACCCCGAGCTGACACCCCAGATACCGGCGGAGAATAAATATAAGGTATACGTGTCGGCACTGACCTGCATCAAGCTGGACAACCACAACTACATTCCCACCACGGACAACCGCCTGCTGCGCCGCATCATTCGCGACTACAAATACCGCAACTACTCCGCCGAGCAGACCATACTGCGCTGGCCCAGCGTGAGGGCGGGCGAGGACAAGTGGATATTCCCCTACCAGGAGGAGGCCGACGCGGTGTTCAACTCGGCCCTGCTGTTTGAGCTGTCGGTGCTGAAGGAGTATGTGGAGCCCATACTGAACCGCGTGCCGCAGGACTCGGAGGCACACTCGGAGGCCTACCGGCTGAGGAAGTTCATACAGTACTTCGTGCCGGTGCAGGACCGCGACCTGCCACCCACGTCGCTCCTGAGAGAGTTTTTAGGAGGAAGCAGTTTCAGCTATTGAGAAAATTGCTACCTTTGCGAACCCTATCTTAAAAAGACAAGAGCATGCAACAAGGGAACTATCAGACACAGAAACAACAACAAACGCAGACGCTCTCGCCCCAACAGGTGATGGTGGTGAAGATGCTGGAGCTGCCCACCGTGGAGCTGGAGGAGCGGGTGAAGGCGGAGTTGCTGGACAACCCTGCCCTGGAGGAAGGCACGCCCCAGCCCGAGGAAGGCGGGGGCGAGGAGACGTACGAGGGCAGCGAAGGGGATGGCAACGACGAGAACGGCTACGATGGAGAGGAAGGCGGCAGCGGCGACAGCAACGAGGACCTCTCGCTGGGCGACTACCGCACCGAGGACGACATACCCGACTACAAACTGAAACAGAACAACAGCTCGCCCGAGACACAGGCCGAGGAGATACCCTTCTCCGACACTACCTCGTTCTACGAACAGCTGAAGGAGCAGATGGGCGAACGCGACCTGACCGAACGGCAACGCACGCTGATAGAGTACATCATCGGCTCGCTGGACGACGACGGACTGCTGCGCAAGGACCTGACGGCCATAGCCGACGAGCTCTGCTTCAACTATAATATGGAGGTGACGGCCGACGAGCTGGAGGAGGCGCTGAAGACCCTGCAGGACTTCGACCCCGCCGGCATAGGCGCACGCACACTGCAGGAGTGTCTGCTGCTGCAGCTGCAACGCAAGGAGAACTCGCCGGTGAAGGAGACCTGCATAGACATCATCACGAAATGCTACGAGGAGTTCACCCGCAAACACTGGGACAAGATAGTGCAGCGGCTGGGACTGACACAGGAGCAGTTCGACGCGGCAAAGCGCGAGCTGACACACCTGAACCCACGGCCGGGGAGCTCGCTGGGCGAGGCGGTGGGACGCAGCTTCCAGCAGATAATACCCGACTTCCTGGTGGACACGCTGGACGACGGCACCATCGTGCTGAACCTGAACGACCGCGGCGTGCCCGAGCTGCGCGTGAGCCGCACCTTCACGGAGATGCTGGAGGAGCACACGAAGAACAAGAAGAACCAGAGCAAGGAGGCGAAGAACGCCATGCTGTTCATGAAACAGAAGATGGACGCCGCACAGAGTTTCATCGACGCGGTGAAGCAACGGCAGCAGACCATGTGCAAGACCATGCAGGCCATCATAGACCTGCAGCGACCCTTCTTCGAGGAGGGCGACGAGGCCCTGCTGAAGCCGATGATACTGAAGGACGTGGCCGAACGCACGGGGCTGGACATCTCCACCATCTCGAGGGTGAGCAACAGCAAATATGTGCAGACCAACTACGGCATCTACCCGCTGAAGTTCTTCTTCAGCGACGGATACACCACCGAGGAGGGCGAGGAACTGTCGGTGAGAGAGATACGCCGCACCCTGAAGGAGTGCGTGGATAAGGAAGACAAAGGCAATCCGTTGACGGACGAGGAGCTGGCGAAGATACTGAAGGACAAAGGGTTCGCCATAGCCCGCCGCACCGTGGCCAAGTACCGCGAGCAGCTTGGCATACCGGTGGCCCGACTAAGAAAATGACTTGTATGAGAGAAGAAAGATATCTGCGAATGACCGCACGGGTGCTCTCGGCGGTGTTCACCCCGTTCTATTTCCCCACGGTAGGATTCCTGGCCCTGCTGATGTTTACCTACCTGAAGCTGCTGCCGGCGAGTTTCCAGCTGACACTGCTGGGGACGGTGTACGCCTTCACGGTGCTGATACCGATGGTGGGCATCTACCTCTACCGGAAGATAAACGGATGGAGCCTGCGCCACCTGGGGCACAAGGAGAAACGCGTGGTGCCCTACGTGATGACGATAGCCGCCTACGCCGCCTGCCTGCTGCTGATGTACCGGATGCGCATACCACGCTACCTGTCGGGCATCATAGTGGCCTCGCTGATGGCACTGGTGATATGCGCCGTGGTGAACATCTGGTGGAAGATAAGCGCGCACATGACGGCGGTGGGCGAACTGGTGGGAGGACTGCTGGCGCTGAGTTTCCTCTTCAACTACAACCCGGTGAAGTGGCTCTGCGCATTCCTGCTGCTGGCGGGGGTGCTAGGGACCTCGCGCATGGTGCTGCGACAACACACGCTGGCCGAGGTGCTGGGGGGATTCCTGGTGGGAGTGGTGTGCAGCGTCGCGGGGATTCTGTTCCTATAGACAACAACTAAAAATAAACGAACGATAAGAATGAAACCAATTGTGAGTATCATCATGGGAAGCACATCGGACCTTCCCGTCATGGAGAAAGCGGCCAAACTGCTGGACGAGATGCAGGTGCCGTTTGAGATGAACGCCCTGTCGGCTCACCGCACACCGGAAGCCGTGGAGGCCTTCGCCAAAGGTGCGAAGGAGCGGGGCATCAAAGTGATCATAGCCGCAGCGGGCATGGCAGCGGCACTGCCGGGCGTGATAGCCGCCAACACCACACTGCCGGTGATAGGCGTGCCGGTGAAGGGCTCGGTGCTCGACGGCGTGGACGCCCTGTACTCCATCATCCAGATGCCTCCCGGCATTCCCGTGGCCACGGTAGCCATCAACGGGGCGATGAACGCGGCCATACTGGCGGTGCAGATGTTGGCACTGAGCGACGAGAAGCTGGCCGAGACCTTCGCCGCCTACAAGAACGGACTGAAGGAGAAGATAGAGAAGGCCAACAAGGAACTGAGTGAGGTGAAGTACACCTACAAGACGAACTAACAGGGGACGGCGGGCGGCTATACCTTATTATATATATAGCGCCCGCTATACCTTATTATATATAGTATACGACTATGATTGATTTGTTCAACTATGACCGACGGACCTCCACGGAGGTGCACATCGGCGGAACACCGCTAGGCGGCGACAACCCCATCCGGGTACAGTCGATGACCAACACACCGACACGCGACACAGAGGCGTGTGTGGAACAGGCGAAACGCATCATCGACGCGGGGGGCGAGTATGTGAGACTGACCACCCAAGGCACCCTGGAGGCGGAGAACCTGAAGAACATCAACGCCGCGCTGCGCAGCCAGGGGTACATGACACCGCTGGTGGCCGACGTGCACTTCAACCCCAACGTGGCGGACGTGGCGGCACGCTATGCCGAGAAGGTGCGCATCAACCCGGGCAACTACGTGGACGCCGCCCGCACATTCAAGCATCTGGAGTATACCGACGAGGAGTACAGGCAGGAGCTGCAGAAGATACGCGACCGCTTCGTGCCCTTCCTCAACATCTGTAAGGAGAACCATACGGCCATACGCATCGGCGTGAACCACGGGTCGCTGTCGGACCGCATCATGTCGCGCTACGGCGACACGCCACGCGGCATGGTGGAGTCGTGCATGGAGTTTCTGCGCATCTGCGTGGACGAGCACTTCGCCGACGTGGTGATATCCATCAAGGCGAGCAACCCGGTGGTGATGGTGAAGACGGTGCGCCTGCTGGCGGCGACGATGGAGCAAGAGGGAATGGCATTCCCCCTGCACCTGGGCGTGACCGAGGCGGGCGACGGCGAGGACGGACGCATCAAGTCCGCCGTGGGCATAGGCGCCCTGCTGACGGACGGACTGGGCGACACGATACGCGTGTCGCTGAGCGAGGACCCGGAGGCGGAGATTCCCGTGGCGAAGAAGCTGGTGGCCTATGTGAAGCAGCGCGAAGGGCATCCGCTGGTGCCGGGCATCGCTTCAACGGAGTTTGACTACCTGTCGCCCCAACGCCGGGCGACGGTGGCGGTGGCGAACATCGGCGGCGACAACGTGCCGGTGGTGATAGCCGACGGATTCCACACCCGCATGGCCACCAACCCGCAGTTCGGGCCCGACTACATCTACGTGGGCCACAAGCTGCCCGCCGAGCGGGAACAGTGCGGCTACATAGTGGACGCGGACGCATGGACCGGCGAGGAGGGGACCTACCCCGCATTCATGCCATCGACGGACGAGACACGCATGCCCCTGTTCATGCAAGTGAACCTGAACAAGAGTCCGCTGAAGTTCCTCTTCCTCACCTACCTGGCCTGCACGGACGAGATAGTGGCCCTGCTGCGCCACCACCCCGAGGTGGTGATCATAGCCCAGAGCAACCACCCCAACCGCACGGGCGAGCTGCGCGCACTGGTGCACCAGCTGATGAACGAGCGGATAGGCAACCCGGTGGTGATGTTCCAACACTACCAGGAGGACGAGGCCGAGGACCTGCAGCTGAAGGCGGGCGTGGACATGGGGGCCCTGCTGTTCGACGGACTGTGCGACGGCATCTTCCTGTTCAACAACGGCAAGGTGGCCTCCACCACCGTAGAGGCGACGGCATTCGGCATACTGCAAGCCACCCGCATGCGCGTGAGCAAGACGGAGTACATCTCGTGCCCCAGCTGCGGCCGCACCCTGTTCGACCTGCAGGACACGCTGGCACGCATCAAGACGGCGACGGCGGACCTGAAGGGACTGAAGATAGGCGTGATGGGATGCATCGTGAACGGACCGGGCGAGATGGCGGACGCCGACTACGGCTACGTGGGCGCCGGACGCGGACGGGTGAGCCTGTACCGACGCAAGGAGTGCATACTGAAGAACATACCCGCCGAGGAGGCGGTGGACCGGCTGCTGGAGCTCATCCGGCAGGACCGACAACAAGCATAAAGCCTAAGAACCGGAGAGAGCAATGATAGACCAGGCGACGATAGACCGGATACTGGATGCCGCGCAGATAGTGGACGTGGTGTCGGAGTTTGTGACCCTTCGCAAGCGCGGGGTGAACTACATCGGTCTGTGTCCGTTCCACAACGAGAAGACACCGTCGTTCAGCGTATCGCCCTCGAAGGGACTGTGCAAATGCTTCTCGTGCGGCAAGGGTGGCAACGTGGTGCACTTCATCATGGAGCACGAGCAGATGTCGTACTACGAGGCACTGAAGTACCTGGCGAAGAAGTACGGCATAGAGATAAAGGAGCGGGAGCTGACCTCGGAGGAGAAGATGGCCCAGAGCGTGCGCGAGAGCATGTTCGTGGCCAACGAGTTCGCCCGCAACTACTTCCAGGACATCCTCTACAACCACCCCGAGGGGGTGACCATCGGCATGACCTACTTCCGGCAACGGGGCTTCCGCGACGACATCATCAAGAAGTTCCAGCTGGGATATTGTCTGAACCAACCCGACGCCTTCGCCCGGGAGGCCACCAGCAAAGGATATAACAAGGAGTACCTGATAAAGACCGGACTCTGCTACGAGCGGGAGAACGGAGCGCTGCGCGACAGATTCTGGGGACGCGTGATCTTCCCCGTGCACACACTGTCGGGCAAGATAGTGGCCTTCGGCGGGCGTGTGCTGAAGACCGACTCGAAGACGGCGAAGTATGTGAACTCGCCCGAGTCGGAGATCTACCACAAGAGCAACGAGCTCTATGGCATCTACTTCGCCAAGCAGGCCATCGTGAAGCAGGACCGCTGCTTCCTGGTGGAGGGCTACACGGACGTGATAAGCATGCACCAGTCGGGCGTGGAGAACGTGGTGGCCTCGTCGGGCACCTCACTGACACAGGGACAGATACGACTGATACACCGCTTCACGAACAACATCACGGTGCTCTACGACGGAGACATGGCCGGCATCAAGGCCTCCATCCGCGGCATCGACATGCTGCTGGAGGAGGGAATGAACATCAAGGTGGTGCTGCTGCCCGACGGCGACGACCCCGACAGCTTCGCCCGCAAACACAACGCCACGGACTACCAGAACTACATCAACGCCCACGAGGTGGACTTCATCCGCTTCAAGACCAACCTGCTGCTGAGCGACGCCGGCACCGACCCCATCAAACGGGCGGGCCTGATAGCGGACATCGTGAAGAGTATCGCCGTGATACCGGACGGCATCGTGCGGTCGGTCTACACCCACGAGTGTAGTCAGCTGCTGCAGGTGGAGGAGAGTCTGCTGGTGAACGAGATAAAGAAGAAACGGCTGGAGAAGGTAGAGAAGAACGAGAAGGGTGAGAACGCCCCGAAGGACGCACCCACCGCCGAACAGCCCGCCGCACCGGACGCAGGCGGAGAGGTCCCTACCCCACCCGCAGCTGGAGGCGAGGCAGTGACAGTGGTGCCCCCCGTGCTAGGTGGCACACAGAAGTTCTACGCCCTGGAGAAGGATATCGTCAGCGCCATCGTGCGCTACGGCGAGGAGGTGATCGTGCAGGACGAGGAGAACAACCAGCCCGTGACGGCCATAGAGTACGTCTACTACAATCTGAAGAACGACGAGCTGCAGCTGGAGAACCCGCTGTTCCGCCAGATACTGGAAGAGGCCATGGAGCATCTGCACGACGAAGGCTTCACCGCCCACGGATACTTCTCGTCGCACCCCGACCCCAACATCAGTCGCCTGGCCGCCGACCTGACGATAGACCGCTACCAGCTGAGCAAGGTACACTCGAAGCTAAAGAAAATCTACACCGACGAGGAGCGTCTGCACGAGCTAGTCCCCCAGCTGCTCTGTGAATACAAGTACGCCGTCATCAAAGAATCCTGCGACCAGATGAAGCGCCAGCTGCAGAACCCCGAAATCTGCAACGACCCCACCCGCCTAGCCGCCGCCCTGCAACAAATAAAGGAGTGGCAGAAGATACTACAACAAGTAGGCAAGCTCACCGGCGACCGCACACTAGCGACGGGTTTATAACGTGGAACGTTATAAACGTTGACAGTTGAACGTTTTAGGTTTTACGTTATTCATCTCTGGGCCATTCCTTAGGACAAGTAATACGGTAGGATAGAAAACGTTGAAGACCTTACGTAAGGAGACTAAGACAGTTGAACGTTTTAGGTTTTACGTTATTCATCGCTGGGCCATTCCTTAGGACAAGGAATACGGTAGGATAGAAAACGTTGAAGACCTTAGACTAAAGTACCTGTAACCTTCAACACAAAACATAAAACCTTCAACCTTCAACGTCCAGAGAACAGTCACCTACCGTTAGAAGCCTAATAAAAGCTAACGCGTTGACTGTTATATGTTACGGCATTTGTAACCTTCAACACAAAACATAAAACCTTCAACCTTCAACGCCGTAAGGCATCTGTAATAATTGGTCAATTCATCGACAAATGTAGACCTCAGAAAACTTTTTTTAGAGATTTAGTTTGCCATATCAAAATTAGTTCATAAATTTGGGCAAAATATTGGTGAAGATGGAGACAACTCCATCAGCAACCAGTATTGACTTAGCCCACGCCGAATGCAAAACAAGCTTACGGCTTGCGACGAGGACGGGGAGGGATAAGAAAAACATAAAGGCGTTTACGGGCGCTTTGTTCCTGACTTACTGAAATACTCGCAATGTTTCAACCTATTCTGTCTGGAGCTTAGCAACGGTAGATGTTCATGGGTATGACTATGTCATGACCTTGGAAGCGGTGTTGAAACGGATGGTCCGCCGATACACTTTAGTGGTTTTTAAGTTTCCAAGGTGGGTGTATTCATAGCGGCGTGGGCTCTAGCGTTGTCTGTTCGACAGGATAAGGCAATGCGAGAGCCTCAGTAAGTGGGACAGGCAACATGGTTCCCACGCTATTTAAAACTCTTCCAGACTACGCTAATCCGGGATGGGGGGGGGTACTAGAGACCTTACAATCAGGCAGTTACGAGCGCTTAAATGCGGTCATAGGCGTAAACAACGACCGACGGACGCACGCTAGCGGGAGTGGCAACTGAGTAGAACACTAGAAGACAGACACAATGGTCGCAAGGCCGGAGTGAATAGAGAAACAAAGGTTTATTTTTTTACGTTTTATGGAACTGAAT
>CAVFUK010000048.1:0-9023 GCA_963625535.1 Anaerovoracaceae bacterium | reverse complement strand
GTGGTATGGATATGTACCGTCCGAGACCCATGATGATGTAGTTGACCGAGAAAAGTATGACGAACAATATCACCGGCTTGTGGATGAACAAACCGATGAAGAGGAAGATGGCTGGCAGGCATGCTATAGCCAGTGCAAACGGAATGTTGCCCTCTCCGACATAGATGGATAGGAGGTACCATCCTGCCAGAAAGATGCCTACGATAAACCATTTCATCAGAGAAATGGAACCGGAGCCATTGGTCTTCTCTGAATAGTCAATCATTTAAGTTCCTTGCTCTCAACGGCCGTAAGCCCAAGTTGCGACAGTCGGTAGATGAAATTCTTAATCGGAGTGAACGGTGGCAACTGCCCAGTAAACTCTTCCACAGCAGGTCGGTCGGCCTGTGTCAAGTAGATGAACAGGGTATCTTTATTTACCAACACATCCTTCACCTTGTTGAAGAGTTGCTTATCCGTGTTTTTCCAAGCTGCCGTGGCACGGAATACCAACAGGTTGACCGTACCCATGTTGAGCAATGCGGGTGGAATGGACTGTTCGGTAAGGTTCGGATACTCTATCAGCAACACTTCGTTGGGTTGTATATCTGGACAGAGGTCCTTCACCGAACTTGCCATCAGGTATTTACTATCCTCTGCCAAGAAGTCCTCGTCGTAGGTAATCTTACGCACTTCCAGTCCGATGGAGTTCCAATATTCCTCCAACAGGTAAGCAATCATCGTCTTTCCGTTCTTAGACTCCGTACTGAAGAGGTTGACCACGTTCTGCTGTCCATCCTTGAAGTAGGGGAGCAAGGCGCGGCTCAACTGGCGCAATGCCATCTGACGGATGGTACTGTTGAAACGACGATAGCGCAAGGCACTCTCCTTGGGAAACACTCCTAGGACCTTGCCACCTGTGAGTCGTTCCGCTCGTTCGCGGTCGCGTAACGTATGGTCGAGCAACTCGATGATAGCGAAATAGCCACACGTGAAGAATACCGTGAGAACCAAACTTGCCAGCAATATCAGCAAGCGGTTGGTCGGCAATGCATTCAATGGGAACAACGGCGGGTTGAGCACCTTCAAGGTAGCTGTGGTCATCTGTAAGTTCTTCTGGCGTAGACGTGCGGCGTTCAAAGCCTTCAGCATCTCCATGTAGTTGCCCTCGATGAATCCGATGTGACGTTCTTTTCGGTTGATAGTGGCACCGATAGGAGCGAAGTATAGGAAGTCCTCGTCCAAATTGGAGCGCATAACGTCTGCGGCTCCTGCTTCGGCTTCGGTCTTCTCGGCTAAAATTACTTGTTCCAACCAATTATGGACAAGTTCAGTGGATTTCACATTGTTCGTACTCGACTCTGAGGCGATGATGTCCTGGGCTATCTGTGAAATCTTGCTTTCTGATTCCAACAATTTGTTGCGGTAATTGCTCAGGGCTTCTGCTGCTTCATGATTACCATTCTCGTTCATAACCTCAAGGTTGGAAATCTTCGCCTTGTAGTCTGATATCTTGTTCAATTCATCGATGAAGTTGTTGTTGCTTCGAATTACTTTTGCCTGATCGCCTAGTTTCAGCTCGAAAAAGTTGATGAGGGCTGCAGATGTCGTATTGTTGAACAATAGTTCGTTTTCCTTTGTCTGTTGGGCTGCGTCCAAGATGGTTACCTGTTTGGTCTGCTCTTGATAGTTGATGATACGCTTCTCCACGTTGTATTTGATGAGGTCGTTCTCGGCTCCTGTCAGAATCTTGAACAGACGCTTCACCTCTCCCTCGAAGAAGCGGATTACGTCGTTGGTCTCGCCGAAGCGTATCTCTTGATATTCATCGATAAACGCTTCGTTGAGCAGGCGCAGTGTGTTGTAAGCTACACCGGGGTCATTGGACGAATAGCCTATTTCAATCATATCCGAACCTCCTAGACGAGCCACTTTAATCTTCTCAGAAAGCAATGGTACACTGAAGTAGGGATGTCCTCCATTTAATAAGGTATATACAAAGTTATTTATAGAAGGTCTCTCATATGCTTTCAGATTCTCTACAGAGCGGTTCTCGTCACGCTTATTAATCAATGCCTTCACCTCCTTGGGCACTATAGCATTGAGCTGGCGAAAGTGTTCGGCACCGATGTAGTTGGTACTCCGCTCTTCATCACCATAGGTCATACACTCCACAAATAGGCGGAGGGAAACCTCTTTCAGCGTTTTCTCCGTGGTGATGATGTTGATGAGGTTTTCCATGTTTGTTTGCGACATGGTTGCCGATACGGCCGTTCCCGTCTCAATATTGTATCCGGAGATGATACCGGTGTAGATTGTAGTCTTCACGTTATACTCCTTCTCCATGTTGCGCGTCATGAACCATGCGATGATGAGTGCAATCAAGGGTAAGGTAACCAAATACCAGCGAATCCGGTAGAGGAAACGAATCACATAACGAAAGTAGTCCATAATGTTTAGGTATTAGTATTTATAGCTGTTTAAGTTCGTGATAATAGGCGTATTGGTCAGAATCTCTAAAATTAAAATGTCCGTCGTGATTTGTGTCATGATGTCCTGATAAGTTTGTGATGCGCCATTCTCAAATCGCTTCACGTCTGCCAATGCGGTCACATCCATCTGGTTGTTGCGGAAACGTTGCTCGGCAATTAATCCGGCACCTCGGTAGGCAGCTGCATTTTCCGAAGCCGATTGTAGGGCTATCAGGTTATTGGTGATTCGTACGTAGATGGTCACAATCTGTTGTTTCAATAGTTGGAACTGTTGTTCCTTCTCCAACTCGGCGATGTCGGCGTTTATCTTCTGACGGCGTACCTTTCCTCCCAAATCGAACAAGGTTTCCAAGGGGATACTCACACTTCCTCCCACATTCCAATAGTGTTGCTCGGTACCGGAGTACTGGTAATATATAGGTGTCAGCACATCGGAACTGGAGGCGTAGTTGTCCAACATACCATATGTGTAGGAACCGTGTGCGCTGAAGAACGACAGCCACGAACGTTTCTCTTTTTCGACAAGTTTCCGCTCCAGCAGGGCCTTCTTCTCTAGTAACTCTATGGGTGCCGTCTCTCTCGCGTTCTCGAACAGCTCGCTCAAGGGGGGCAACTGGATGTTCTCGTAGTCGATCTTTCGGAGAGCTATCTGATCGACGTCTTCCACCACAACTACCTGTTGTTTCTTGTTGTTCTTCGTCTTCTTGGCATTGTCTTCCTGTGCCACTGCCGTAGACAGTGCGCAACAACCCAAGAGGAATAATATGGTCGTTTTAGCCTTCATCGCTTTTTACTATTATGCTGTTTTACACGTTTTCTTTTTGTACAAATGCCGTCACCGTCTTGAGGATTATCTTCAGGTCGGTTATGAATGAGAAGGTGTGTCCGTACTTGATGTCCAACTGTTTGCGCTCCTCGGCGGACAGTTTGCCGGAGTCTCCACGCTTCTCCACTTGCCACAGTCCTGTCAGTCCTGCCGGGGCGAAGAATCGGTCGATGCAGTCGTCGGCCGTCAGCTTCTCCGCTTCATAGAGCGGCAAGGGTCGGTTGCCCACCACGGACATGTCTCCCTTCAGTATGTTGAAGAGCTGCGGCAGCTCGTCGATGCTGTATTTGCGGATGATGCGCCCCACCTTGGTGATGCGCGGGTCGTTGGCAATCTTCACAAAGGCGTTCTGTTGCTCCTGCTCATGCTTCTCGTTCAGTTCCTTCTCGGAGAAGACGAAGTCGTCCGATATCAGCACGTCGCTGTTGCCGCTCAGCAGCAACTCGTCAGCGGGGCTGATGACCATGCTGCCGGCGTTTACCGCTGTGGGCTCTTTCGCCTCTTCCGGTGTCACCGTTGCTACTTCGCCCTCCTTCTTCTCGTCCGTAGCCTCTTCGGCAGCGTATTGGTTCTGTGCCGAGAGCTCGTTCAGCCGTTTGTCCGAGCCTACATACATGCTGCGGAACTTCAGAAAGTTGAAGATTCGGTAGTTGGCTCCCACGCGCTTAGAGGTGTACCAGATAGGTCCTTTGCTCTCCAGCTTGATGGCAAGTGCTGTGAGGATGAAGATAGGCGAGAGCGCTATGATGGCGCAGAGGGAGAAGACGATGTCGAACGTGCGTTTCCACCGAGGTAGCTTGAAGCCCTTGATTTGCCCTTCGTTGCTCGACTTGCTCGAGAAGAGGACGTTGGCCCATTCGCTGATGAACTGCAACTTGTTGTTGATGTCCGCGATGGACGCGGAGTCGTTCAGTGTGTCCTGTATGCCGTAGTGGACATATTGCGTACGTTCCTTGTCGCTTAGCTGTTGCGTCAGCAGGATCACGTAGACGTCCTTCTTCACGTTGTGGATGTATTTTACCGCAATGATGTTCTCGTTCAGGTTGCTCTTCTCCAACAGCAACACGACATGTTCATCCGAGGGAATCTGGGCGCACTGTTCCGCCGCTTCGCGGTAGTTGGCCGTGCACCGTACCTCCCTGCCAGGTAGATGCCTCAGCCGGGCAGTGGTGGCGGGACTGCTTCCCAGGTAGATGATATGGATGGCCCCAGTCGTCATTGAATAATCTTTTTAACCCTGATTTTCAGCTCCATCGGGTTGAAGGGCTTCACGATGTAGTCCTCCGCGCCCTCTTCCAACAGGCGGATGCGCTCGCTGGTGCTGTCCTCGCTGCTTAGTATTATGACTGGTATATGTCGGAACAACTCGTTCTGCTTGATCCATGCCAGGAACTCGTCGCCTCGCATCTCAGGCATACGGATGTCACTGATTATCAAGTCCGGAATGTTGCCTTGCTGCAACCACTTGACCCCTTCAACACCGTTTGGGAGCCAAATGCAATCGTACTCCGACATGAGGTATATTGAGATGACCTTGGCTATAGTCTCCTTGTCGTCCATTACCAAAATTTTCTTTTTCATAAGTGTGCGCGTCTATTTAAATTAGGCAAATGTAGAACGAATTATTCATTCCCCCAAATATTTGGCTGATATTTCGTATAAAATATAGGAATTCTGTGCATATAGAGGGCTCGGCGTGGCCTTTTTACTGCCCTATATATAGATAATGTATAGTCGACGATAAGGCTCTGCGCGGTTATTGTAGGATGGATGATATTTAAGTTGTCTGAGAAATAGTGTTTTATAACATATATGAATTGTGTCTACATTATTGTGCATGTCTGGAAAACTATCTATTTTTGCACCGCAAATCAATGAAGAGTCCTGATAATGGAAGCTATGGGTGATAATACAGAAAAACTAATCAATCCTCACGTGTCGGTCGACTGCGTGTTGATAGGCTTCGACGGTGAGCAGCTGTGCGCACTGTTGATTAAGCAGCTCGACGCGCAGGAGCAACCTCACCTCAATAACCTTAAGTTGCCTGGCAGCTTGATTTATGAGGACGAGGACCTGGACGAGGCCGCCAAGCGGGTGTTGACCGAATTGACTGGTTTGAAGAGCATCCCTATGGTGCAGTTCCGCGCTTTCGGCTCCAAGGACCGCACACGCAACCCCAAGGACGTGCGGTGGCTCGAACGCTTCCACCGGTTGCACGACAAGATAGACCGTATTGTAACAATCGCTTACCTCGCCTTGCTGAAGATTGACCGCAGTCTGAAGGACCTGTCCGATGCCTACGAGGCTTGCTGGGTGCCGGTGACGGAGATTGGTGAGTTGGCTTTCGACCATTCGCAGATTGTCAAGGAGGCACTGCTTTACATCCGCCAGTATGCCGAGTCCAATCCCGAGGCGCTCTTCTCGTTGCTCCCTCGTAAGTTCACGGCCGCTCAACTGCGCACGCTCTATCAAGTGGTGTTCGACAAGGCGGTGGATATACGGAATTTTCATAAACGCATCGCCCAGATGGAATATGTGCTTCCTTTGGAGGAGCGACAGACGGGCGTGTCCCACCGGGCAGCCCGCTTCTATCGGTTCGACCGTGTGGCGTACAACAAGATGAAACTGAGAAATAATTAACAAATAAACGAATATATATAATATGTATCTTTTAGGTTATGACATAGGCAGCTCATCAGTAAAGGCAAGTCTGGTGAACGCTGAGACCGGAAAATGTGTGGCTTCGGCTTTCTTCCCCAAGACGGAAGCGGAGATCATCGCCGTGAAGTCCGGTTGGGCAGAGCAGAACCCGCAAATGTGGTGGAACAACTTGAAACTCGCTACGCAGGCCGTGCTGCAGCAGTCCGGCGCTACGGGCGACGACATCTCCGCCATCGGCATCTCTTACCAGATGCACGGCCTGGTGTGTGTGGACAAACAGCAACAGGTGTTGCGCCCTGCCATCATCTGGTGCGACTCGCGTGCCGTGCCTTACGGACAGAAGGCATTCGACACCCTGGGCAGCGACATTTGCCTGGGCCATTTGCTGAACTCTCCCGGAAACTTCACCGCCTCTAAACTGGCGTGGGTCAAGGAGAATGAACCCGAAGTGTTTGAGAAGATCTACAAGATCATGCTGCCTGGTGACTACATCGCCATGCGACTCACTGGCGAGATATGCACCACGGTGTCCGGACTTTCCGAGGGAATGTTCTGGGACTTCAAAGCCAATCGGGTGGCAGACTTCCTGATGGACTATTATGGATTCGACAAGAACTTGATACCTGACATCAAACCGACATTCGCCGAGCAGGGCCGTGTGACCGCCGCTGTGGCTGCCGAACTGGGCCTGAAGGCTGGCATCCCTGTCACCTATCGTGCGGGCGACCAACCCAACAACGCCCTGTCGCTGAATGTGTTCAACCCCGGCGAGATTGCCTCCACGGCCGGAACGTCCGGTGTGGTCTATGGTGTCAACGGCGAGGTGAACTACGACCCCAAGTCGCGCGTGAACACCTTCGCCCATGTGAACCACACCGACCAGCAGACTCGCTTGGGCGTGTTGCTTTGCATCAACGGCACAGGCATCCTCAACTCGTGGGTGAAACGTAACGTGGTGCCCGAAGGTGTCTCCTACAGCGAGATGAACGACCTGGCCGCTCAAGCGCCTATCGGTTGCAACGGACTGAGCATCATCCCCTTCGGCAACGGCGCCGAGCGCGTGTTGGAGAACAAGGAGGTCGGTTGCTCGCTCCATGGCATCAACTTCAACGTACACAACCGCACGCACATCATACGCGCCGCGCAAGAGGGCATCGTGTTCTCCTTTAAATATGGTATGGAGATTATGCAGCAGATGGGCATGGAGTTAAAGAAGATTCATGCCGGCAATGCCAACATGTTCCTCAGCCCCATCTTCCGCGATACGTTGGCAGGTGTCACCGGAGCCGTCATCGAACTCTATGACACCGATGGTTCCGTGGGAGCCGCCAAGGGTGCCGGCATGGGTGCGGGCATCTACAAGGACAACAACGAGGCCTTCGCTACGCTGGAGAAGCTGCAGGTGGTGGAGCCTTCCGTGGCCGACGCTGCCCGCTATCAAGAGGCTTATGAGCGTTGGAAGGCTCTCCTGTAAACGATAAAGACTGAAAATGAGATATTAATATTATACTTAGACGATTTAATATTTAAAATTATGGCAACAAAAGAGTATTTTCCTGGTATAGGAAAAATCAAATTCGAAGGTAAAGAGAGTAAGAACCCCATGGCATTCCGTTACTACGATGCCGAGAAGGTTATCATGGGCAAGCCTATGAAAGAGTGGCTGAAGTTCGCTATGGCTTGGTGGCACACATTGTGCGCCGAGGGTGGCGACCAGTTCGGTGGCGGCACGAAGTCCTTCCCCTGGAACACCAACCCCGACCGCGTTCAGGCTGCTAAGGACAAGATGGACGCCGGATTCGAGTTCATGCAGAAGATGGGCATCGAATACTACTGCTTCCACGATGTGGACCTCTGCGCTGAGGCTGACACCATCGAGGAGTACGAGGCCAACTTGAAGACTATTGTTGCATACGCAAAACAGAAACAAGCCGAGACAGGCATCAAACTGTTGTGGGGTACCGCTAACGTGTTCAACCACAAACGTTATATGAACGGTGCCGCTACCAACCCCGACTTCGACGTTGTGGCACGCGCTGCTGTGCAGATCAAGAACGCCATCGACGCTACTATCGAACTGGGTGGTACAAGCTACGTGTTCTGGGGCGGCCGCGAGGGTTACATGAGCCTCCTCAATACCGACCAGAAACGTGAGAAAGACCACTTGGCACTGATGCTGACCAAGGCTCGCGACTATGCTCGTGCACGTGGTTTCAAGGGCACATTCCTCATCGAGCCGAAACCCATGGAGCCGACAAAACATCAGTATGACGTGGACACAGAGACCGTTATCGGTTTCTTGAGAGCTCACGGACTGGAGAAAGACTTCAAGGTGAACATCGAGGTGAACCACGCTACCTTGGCAGGTCACACCTTCGAGCACGAGTTGGCAGTGGCTGTCGACAACGACATGCTGGGTTCTATCGACGCTAACCGTGGTGACTACCAGAACGGATGGGATACCGACCAGTTCCCCATCGACAACTACGAGTTGACACAGGCCATGATGCAGATTATCCGTGGTGGTGGCTTCGTCAACGGTGGTACCAACTTCGATGCCAAGACACGTCGAAACTCTACTGACCTGGAGGATATCTTCATCGCACACATCTCCGGCATGGATGCTATGGCTCGTGCATTGGAGTCTGCAGCTGCTCTGCTCGAGGAGTCTCCTTACAAGAAGATGTTCGCTGAGCGCTACGCTTCGTTCGATAGCGGCAAGGGTAAAGAGTTCGAGGAGGGCAAACTCTCTCTCGAGGACTTGGTTGACTACGCTAAGAAGAACGGCGAGCCGAAGCAGGTCAGCGGCAAGCAGGAGCTTTACGAGACAATCGTAAGCATGTATTGCTAATCCTCTGTCTAGCGAACTGGACGTCTCCGTCCATCGCCAGGCGGGCGGAGACTCACCCCATAAGGCGGGAGCGACGTCGGTGAATTCCGATTGTCGCTCCCGCTGTTTGTTTCTTCCGCAATAGCAGTCGGGCAAACTGCTCCATGGACATACTATATAACTCAGGTTTCGGTTTTAGGAAAATAGCATTAGTTGTCACATAAAAAAGGCTTTG
>CAVFUK010000047.1:0-13730 GCA_963625535.1 Anaerovoracaceae bacterium | reverse complement strand
TTTCGTCTTTCAACCTCCAGGGAAGTCGTCGAAGAAGCCTCTTCGCATCTCTGGCCTCCCATCTCCGGGGCGGCGTGGCCGAAGGGCTTTTCGCCACTTTCGCTCGTAGACTTTTCGTCTCCGAGGTAGTCTTTTCGGCTTTTCGACTCTTCGTCTCTTAGACTTTTCGCCTCTTTGTCTTTTTGACTCTTTGTCTTTTAGACTTTTCGCCTCCAAGAAGTCTCTTTGTCTTCGAGAAAGTCTTTTAGTCTCCGAGCGTACCTCATCGTCCCAGCTGGGCTGGTCGATGGGCTTGCAACAGCGGAACGCTATGTCGCGCAGAAACCTGTTGACGGCAGCCAAGGAGGTCCGTCTGTTCGGCTACCTTGGCGATACCTATATATATATAGGTATAAGGTATACCCCCAAGCGCCGCGGCAAAATAATTTCGGGGCGGGAGGGGAGGCTTTTGCGGGCGATTCACTATCTTTGCCGTCCCAAAGAAGAAGGAGAAAAAAAGTTATGCCAGGAGAAACGACAAGAAGACGACAGACACGGCGCGGCGCCGGCGAACCGACCGTGGTGGGCGACATGGAACACGTGCAGCCCCAAGCCACCGAGCTGGAGAAGGTGGTGCTGGGCGCGCTGATGATAGAGGGCGACGCTTACTCGCTGGTGAGCGAGATACTGCGCCCCGAGACGTTCTACGAACACCGCCACCAGCTGATATACAAGGCCATCAGCACACTGGCCATGCGACAGGAGCCGGTGGACATACTCACCGTCACCGAGCAGCTGAAGAAGACCGGCGACCTGGACGAGGTGGGCGGACCCTTCTACATCTCGCAGCTGAGCGGCAGCGTGCTGTCGTCCGCCCACATAGAGTACCACGCGCGCATCATCGCGCAGAAGTACCTCGCACGGCAGCTCATCACCTACACCAGCCAGATACAGACGCAGGCCTTCGACGAGAGCACCGACGTGGCCGACCTCATGCAGGAGGCCGAGGGAAAGCTGTTCGAGATATCGCAGCAGAACCTGAAGAAGGACTACACGCAGATAAACCCCGTGATAAACGACGCCTACACGATGCTGCAGAAGGCCGCCGCCCGCACCGACGGACTGAGCGGACTGGCAAGCGGATTCCACGACCTGGACAAGAAGACCAGCGGATGGCAAAACTCCGACCTGGTGATCATCGCCGCCCGACCGGCTATGGGAAAGACCGCCTTCGTGCTCTCCATGGCCAAGAACATGGCCGTGGACTACCAAACGCCCGTGGCCGTGTTCTCACTGGAGATGAGCAACGTGCAGCTGGTGAACCGTCTGATAAGCAACGTCTGCGAGATTCCGAGCGAGAAGATACGAAGCGGACAGCTGGCCGACTACGAGTGGGGACAGCTGGACTATAAGATAAAGAACCTCTACGACGCGCCCCTCTACGTGGACGACACACCGTCGCTCTCCGTCTTCGAGCTGCGCACGAAGGCCCGACGCCTGGTGCGCGAGCATGGGGTGAAGATCATCATCATCGACTACCTGCAGCTGATGAACGCCAGCGGAATGTCCTTCGGCAACCGCCAGGAGGAGGTGGCCACCATCTCGAAGTCGCTGAAGGGCCTGGCCAAGGAGCTGAACATCCCCATCATCGCGCTGAGCCAGCTGAACCGTAGCGTGGAGAGCCGCGAGGGCAACCAGGGCAAGCGCCCGCAGCTGAGCGACCTGCGCGAGTCGGGCTCTATCGAGCAGGACGCCGACATGGTGTGCTTCATCCACCGCCCGGAGTACTACAAGATCTATCAGGACGAGGACAACCAGGACACGCACGGCATGGCGGAGATCATCCTGGCCAAGCACCGCAACGGTGGCACGGGCATCGTCAAACTGCGCTTCCGGGGCGAGTATGTCCGCTTCCAGAACCTCGACGACGAGAGCCTCTCGTCGCTCCCCGGCGAGGGCCTGCAGATGTCGTCGCGCATGAACGCCGACACGGCCGCCCCGCAGCCGATACCGCCCTCGGGCGACATCCCGCCCGAATTCCTGTCGGGCTCCAACGACGCGCCTCCGTTCTAATCAAAGGGGGGGAGCGCCGAGCCAGGCCGATGCCGCCGTGGAACTCCCTACGCTTGGGGGGGGCTTCCGTTCCCATTGACAAACTCGTCCGCGAGGGCCTTGCGCGGTATGGATTCGAGGCCCGCGAACGCCTGTCTCCGATGGGCGAGGGGAGCGCCGCGCGAAGGCTTTCCGCGGGTCATCACTAAAAAAATCGTGCGAAGTTACTCGGGACTAAAAAAACTTAGTAACTTTGCGCATTATTTTTGGAAATTACATAAAACATAGTCAGATATGAATATCTCTTACAATTGGCTGAAAGAGTACGTACAGTGCGACATGACCGCCGACCAGGTGGCCGCGGCCCTCACCTCCATAGGCTTGGAGGTGGACGCTGTCGAGGAAGTGCAGACCATCAAAGGAGGCCTCGAAGGCCTGGTCATCGGTGAAGTGTTGACCTGCGTGCCTCACCCCAACTCCGACCACATGCATGTGACCACCGTCAACCTGGGCAGTGGCGACCCTGTGCAGATAGTTTGCGGCGCACCCAACGTGGCGGCAGGCCAGAAGGTGGTGGTGGCCACACTGGGCACCAAGCTCTACGACGGCGACCAGTGCTTCACCATAAAGAAATCGAAACTCCGCGGAGTGGAGTCCAACGGCATGATCTGCGCCGAGGACGAGATAGGCATCGGCACAGACCATGCCGGCATCATCGTGCTGCCCCAGAGCGCCGTGCCAGGCACTCCCGCCAAGGAATACTATAACGTGAAGAGCGACTACGTGATAGAGGTGGACATCACACCCAACCGCGCCGACGCCTGCTCGCACTACGGTGTGGCGCGCGACCTCTACGCATACCTCGTCCAGAACGGCCGGCAGACCGCCATCAGCCGCCCCTCGGTGGACGACTTCCGGGTGGACAACCACGACCTCAACATCGACATCGAAGTGGCCAACACCGAGGCCTGCCCGCGCTACTCGGGCGTGACGATAAAGGGCGTGACCGTGAAGGAGAGCCCCGCATGGCTGCAGGACAAGCTGCGCACCATCGGCCTGCGGCCCATCAACAACATCGTGGACATCACCAACTACATACTCCACGCCTACGGACAGCCCCTCCACTGCTTCGACGCGGACAAGATAAAGGGCGGACGCATCGTGGTGAAGACCATGCCCGCAGGCACGCCGTTCGTCACACTGGACGGCGTGGAGCGCAAGCTCGACGAGCGCGACCTGATAATCTGCAACACCGAGGAGCCGATGTGCATAGGCGGCGTGTTCGGCGGTCTGGACTCAGGCACCACCATGGAGACGAAGAACGTGTTCCTGGAGAGCGCCTACTTCCACCCCACATGGATACGCAAGGCCGCACGCCGCCACGGACTGAGCACCGACGCCTCGTTCCGCTACGAGCGCGGCATCGACCCCAACGGCGTCATCTACTGCCTGAAGCAGGCCGCCATGCTGGTGAAGGAACTCGCCGGCGGCACCATCTCGATGGACATCAAGGACCTCTATCCCCATCCGATAGCAGACTTCCCCGTGGAGCTGAGGTACGACTACGTGCACTCGCTGGCCGGCAAGGAGATACCCGCCGCCACCGTCAAGAGCATCGTGGAGAGCCTGGAGATGAAGGTGGTGAAGGAAGACGCCGAAGGCCTCTCGCTGCTGGTGCCGCCCTACCGCGTGGACGTGCAGCGCCCCTGCGACGTGGTGGAGGATGTGCTCCGCGTCTACGGCTACAACAACGTGGAGATCCCCGACACACTGAAGTCGAGCCTGACGACCAAGGGCGAGGTTGACAAGTGGCAGAAGCTGCAGAACCTGATAGGCGAGCAGCTGGCCGGACAGGGATTCAACGAGATACTGAACAACTCGCTCACCCGCGCGGCCTACTACGACGAGCTGGACGCCTATCCCGCCAAGAACCTGGTGATGCTGATGAACCCCCTGAGCGCCGACCTCAACTGCATGCGTCAGACCCTGCTCTTCGGCGGACTGGAGAGCATAGCCCACAACGCCAACCGCAAGAACGCCGACCTGCGCTTCTTCGAGTGTGGCAACTGCTACGCCTACAACGCCGAGGCCAAGGACCCCGAGCGGCCGTTGGCAGCCTACAAGGAGGACTCGCACATGGGCCTGTGGGTGACTGGCAACCGTGTGGCCAACTCGTGGGCTCACCCCAATGAGGCATCGTCGGTCTACGAGCTGAAGGCTTACGTGGAGAACATCTTCCAGCGCCTGGGACTCAGCGTGAAGGCCATGGACATCGCTCCGCTGGAGAACAACATCTACTCCACAGCCATCGGCTACCACACCAAGGGCGGCAAGCTGCTGGCCATGCTCGGCATCGTGGCCAAGAAGATACAGAAGGCATTCGACATCGACAACGAGGTCTACTACGCCGACATCAACTGGAATCAGGTGATGAAAGCCGCCAAGGCCGTGAAGGTGAGCTACAAGGAGCTGACCAAGTTTCCCGCCGTGCGACGCGACCTCGCCCTGCTGGTGGACAACAGCGTGAAGTTCGCCGACATTGAGAAGATAGCCTACGAGACCGAGAAGAAGCTGCTGCGCGAGGTGGAACTGTTCGACGTGTACGAAGGCAAGAACCTGGAGCCGGGCAAGAAGAGCTACGCCGTGAGCTTCCTGCTGCAGGACGAGAGCCAGACCCTCACCGACAAACAGATTGACAAGATCATGCAGAGGCTCATCGACAACCTGCAAAACAAGCTGCAGGCCAAACTCAGATAATTCTAACTAATACAACAATATAAAAATTTATTTCCAATGGGAAGAGCGTTTGAATACAGAAAAGCGACTAAGTTAAAAAGATGGGGACACATGGCCAAGACTTTCACAAGACTTGGCAAGCAGATTGCAATAGCCGTAAAGGCCGGTGGACCGGAGCCCGAGAACAACCCGACTCTGCGTTCGGTCATCGCTACTTGCAAGCGCGAGAACATGCCCAAGGACAACATCGAAAGAGCCATCAAGAACGCTATGGGCAAGGACCAGAGCGACTACAAGAGCATGACATACGAGGGATACGGCCCTCACGGCATCGCCGTGTTCGTGGACACACTCACCGACAACCCCACACGTACCGTGGCCGACGTGCGCTCGGTCTTCAACAAGTTCTCGGGCACACTGGGAACAATGGGCTCGCTGGCCTACCTGTTCGACCACAAGTGCACCTTCTCCTTCAAGAAGAAGGACGGTGTGGACATGGAGGAGCTGATTCTGGACCTGATAGACTTCGGCGTGGACGATGAGTTCGACGAGGACGAGGAGCAGGGCACCATCACCATCTACGGCGACCCGAAGAGCTACGCACAGATTCAGAAATACCTCGAGGACAACGGTTTCGAGGAGGTCGGCGGCGACTTCACCTACATCCCCAACGACCTGAAGGATGTGACCCCCGAAGTCCGCGAGACGCTGGACAAGATGATAGAGCGCCTCGAGGAGTTCGACGACGTGCAGACCGTCTACACCAACATGAAGCCCGAGGAGGAGTGATTTGCGCTCCTTGTTTATAAATAAGGAACAGGCTCTGTTCCCTCCGCTTAAGGGGGGATAGCCCTTCCAGAAGATAGACAGAGGAACAGGCTCAGGCTCCTCGCTTTGGGGAATAGCCACTCCTGAATAAATAAGGAACAGGCTCAGGCTCCTCGCTCTCTCGATGGATGGTCGTCTGTTCCCATCCGATAGAATAGGAGCGGAATCGGCTCGGTAGTGAAGCGCACTGCCTTGGTCGGTTCCGCTTTCTTTGTTCACCGCAATATTTTTTTTCTTACTCCATTCGTCCTGTGAATCAAGATAAATTCCTACATTTGTCGCACGAAACGTTTGAAAGGAGAAATCTATGAGACAGAGTGACGACCGTTATATAAGTTTGCTGACGGACTTCGGCTTTAAGCGAATCTTCGGAACGAAGCCTAACAAGGACTTGCTGATAAACTTCCTGAATTCGCTGTTTGACGGAGCGGAAGTGATAAAGGACGTGAAGTACTTGAACAGCGAGCATGTGGGGGATGGATTCGCCGAGCGGAAAGCCATCTTCGATGTCTATTGCGAGAACGAACAGGGCGAGAAGTTTATCGTGGAGATGCAGAACGCTTACCAGAAATACTTTAAGGACCGTTCGCTGTTCTATTCCACCTTCCCTATTCGCGAACAAGCAGAAAAAGGCTCGAACTGGAACTTCAAACTCGATCGGGTGTATACGGTGGCCCTGCTCAACTTCGACCTCGAGGACGAGGCTTTTGAGAAGGACGACATCAACCACGACGTAGGGTTGCTCGACAAGAAGACACATCGGGTGTTCAACGACAAGTTGACGTTTAAGTACGTGGAGATATCGAAGTTCTGCAAGACGGAGGATGAGCTGGTGACGATGTACGACAAGTGGATGTACGTACTGAAGAATCTGTCGCGGCTGGACAAGCGGCCCGCTGCGCTGAAGGAGAAGATTTTCACGCGCCTGTTTGAGGAGGCGGAGATAGCGAAGTTCAACAAGACTGAGCTTCGTGAATATGAAGACAGCTTGAAAGTATATCGCGACCTGAAGAACTCGCTGGACACAGCCTTGGAACAAGGCTTCGAAAAGGGACATGAAGAGGGACTTGCCAAAGGATTGGCTGAAGGAAAAGCCAAAGGACTGGCTGAAGGACTGGCTGAAGGACTGGCTGAAGGACTGGCCGAAGGACTGGCCGAAGGCCTGGAGAAAGGAAAAGCCGAAGGCGTGGCTATGGTCGCGAAAGCGATGTTGGCAAACGGAATGGACCTACAGACGGTAGCCAAGCTGACAGGACTCTCCGAAGAAGAAATAGAGAGTGCGCGATGACCATCTAACGGACTTCGGAAAACAATTTAAACCAATTTAGTCGGCTGGTGAAGGCTTTGCTTTTCGAACCGATAAGTTTAATGTGAGACAAAATATGATAGACAGAAATGAACTGAACAAGAGGATAGAGCGGGCCGAGGAACTGTTCCTCCAAGGCTACAACTGCTCGCAAAGCGTGGTGGTGGCCTTTGCCGACCTCTACGGATTCACTGAGGAACAAGCCCTCCACATGTCAGCCTCCTTCGGCGGCGGCATCGGACGGATGCGCGAAACGTGCGGCACGGCCTGCGGACTCTTCATGCTTGCCGGACTGGAGAAATGCGCCCTGAAAGGGGAGGACCGCGCGAGCAAGGCGGAGAACTACGCCATGGTGCAGCAGCTGGCCGAGGAGTTCCGACGCCGCAACGGAGCGCTGCGATGCGCCGACCTATTGCGCCTGGGCAAGGACGCTCCCGTGGTGGCCACCCCCGAGCAGCGCACGCCCGAATACTACCGGAAACGCCCCTGTCCCAAGCTCGTGCGGACGGCCGCGGAGATATGGGTGGAGTTCTACGAGAAGCTCCACGAAGGCGAAACGGAAACGGAATCGTAGCTTTATTTGCTGCCTAAATAGGAAATAATTGAACTAAAATAACTTTTATTTGGTTTGATAACTGATATTTATGTATCTTTGCAGCGCAAATAAAGAGCATTCTGCTTACGAAGGGAATGCCGAGTAATGTTTCATTTAAAAATAGAAATTACATGTTAAAGGAAAAAGCTGGTGTCATTGCAGGACAGATTTGGAATGCACTGAACGGAACAGAAGGTTTGACACAGAAACAAATCAAGAAAGCCACCAAGATCGTAGACAAGGATTTCTTTCTTGGCATGGGTTGGTTGTTGAGAGAAGACAAGCTGGAAGTCTCTGAGGTTGACGGCGAGTACTTCGTCAAGCTGAAATAATCTGCTGGACAGTTATCTTCTGATGATATTAACAAGGGGCGTTGGTTCTTTCGGGGACTCGATGCCCCTTGTTTTTCTGCCTAGGCTATCGTCGGGAGACATCCCCTTTACTCTTCACCGAAACATGAAATCCGATATCGAAGGGTCCTTTTCACCCTTCCTGCCGTCAGCAAGAATACTTATTTGAGCCGGATTTACCACATTATCCTCCAAAGGGACTTTTTTAGTTCAAACTTTTTTCTAACTTTGCATCACGAATTAGAGTAAGAAGAAGAACTTAAATGAAGAATATCCGCAATTTTTGCATCATAGCTCATATAGACCACGGTAAATCTACCTTGGCCGACAGACTGTTGGAATACACCCACACCATACAGGTGACCGAAGGGCAAATGCTCGACGACATGGACCTGGAGCGCGAGCGCGGCATCACCATCAAGAGCCACGCCATACAGATGGAGTACACCTACAAAGGGGAGAAGTACATCCTCAACCTGATTGACACTCCGGGACACGTGGACTTCTCGTACGAAGTCTCCCGCTCCATAGCCGCCTGCGAGGGCGCTCTGCTGATTGTGGACGCTTCGCAAGGCGTTCAGGCACAGACCATCTCCAACCTCTATATGGCTATAGACCACGACCTGGAGATAATCCCCGTGATAAACAAATGCGACATGGCAAGCGCCATGCCCGACGAGGTGGAGGACGAGATAGTGGAACTGCTGGGTTGCGACCGAGGCGAGATAATACGCGCCTCGGGCAAGACCGGCATGGGTGTGGAGGAGATTCTGAACGCCGTGGTGGAGCGCATACCGCACCCCGAAGGCGACGAACAGGCTCCGCTGCAGTGCCTCATTTTCGACTCGGTGTTCAACTCGTTCCGAGGCATCATCGCCTACTTCAAGATAGAGAACGGTGTGATTCGCACAGGCGACAAGGTGAAATTCTTCAACACCGGCAAGGAGTACATCGCCGACGAGATAGGTGTGCTGAAGATGGACATGATTCCCCGCGACGAACTGCGCACAGGCGACGTGGGCTACATCATCTCAGGCATCAAGACCTCGCGCGAGGTGAAGGTGGGCGACACCATCACCCACATAGCCAACCCCTGCAGCGAGGCCATCTCCGGTTTCGAGGAGGTGAAGCCGATGGTGTTTGCCGGCGTCTATCCCATTGAGTCGGAGGACTTCGAGGACCTTCGCTCGTCGCTGGAGAAGCTGCAGCTGAACGACGCCTCGCTGACCTTCCAGCCAGAGTCGTCCGTGGCCCTTGGCTTCGGTTTCCGCTGCGGATTCCTCGGTCTGCTCCACATGGAGATTGTGCAGGAGCGGCTCGACCGCGAGTTCAACATGAACGTCATCACCACCGTGCCCAACGTGTCGTACCAAATCTACGACAAGCAGGGCCACATGACCGAGGTGCACAACCCCGGCGGAATGCCCGACCCGACGCTGATAGACCACATCGAGGAGCCCTACATCAACGCCTCTGTCATCACCACCACCGACTACATAGGCCCTATCATGACGCTCTGCCTGAGCAAGCGTGGCGAGCTGGCCAAGCAGGAGTACATCTCGGGCAACCGCATGGAGCTGCACTACAAGATGCCCCTGGGCGAGATAGTGATAGACTTCTACGACAAGCTGAAGAGCATCTCCAAGGGCTACGCCTCGTTCGACTATCATCCCGCAGGCTTCCGACCCTCGAAGTTGGTAAAGCTGGACATCCTGCTGAACGGCGAGCCGGTGGACGCGCTCTCCACACTCACGCACGTGGACAATGCCTACGAGCTGGGGCGGCGCATGTGCGAGAAGCTGAAGGAGCTCATCCCGCGCCAGCAGTTCGAGATTGCCATACAGGCCGCCATCGGAGCGAAGATCATCGCCCGCGAGACCATCAAGGCCGTGCGTAAGGATGTGACCGCCAAGTGCTACGGCGGCGACGTGAGCCGTAAGCGCAAGCTGCTGGAGAAGCAGAAGAAGGGTAAGAAACGTATGAAACAGATTGGTAACGTGGAGGTGCCGCAGAAGGCTTTCCTGGCGGTGCTGAAACTTGATTGACGCACAACGGATATGGAGAAGAAGAGGGACATAGCCGAAATGATTTCGGACAAGTGCTACAAGCTGTCGCGTCTGAACAGGGAGAAGCTGGCTATGGCTTTGGTGCCTTTCAAACTGAAGAAGGGCGAGAAGCTGGTCGATAGGGGAGAACGCTGCAACTACATCTACTTCATCGAGAAGGGCATCGTGCGCCAGTATTACTTCAAGTACAACAAGGACCTGACGGAACATTTCGCCTGCGAGGGTGAGATGGTGACGTGCATCGAGAGCTTCTGGCTGAAGCAGCCTTCGCAACTGATGATAGAGACGCTGGAGAACACCGCCTCGTGGGGCATCTCCTACGACGACTGGATGACGCTGACCGAGGAGTCGAGGGAGATAGACATGCTCTATCGTCACATTCTGGAGACAGGCTTGATACTGTCGCAACGGAAGGCCGACATGCTGCGTTTCGAGCCTGCCCACGTCCGCTACAACCGATTGTTGGAGTCGAACCCCCAGATACTGCAACGCGTTCCATTGGTCCACATCGCCTCTTACCTGCAGATGACGCCCGAGACCTTGAGCCGTGTCCGCTCCGGACAGATGTAACTTGCCAACGGAGCATTTTCCCGAAAAGACCTTGTGCGATAGCCTGCGCACACCGTATGAATTAGTTCCTGTTCCACCAGACTTGCTGGGGACTACATATTCCGGAGCATATCCGTTCAATATGCCGCGGCTGCGGTCAGCGGCCGGAAGGGTTGAGAAGGCCCGCAATAAAATAATAGGAGGTAAACACTCCGAAACGATGTTTACCTCCTATCGGGTTATACCTATATATATAATAGGTATAGTGAGAGTTCGTTATTTCAAAATCTCATCCAGCTTGGTGGCGATGTCCTCACCTCTGAGGTCGCGGGCGATGATGACACCGTCCTGACCAACCAATACGGTTGCGGGGATAGCGTTCACACCATACAGAGCGGCACCTGCGCACTCCCAACCTTTCAGGTCAGACATCTGCGGCCATGTGATGCCCAGGTTCTTGATGGCGTCTTTCCAAGCGTCGGCTTTGCTGTCCAATGACACGCCTACCACGCCGAAGCCTTTGTCCTGATACTTCTTGTAAGCCTCCACTACGTTAGGCATCTCGGCACGGCAAGGTCCGCACCAGCTTGCCCAGAAGTCGACCAAAGTAACTTTGTTCTTGCTGATGAAGTCGGAGAGCTTCACTGTCTCGCCCTCGGGAGTCTGCATCTCGAAGTCGGTGAACTGCTGACCAACAGCTGTTTTCTTCTTCACCTCCAGTTGCTCTTTGATGCGAACCACATTGTCTCTCTTCTGGAAAGCCTCGGGCATAGCGTTAATCATCTCCTCCTGCTCGGCAGCCTCGTAAGAGTAGTAGTTGCGTGTGAAGAGGTAGAGACCTGCCTCGGTAGCGATGTTCGTCTTGATGGTGCTCTTGGTGAGCTCGTCGCACTCATTCTGGAGCTTCTCCATCTCTTGGCTCTTGGCCTCTTTAGCCTCCTCGGTGAGGGTGGTGTCCATCATAGCCTCGTAGATGGTCTGCATCTGTTTGTACTTCTCGCTGATGGCTTTGGTGAACTGTGTATAGACATCGTTGTTCACGGTACCTGACACGGTGTTCTCGCCCTCTGCGTTCAGCTCAACCTTGATGTTTCCTTTCTCCAGGAAGAGGTTGGCTCCTGCGGGGCGACCATTGCTCTTGTAGACGATGTAGACGGTTTTGACGATTGAGTCGGGTGTTCCCTCGAAAGAGAATTTGCCGTTGGCAACGACTGTAGAGTCGAGTGTGTTCACCGATCTGCCGGCCATTTCCTGCAAATAGATGGTGTCACCATCGTTCAGGCCAGTTACTGTACCGTCAATCTTGTAAGTGTTGCTCGGTTGGCAAGCTGTCAAGAGCGCGGCACCGGCAGCAAGCGTGTAAATAAACTTTTTCATATAAAATTAATGATTTAGTAATTGATGTGGCGAAAGTAGGCATAAATATCCAATACATAGCCTTTTTCGGCAAATCCTAACATAATTTATGAATAGAGCGGTCTCTGCGGAAAATAATCGGTCAAACTTGCCGTTATGAGCCGCCTATTTCTTACCTTTGCCGTTCCATAAGCTAAAAACAGAACACAGTGACTCAACAATACTCATCGGCTTTGCTGGAGAAAGCCGTCAACGAATTCGCCAAACTGCCTGGCATCGGCAAGAAGACCGCCATGCGGTTGGTGCTCCATCTGCTCAGGCAGGACACGGCCGCCGTGGAGGCTTTCGGCAACGCCGTCATCACCCTGAAGCAGGAGGTGAAATACTGTCGTCGGTGTCACAACCTGTCCGACACGGACCTCTGCACCATCTGCGCCAATCCGCAGCGCGACGCCGCCACGGTGTGCGTGGTGGAGAACATACAGGACGTGATGGCCATAGAGAACACCCAACAGTACCGCGGACTCTACCACGTGCTGGGCGGTGTCATCTCGCCCATGGACAGCATAGGCCCTGCCGACCTGGAGATAGAGAGTCTGGTGGAGCGGGTGAAACAGGGCGACGTCAAGGAGGTGATCTTCGCCCTCAGCCCTACCATGGAAGGCGACACCACCAACTTCTTCATCTCCCGCAAGCTGGCGCCCTACGATGTGAAGCTCAGCGTCATAGCCCGCGGCATCGCCATCGGCGACGAGCTGGAGTATGCCGACGAGGTGACGTTGGGACGCTCTATCATTAACCGCACTCCATTTACCGGAGTCAATTAACCTACAGAAAATCAATGGAAGAAGCAAAACGAATAGCCAAAAGACTGAGCGTGGAGTATGCCCTGCTGTGGATTGTCTCCTTCGCCTTGGTCATCGTGTTCGAAGCCGGACTGTTGCCCTACGGCCAGTTTGCCGGCGACTATCGCATGGGTTACATCCTGGAGACCATCGCCATACTGTTGGCCATAGTCGCCATCCCCTTGGCCCTCAAACTCTTCAGCGTCGCCTTGGTGAAGCGCATCAGCCAATATCCCCTGGAACAGGCCTTGAAGGCGTACCGTGCCTGGAGCCGTGTGCGGTTGTGCATGCTGGCGGTGGTGGCCTTCTACGGCATCGTGGTCTACTACCTGACGATGGTCAATATCGGCGGACTCTGTGCCCTGATGGCGCTGACGGCCTCGTTCTTCTGTTGGCCCAGCGAGAAACGACTGATGCAAGAACTTGACCTGACGGACGACGATGAATAATGTATTTACCTACAGTAACCGCATCCTGTTGCGGGCCCTCGAGCCGGAGGACTTAGAGTTGATGTACAGCATAGAGAACTCGCCCGAGCAGTGGATGGTGAGCAACACCACCGCCCCTTACTCACGCTATTTCATACGTCACTACATCACCCGCACCCAGAGCGACATCCATGCCGAGCGGCAGTTGCGGCTCGTCATCGAGGAACGTGAAACAGGTGACCCTGTCGGGATGATAGATCTCTTCAACTTCGATCCCCTGCACAACCGGGCGGAGATAGGCATCGCTACGCTGAAGCGCTATCGCAGACGTGGATATGCCAGCGACGCTGTGCGTCAGTTGGTGGACTACAGCTTCCTCTTCCTTCACATGCACCAGCTCTATGTCTATATCCCCGCTGACAACCCCGCCAGTCTGCGCCTCTTCAAGGGCAGCGGATTCAAGAGGACCGGAAGGTTGAAGGATTGGGTGCGTCGGCCCGATGGCTATGTGGATGCCGTGGTGATGCAACTCTTCGCCGAGGAAAACCCCTAGACCAGGCACGCTCGCAGAGCCGTTTGACAGCGTTTTTTGCAACCGATTAAAGTTTTTTTTCTTCTTTTCGGGTTCACTATATAAAAT
>CAVFUK010000046.1:0-29763 GCA_963625535.1 Anaerovoracaceae bacterium | reverse complement strand
CCTACTTCGGTGTTAACTTCCTCCTCGGCGGTATGCACAGTTATGCGTAAAAGCATTACCTTTGTTCTCCGAAACAAGACAATGACTAGGAGCATGGATCTATCAGCAGGAACTATCGATTTCATCGAACGAAATGCAGAGGCGGACGTACGCACGCTGGCCCTGAAAGCGAAGCGTGTGGACGGGGTGGACCTGCCCCTTGCCCTCACGCAGATAGCAGGGCGACAGACTGCACGCCATAAACTGCCCACGTGGGGTATGACGGACGGCATCCTCTATGCGCCACATCTGCCGTTGGAACAATGTTCGTCGGAGATTGCCGCCCGCTACAAAGCCACCCTCGTCAGTGGCAAGACCTTCACAGACCTCACCGCCGGCTTCGGGGTAGACTGTTTCTTCCTCTCCACACGGTTTCACCGAGCCACCTACGTGGAACGGCAATCCCTACTCTGCGACATCGCACGCCATAATTTCCCGTTATTGATGAACCACATCGCCTCAGAGCGAGAGACCGAACTATCCAGCCAAGGGACCTCCTCGTCAAGGGAGTTAGCAGCGGAAGAGGCCGGAAGGACCATCATCGAAGTGGTGAACGCCGACTGTACGGAGTATCTGCAGCAGATGGAGAAGGTGGACTGCCTCTTCATCGACCCTGCCCGTAGGGATGTGCACGGGCGCAAGACCGTAGCCATTACCGACTGCGAACCAGACATCTGCCAACTAGAGCCACTATTGTTGCAGAAGGGTGAAACCGTGCTCACCAAGCTCTCCCCGATGTTGGACATTACGCAAACTCTACGCAGCCTCTCCTCCATCAAAGATGTCTACGTCGTCTCCGTGCAGAACGAGTGCAAGGAATTATTGCTCCGCCTCTCCTCAAGCAAAACCTCAACCGATGAGTCGCAGATTCACTGCGTCAATCTGATTCATAGGCAAGGGCATCCTTCGGTATCCGCGGGAAAGGCCACTGAGACGGACGCCAACGCTCAGTTAAAGGGTTTCGACCAACTGAAGGACTTTGTATCAATGAAGGGCTCCAATCAACTGGAGGACTCTGACCAACTGAAAGGCTCCAACCAGCCGAAGGAGAGTTCGACTAGCAGCAATGGCATTGTACCTTTATATATATTACCGAACGGGGTAGAAGTCTACGAATCATCATTCAGTTTCACGCCCCACGAGGAGTCTTCCGCCTCCATCACCTATACCGACGTAGTGCGTCATTACCTCTACGAGCCGAATGCCTCGTTGCTGAAGGCCGGTGCTTATAACAGCGTGGGCATACGCTACGGTCTGCAGAAGTTGCACCCGAACAGTCACCTCTACACCGGCGATACACTCCTACCCGACTTTCCCGGGCGTTGCTTCATCGTAGAACAGACGTGGGGTTTCAGTAAGAAAGAGCTGAAAGCCTTGGCTGCATTGCGACAGGCGAACCTGACCGTCCGCAACTTCCCCGCTTCGGTGAACGACCTGCGCAAGAAGCTACATCTGACGGACGGTGGCGACACCTACCTCTTCGCCACCACACTCGCCTCGGGCGAGAAGGCCCTCATCCAATGCCGCAAGGCGTAGAGAACTCAGTGCTGTAATCGGGGTAATAAATTCAGTAAACGGGATACAGAGGAGATTCGGTAAATTGTTGTACCTTTGCTTCCGACTAACTTACAATACTTATTATACTGACAAACCTATTATTTATGACGTTACGTAAAATCAGACTAACATTGGCCACGGTGGCACTGCTGCTCATCACGGGCCTGTTTCTCGACTTCACCGGTACACTGCACGCGTGGCTTGGATGGCTGGCAAAGATTCAGTTCTTGCCCGCCGTGCTGGCACTGAACGTGGGCGTGATACTGTGTCTGCTCGCCTTGACCCTCGTCTTCGGACGCATCTACTGCTCGGTCATCTGCCCTTTGGGCATATTCCAGGATGTGGTCTCTGCCCTCAGTGGCACACGCAAGAAGAAAAAGTATCGCTTCAGCTACAGCCCGGCCAAGCGCTGGCTGCGCTACACGGTGCTGGCACTGTTCGTGGTTGCCATCATCGCTGGCATCGGCTCGGTGGTGGCCCTACTGGCACCCTACAGTTCCTACGGACGTATCGTGCAGAATCTGTTCGCTCCACTCTACGACTGGGGCAACAACGGGTTGGCCTATCTGGCCGAGCGCGCAGACAGCTACGCCTTCTACGAGAAAGAGGTGTGGATGCGCAGTCTGCCGACGTTCATCGTCGCCGCCGTCACCTTCGTGGTGCTCGTCGTGCTGGCATGGCGAGGCGGCCGCACTTACTGCAACACCATCTGTCCGGTGGGCACGGTACTGAGCTTCTTCGCCCGCTTCTCGTGGTTGAAGATTCATGTGAACACCACCAAGTGCAACCAGTGCGGACTGTGTGAGCGCAGCTGCAAGGCGGCATGCATCGACAGCAAAAACCATACGGTGGACTACTCACGCTGCGTGACCTGCGGCAACTGCATCGGGGTGTGCCGTAAAGGGGCCATCTCTTTCGGTCACCCCAAAGGGGCCGTGCAATCGGTAGCGATGGCGAACGAAGGAACCACCGAAGCCACAAAGACCACGAGTGAAACGATAGACACCGGCCGACGGACCTTCGTCATCGGCACGGCAGTAGCAGCCGCCACCATGGCGTTGGCACAGGAACAAAAGAAAGTGGACGGCGGACTGGCCGCCATCGAGGACAAGATAGCGCCCCAGCGAGAGACACCGCTTACACCTCCGGGATCGCTCTCGGCCAACAACATGGCGCAGCATTGCACCGCCTGCCAGCTCTGCGTGACGGTGTGCCCCAACGACGTGTTGCGTCCCTCCACTGGACTGATGACGCTGATGCAACCGACCATGTCGTACGAGCGGGGCTACTGCCGACCGGAGTGCACGAAGTGCAGCGAGGTATGCCCCACGGGAGCCATCAAGCCCATCACCCGGGCGGACAAGACCGCCATACAGATTGGCCACGCCGTGTGGGTGCGCAAGAACTGCATCCCGCTGACTGATGGCGTGGCCTGTGGCAACTGCGCGCGCCACTGCCCCACCATGGCCATCACCATGGTCAACTCCAACCCCAACGACGAGCAGTCGCCCCTGATACCGGTGGTCAACACCGAGCGTTGCATCGGCTGCGGAGCCTGCGAGAACCTCTGCCCCGCCCGACCGTTCAGTGCCATCTACGTGGAAGGTCACGAGAAGCACCGTATTGTATAACCCACACCACTAAAGACGATTATTATGAAGAAAGATATAGACAGAAGAAAGTTTCTGAAGATGCTGGGCAGCGGAGCCGTGGCTGCCACATCACTCTCGCTGTTGCCCGGCTGCAAGGGCAAGACAACCATCACGGACACCTTCACTCCCCACGAGCCGCCCGTAGGCCAGATGACCTATCGGGTGAACCCCAACACGCAGGACCGTGTGTCGATACTCGGCTACGGCATGATGCGACTGCCCATGAAGGAGGAAGAAGTGAACGGCGAGAAGCAGAGCAGCGAGATAGACCAGGAGATGGTGAACCAGGAGGTGGACTATGCCCTGGAGCATGGCGTGAACTACTTCGACACCTCCCCCGCCTACTGCCGCGGACTGTCGGAGCGCAGCACCGGCATCGCCTTGAGCCGTCACCCGCGGGAGAGCTACTACGTGGCCACCAAACTGTCCAACTTCACGCCACCTACGTGGACCCGACAGGGCTCCATAGAGATGTTCGAGAACTCGCTGAAGGAGTTGCGGGTGGACTATGTGGACTACCTACTGCTCCACGGCATCGGCATGGGCAACGACGCGCTGAAGGACTTCAACGCCCGCTACATGGACAACGGCATCCTGGACTGGCTGGTGGAGCAGAAGCAGAAGGGGCGCATCCGCAACCTGGGCTTCTCGTACCACGGCGACATCAAGATATTCGACCTCGCCCTGCAATGGCACGACGAGGGCCGCTACCACTGGGACTTCGTGCAGATAGAGCTCAACTACCTCGACTGGAACTATGCCGACGAGATAAACAACCGCAACACGGATGCCGTATACCTCTATGGTGAGCTGAAGAAGAGAGGTATCCCGGCCGTCATCATGGAACCGCTGTTGGGCGGACGACTCTCCAAGGTGCCCGACCCCATCGTGGCGAAGATGAAGCAGCGCGAGCCGGAACAGAGTGTGGCCAGCTGGGCCTTCCGCTTTGCCGGCACACCGGACGGAGTGCTGACGGTGCTCAGCGGCATGACCTACATGGAGCACCTGAAAGACAACCTCTGCACCTATTCGCCACTGAAACCGCTCACCGACGAGGAGAACGCCTTCTTGATGGAGATTGCCAACGACATCTACAACCTGAAGACCATTCCCTGCAACGAGTGCAACTACTGCATGCCTTGCCCCTACGGCATCAACATACCAGCCATCTTCGCGCACTACAACCGGTGCATCAAGGAGGGCAACATGCCTAACAAGGGAAACGAGCATCCTGACTTCCGCCGCGCACGCCGGGCGTTTCTCATCGGATACGACCGCAGTGTGCCACGCCTGCGCCAGGCCAGTCACTGCATCGGTTGCGGCCAGTGTGTGAGCCATTGCCCACAGCGCATCCGCATCCCGCAGGAGATGAAGCGCGTGAACGACTTTGTGGAAGAGTTGAAACAAGACCCCACGGTATGACGAGCGAACTGACCGAACTGCTGCACCAAGGGCACCACTCATTGGTAGTGCACCAAGGGGAGAGCGTGCGTTGCTTCGACAACCGCGGCGTGGCGGACCTCCACAGTCTATTGTGCGAAGAGCCTCAACTGCTGCGGGGAGCCATCGTGGCGGACAAAGTAGTAGGCAAAGCCGCTGCCAGTCTGATGATGCTAGGCGGTGTGACGGAACTCTATGCCGATGTCATCAGCGATCTGGCACTGGAACTGTTGCAACAATCGCCTATGGCGGTGCACTACACGCAACGGGTGGACCACATCATCAACCGTGCCCGCACGGGATGGTGCCCTATGGAGACCCGCTGCCGGGAGTGCAGCACAGCTGAAGAGTGCCTACAGCAAGTGGAGGAGTTCTTAAGAGAGACTAAAAGACAACGAGTCTAAAAGTCTAAAAGACTAGGAGACTAAGAGGTCTAATAGACTAATAGGAGACTTAGGACTGGCGGACGAAATAAAAGAACATTGAAAACTAAATACGTAACAACAATATGCAAACATCAGTAAAACTCTACAGTTATAACTATACGGAGAGCCGCACCTACCTGCTGGCTCTACTGTTCGTGGTGGGCAACTTGGCGCTGCCACAGCTGTTCCACCTCATCCCTATGGGCGGAAAGATGTGGCTGCCCATCTACTTCTTCACCCTCATCGGTGCCTACAAGTACGGATGGAAGGTGGGCCTGCTCACCGCCTTGGCCTCGCCCCTCATCAACTCGCTGCTGTTCGGCATGCCGACCATGGCAGTGGTGCCGGCCATCGCCGTGAAGTCGGCCCTGTTGGCCGTGGGCTGCGGCTGGGCAGCCAAGCGTTACCACAAAGCAACAGTAGCCTTGCTGCTGAGTGTGGTGCTCTTCTACCAACTCACGGGCACCCTCTTCGAGTGGGCTTGGTGCGGCAACCTCTATGCCGCCCTGCAGGACTTCCGCATCGCCATCCCGGGCATGCTGCTGCAAATCTTTGGAGGATATCTGTTTATCAACTACCTAATACGTAAATAACTATGTTTGGAATCGGTACACAAGAGATTATCGTCATCTTGTTGGTCATCCTGCTGTTCTTCGGTGGCAAGAAGATACCCGAGATGATGAAAGGAATGGGCAAAGGCGTGCGTGCCTTCAAGGATGGCATGAACAATCCCGAGCCCGAGAAGACGGACAACGACAAGAAAGACGACACCGCCGCCAAGAAGGATGAGTAAGGACACGGGACCTACGCAACTCACCTTCTGGGAGCACCTGGATGCCCTGCGCGCGACCCTTATCCGCATTGCGGTGATAGTGGTCGTGTGCAGTGTGGTGTTGTTCTGTTACAAGGATTTCCTCTTCCGGGTGATACTGGCGCCTAAGGACGCGGACTTCGTCACCTACCGGCTGTTCAACCTCGTAGCGCCCCTCATGCAACAGGAGGGGACGGAGGCGTTCCATGTGGAGCTCATCAACACCGCCTTGGCGGGGCAGTTCCTCACCCACATGAAGGTCGCCATCTACGCAGGCATACTCTGCGCCTCACCCTACATCCTCTACCAACTGTTCCGCTTCGTGTCGCCGGCGCTCTATGCCGACGAGCGTCGCTATGCGGTGCGGGTGGTGGGCTTCGGCTATCTGCTCTTCCTCGCCGGGGTATTGGTGAGCTATTTCCTCATCTTCCCCTTCACCTTCCGCTTTCTGGGCACCTATCAGGTAAGCGCGGCCGTGGGCAACCTCATCACGCTGGAGTCGTACATCTCCACCTTCACCCTGCTGAGCCTCTCGCTGGGTATCGTCTTCGAGATGCCCATGCTCTGTTGGCTCTTCGCCAAGCTGGGATTCATCACCGCCGACTTCATGCGGCATTACCGTCGGCACGCCATCGTCGTCATCCTCATCATCGCCGCCATCATCACCCCCACCTCCGATGTCTTCACGTTAATGTTGGTTTCTTTACCCATGTATCTGCTCTACGAGGTGAGCATCATCATCGTGCGTGCTACAAGAAGCCCTCGCAGCGGAGCATCCGATAAAACAGGCGATTCCATCGACTAACCGCTGCACTTCTCGTACGAAAAGCCTATACGCCTCCTCGGGTGGACAAATTAAATTATCCACATTCCATTAAACTTTTTTACACATTTGTTAGGTTAGTTTATTTCTTTCCTTTACATTTGCGACCAATTACTATGACAGGCATAATCAGCGCATCATTGTTTCTTATATTGATTAAGTTGTCAACAGTAAAAATAGAGTGATTATTAATTACGTGGGCACCACCCACATTTTTGTTAACCAAGTTATAGCATAATGAAAGACTTGAAAAGAAAAATGAAGTGGGCTCTGTGGCTAATGGCTTTCCTGGTGTGTATACCCCCAGAAGCCTACGCACAAAGTCTCACCGTGAAAGGGAATGTGAAAGATTCCAGTGGAGAGCCGATCATCGGAGCCTCCATAGTAGAGAAAGGCAACTCGAAGAATGGTACCATCACCGACTTCGACGGTAACTTCACCCTGAAGACGGCTAAGGGCCGTACGCTGGTTGTCTCATACATGGGTATGAGATCGCAAGAGGTGAAAGCCGCTCCCCAAGTAGATGTAGTGTTGGAAGACGACAGCCAAGCCCTGGAAGAGGTTGTCGTTGTAGGTTACACGAGCCGCGCCCGTAAGGACTTGACCGGTTCCGTGGGATCTGTGTCTGGTCAGAAATTGGCCATCGTGCCTGTGGCATCTGCCGCAGAGGCCCTGCAGGGTAAGATTGCCGGTGTGCAGGTAACCACTGTCGACGGTGCACCGGGTGCCGACATCAACATCCGCATCCGTGGTGGTTCGGCCATCTCCAGCTCGCAGGACTCCAAGCCGTTGTTCATTGTCGACGGTTTCCAGGCAGACAACATCAACGATATCCCGCCGACGGATATCCAGAGCATCGACGTATTGAAGGACGCTTCCCTGACCGCTGTCTATGGTGCGCGAGGCGGTAACGGCGTAGTCATCGTCACCACCAAATCGGCTCAGCAGGGCAAGGTGAAGGTGGACTTCAACGCTTACGCACAGCTCTCGTGGCTGGCAGGCAAGCAGGACATGCTCAACTCTTACGAGTTCGTAAGATATCAGTTGGACGCCTGCATCGGCAGCAACAGCAACACCTACATGTTCCGCCGCGACTTCGGTAACCCCAACGACGTGGATGTGTACAAGAGCATGCCTACCCACGACTGGCAGGACGAGCTGATGGGCGACGGTGCCTTGACGCAGATGTACAACGTGACGGTGAACGGCGGTAACGAGAAGTTGCGCTTCAACACCTCGCTGACCCAGCACAACCAGGACGGTATCATCGCCGGTTCAGGCGTACGCCGTACCAACATGAACACGAAGATCGATGTGCAGCTGGCCAAGAACGTGAAGCTGTTGATCAACCCGCGTTTCACCTACCGTCGCGACCTCGGTACGGGTGCTTCGGGCATCGGTACAGAAGGCTTGATTGGTGTGCTCAACTATCGCCCGACAAACGGTCTGCGCGAGGTGACCAGCTACGACGACGAGTGGCAGGACTTCTCCGTGGAGCGTTACTGGTTGGTGAAGAGCCCGCTGGACGACATCGACCAAAACTACCAGCTGACCCACTCCTACAGCTTCACCAACCAGGCAAGCTTGACATGGGAGATCATCAAGGGCTTGACCTTCCGTTCGGACATCGCACAGTTCTGGTCGTTCTCCGACAAGAACCGCTTCTATGGCTATCTCACCGACACGGCAGCCAGCAACGAGAACATGCCGGTGGCACAGATCACCAACACCCGCTCGTTCCGCTACACATGGACCAACACATTGAACTATGCGTTCAGCCTCAAGGAGAAACACAACTTCTCGTTCCTGTTGGGTCAGGAAATCTACCACACACAGACGACCACCAACTACCAGGCTTCGCGCTACTTCCCGCAGGAGACCTCTCCGCGCTACGCGTTCAACAACATGGGCTTAGGTACGGCTTACGCGTCGACCTCCAGTGTGACTACTCCTAACCGCACAGCCTCCTTCTTCGGACAGGCCAACTATAACTACAAGCACAAATACCTGTTGTCGTTCACAATGCGTGCCGATGGTTCCACACGCTTCGCTCCGGGCTACCAGTGGGGTTACTTCCCCTCCGTATCCGGTGCATGGGTGCTCTCCGAGGAGGACTGGTGGAACAAGGACGTAATCGACAACCTGAAGCTGCGTGTGGCTTACGGTCTCTCCGGTAACAACAACATCGGTGACGACCGCTGGCGCTACCAGTACTCCATCAACGCCGATGGCGGACCGAGCTGGGGCGAGAGCACAACGACACAGAACGGCGACAAGTACTACGCTGCCGACAACCTCTTCCCGAACGAGAAGATCAAATGGGAGACCACCGTCACCCGCAATTTGGCTGCCGACATCTCGCTGTTCAACGGACGCCTGACCATCACTCCGGAGATTTACTGGAACACCACACGCGACTTGCTCTACCGCTGCCAGATACCTACCACCACAGGTTACTCCTATCAGTGGCAAAACGTAGGCCAGGTGCGCAACCGCGGTATCGAGTTGACCGTCAACGGTGACATCCTCCGTGGCAAGGACTATGTGTTGTCAGCCAACTTCAACATGGGTATGAACAAGACCAAGGTGGAGAAGATCAACGGTACGGATGAGTACATCCCCGCCAAGTCGTGGGACTCTGAGGACAACTTCCGCCTGGTAGAGGGCAAAGAGGTAGGCCTCATCTATGGTTACGTCTACGATGGCATCTATGGCTTCGACGAGTTCCACCGCGAAGGCTACAACTACGCTATCAACGACGCTGCTTACCTGGCAGAGAACCCGGGCGTGCAGGAGAAACCGACCGTGGAGGGACTCTACGGAACAGCTCCGGGCCGCATCAAACTGAAAGACCTCAATGGTGACGGCAAGATTGACATCAACGACCGTACCGTGGTAGGTAACACCAACCCGAAACTGCAAGGCGGTTTCGGCCTCTCGGGCAAGTACAAGAACTTCGACTTCACAGCCAACTTCACCTACATGCTCGACTTCGACCTGATCAACGCTACGGCCTACAACCTCTCATCCGCAGTAGGTTCCAGCCGCACAGACCCACGCAACGTACTGAGCAAGTTCGACTACGAGAACCGTTGGGTTTACTATGGCGACATCTACAACACCTATGCCGACGGTACCCGCGAGATCTATAACCTCAACGAGCCGTTGCTCAGCAACTCGCAACACATCGACTACCTCGACGAGTACGAGCGCATCAATGCCGGCAAGACCCTGTGGAACCCGCAGAACGTGACCACCAAGTACACACTCTCCAACTTCGTGGAGGATGGTTCGTTTGTCCGCCTGACCGACGTGACCATCGGTTACACCCTGCCGAGCGACCTCACCAAGCGTTGGGGCATCTCTCGCCTGCGTCTCTACTTCACCGGTTCGAACCTCTTTTGCCTCACCAGCTACTCGGGCTTCGACCCCGAGGTGGACATCCAGAACGGTCTGACCCCGAACGTGGACTACAACCGCTACCCGCGTACACACAGTTACCTGTTCGGTATGAACCTTTCGTTCTAAACTTTCTGTTAATCAATAAAGGAGAAAATACGATATGAAAATAAAACATATACTCATTTGCGGGATGTCGCTGGTAGCACTCAGTGCCTGCAACGACTACCTCGATGTGGAAGCGCCTTCCAAGGTGACGGACGAGCAAGTGTTCAGCAGCATCGACGAGGCTGACCGTCTGCTCAACTCCGTGTACCAGGCTACCTGTTCCAGCAACACCTACGGAAACGCCTACCTCACCACAGTAAACTTCAACAGCGACGTGGAGTGGTCCACCTCTTCCGCCAGCGAACAGAGTGCTTCGCACAACGAATGGAAACTCTTCGACGGCGAGGCAGACGGAAGCAACGCCAAGAGCATCTGGGACGCTGCCTACGCTACTGTAGAGCGCGCCAACAACTTCATCAACGCAGCTGAGAAGTCAGCCCTCTATGGCGATGCCGACCTCGACCAGATGATTGGTGAGGCCAAATGTATCCGTGCCATGAACTACCTGGATATGGTCATCCTGTGGGGCGACATTCCCTTCTCGCTCACCCGTACGTACGACCAGGAGTCCCTCATCATGCCGATGGGCGACCGCGACCAGATTCTGACCGACCTCATCAAAGATCTGGAAGAGGCTGCGCCGAAGATGCGCCAAGCCAAGGAAGTGACCGAAGGTGTGGAGCGTTGTACACAAGAGTTCGCATGGGCCCTCATCGCCCGCATCGCCATGTTCCGTGCAGGCTACTCACTGCGCCACGGTGAGGATGCCACGGCAGTAGGTACCATGGAACGTGCTTCTGACTATGCCGACTACTACAAGATTGCCCGCGAATACTGCAAGAAGGTGATCGATGCCGGCACCCACAAACTGACCAACGGCTACTTCGACGTGTTCGTCAACGAGTGTAACTACACCGTGGTGAACGACGATGACGTCATCTTCGAGATTCCGTTCGTGCGCAACGTGAACGGCAACATCGGTTATATACAGGGACCGAAGGCCGACCTCTCCAGTGCCGGTGACACCGACCATCCTTGGGGACGATGCAGCGGTTCAGTAGGTTTGAACGCCTTCTATCGCTACACCTTCGACTCTCAAGATGTGCGCCGCAACGTGGCAGGCTTTTGGTCATACAGCTACAACGGCACCCCGGCCTTGCAGAACGGTTACACCAACTACTGCCTGAAGTGGTCTAAGTTGTGGGACAAGTCACACACCATGGGCAACACCTCACAGGGTAGCACCGGCATCAACTTCCCCTACATGCGTTATGCCGACGTGCTGTTGATGTATGCCGAGGCAGAGAACGAGATCAACAACGGCCCGACGGCAGAAGCCAAGGCGGCACTGAAGCAAGTGCGTGAGCGCGCATTCCGCAACGCTACCAACAAGTCGGAGATGGTGGAGACCTACGTAGACAATCTCTCCTCAAAAGAGTCATTCTTCGATGCCATCGTGGACGAGCGTGCATGGGAGTTTGCCGGCGAAGGCATCCGCTGGAAAGACCTGGTTCGCTGGAACATCTACAACAAGGTTATCTACAAGAACTTCTGGCTCTACTATGCCATGGGCTCTAATCGCGAAAAATCTTTAGTACAATCCGAAAAAGACTTGGACGAATATCCGTCTACTGTCTACTACAAGATTCGTACCCGCGCGGAATGGAACCAGTTAGTAAATGACAATCCGGAGAAGTACACTGCAGAGAAGTATCCCGAGATATTTGACTACCCGAATACCGACTCCAGTTTAGGTATCATCGAGTTCTACCACTACGAAAGCAGTGAGCTGACCATCAACAACTTGTGGGAAACTTGGGGAGATCATACGAAAGAAATGAGCTCTGTTCCCATCACCGGCAGTGATGCATGGACCGAGGCAACTTTCTTCAACTGGTTGGACGAAAATACCAGTATCCCCAAGGCAGACATTCGCTACGCAGTACGTGGCTATATGTACGTCGACGAAGGCGAATCGTTGTATCCAAAAGGAATGGAGTGGTACGATTCTGATGACGTATTGGAAGATCTGCCACCGGTACGATACATCCTGCCCATTCCACGCGATGTGGTCAGCCGAAGCGTAGGCCAGTACAAGAACTATTATGGTTATTAATCTCAACTGAACAGAACATTTATGAAAAAGATATTATTATATTCAATGCTCATAGCCGCTTCGGCTGCCATCTTTACCGGGTGTAAGGACGACAACGAAGACTTTGGCGGATCGGATGCCGACCGTCTGTTCATGCCGATGTTCCGTCTGACTCAGAACTTGAACTCGACAACGACAGACTACCACTGCGACATCGCATCGCGCGTGGACCCGCAAATAGAGACCTATCTGAACCAGCACGGATACAAGACCAGTACGCACGTCAACGACATGCGCCTCTTCTGGTATGGCGTGGAAGGTGCGGATGCTTACGAACTGAAAGCCAAGGTGCAGGGTACCTCTTGGGACAAGGCGGAGAACCCTAACCTACTCGACACCATCTTGACCGCCGACCAACTGTCGTTCCTCCACGAGGACTTGCAGTACGGCACAGGATACCTCTATGCCATCCGTGCATTGGTGGACCGCAACGACCTCAACAATCCGCGCAACTCCAAGTGGTACGGATATGGTGACGGTTCACACCAGCAAGACCAGTCACGTGACGACAGCCGTGAACAGACAGGTGCGTTGACCACCGGCATGCGTTACGACGTCCCCTCCCTCTTTTGGGTGGAGAATGTGACAAAGACCTCTATGGACGTATGCTTCCTCCCCGAAACGGAAGATGGATGGGAGAACTCTTACAAAGAATTCATCGAAGCAGGAGCCGAGGTGAAGGACGGTAAATGGGTATTCGACGAAATCCGTGTCGTTCCGTCGGCCGACAACGCACAGTTGGAAGAGCATGTGTACAAACTCACCGATGCGGACAAGGCTGCCGGACGCGTACACTTCGACAATTTGGTTGCCAATGCCGCCTACATCGTGAGTGGACAGAACAACAACGTGACCCGTTACTACGACCGCCAGTACAACTCCAACATGGTGCGTATGCAGGGCGATCCGGGCGAGCCTATCCACCTCCCGGCAGCTACGGCAGAATCCGTGCTGTTGGATACCCTGTTGCAGAATGGCGACCAGTATAATATGTATGGCGTGAAAGATTTGATTGCTACCCGCATCGACACGGTGCTGACCAACTACATGTCGGACAATACTCTTGCTGAGGGTCAGGTATTCTACCTCGAAGGAGGCAAGACCTACTACCTCTCCTCATCAGTAGATATGACCAAGGGCTTCACCTTGGCTACCAACCCGGAGGATATCGCTGCCGGCAAGGGACGCGCCACCGTGCTGCAAGGCATCGGTTGGAGCAACGAGGCTCACACTGCAGCTAATGTTAATAACTGGAATCTTTGTCGTAGAGCACAATCCGGTACGGAGAATGGTGTGACTTTGGCTATCCAAGCTATCGTATTTGAGGACATCAACTTCCACCCGATGGCATGGTTTAACTACATGGACCAAAAAGGAACCGATGGTAACTCACAGTACACCATCTGTGGCAACTATTTCATGAACATGAACTCGCAAGGTTTGTCGTTCATCCTATCGGAACTTCGTGTATCCAACTGTACATTCTGCGGTCATGTACGTGGATTCATCCGTTTCCAAGGCCCGAACAGACAGATTATTGAAAAGTTGACGGTTGACAACTGCGTATTCTACGATGAAGGAGGTTACGACACCAAGGGACGTGGTTATGCATGGTTCGCAGGACCGGGTAGTAACCGTAAGTCCAACTTCTACAAGAACTTCACTTTCTCCAACAACACCATTATCGACTGTCCGCGAGTTGCACTCGTTCAAGAATCAGCAAGTAAATTTACATGGCCTGAAGGTACTACATGGAACATCAACCTCTCTAACAACACGTTCGTTAACTTCAGTACACGTTCTTCTGGTAGCGGAGACGGCAGAATATTCAATTTCAATATCGTACCAGTAGGGTCTAATATCGCATTCAAGAAGAACCTTTTCGTATGGGCGGGAAACAAGAACGACGTAGATCGTTCATACTACATGAAGGGCATGTACGCTTCTACAAAGGACTTGAAATATGACTTTGCTGACAACTACTCAACCGTAATGCCCTCATACAAAGGCTCGAAGTCAACATACTTACCATCAACAGATCCGAAAACCACATTGATTGATGGTATGTTCTCAGCAGTGAGCTTCTCGAACAAAACAAGCGGAGCGGGTTACAAAGACTTGAATATTGGCGGTTATGGTGAGACACAGATTAAGTTCGGTGACAACCACAACGGCAACGAGGACGATGCTGTAGGCTATCAGCTGACTGCAGAAGAGCTATTCAAGGACCCGTACACCATTGGTATGGTAACAGCCGCAGAGACGTTTGAAAAAGACGCTTACCGTCACAAAGACATCAGCGGCTTCTACTACAACAACACTCCTCGCGTGACGGCTCACCCCATCTACACGAAGGAAATCGGTGACCCGCGCTGGCGTACCGGTGCCTCTTGGGATGGTGGTAAGAACCATGTCGTGAAGAGTGGCGACATCACCTTCTAAGGTGTGAATCAGATTTCTTTCTTACAATACAAACATAAGAAGTGAATGACCGGGAGGGCGGACTTGTGAAAGTCCGCCCTCTTACTGTATATATCCAGTCCCCCGCACATCCGCATCATTGGCAATGAGACCCCTGGCCGCCCCCACTTCTATTACGCAGGAACCTTCGCTATAAGACGCGTTTGTGCAATCGGCCTATCGCGATTATTGATTCATCACTATCGCATTCCCCAATTCCTCCTATCGTGATGGTCCAACAGTTGTACCTTGATAGGCTCACGACAGCTGTCGTGAGGTTGTGCGTCACGTGTCGCACAATCGTTCGACACGTGACAAACAATTGTGTGACACGTGACAACCAACAACCTCGTCCATACGTTTCGCCCATCACAACATTACCTTTTGCCTCACGAGGCCATTGGAATGTGCCCATCAAGTCCATTCAATGGCCTAGAGAACACCCTTTAAGTCATCCGACAATAATGCTCCCAGAATAACAAAGTTGATTGAAAGATGCGGACTCTCAACAAATAGTTGTACCTTAGCCGTGTCAAATCAAAAAACAGACACAATATGGCAACAATGAAATACCCCATAGGCATACAAACCTTCGAGCAACTCCGCACGGACGGATACGTCTACGTGGACAAGACAGACCTTGTCTACGAAATGGTCAGCAGCGGCAAAGCCTACTTCCTGAGCCGCCCCAGGCGATTCGGCAAGAGCCTGTTGCTCTCTACGCTCGACAGCTATTTCAGCGGGCGCAAGGACCTCTTCGAAGGGCTGAAGATTGCTGAGCTCGAGAAGGATTGGAAGACCTATCCCATACTGCGTCTGGACTTCGGTGGCCAGAACTTTGGGGAAAAAGATGCGCTACAACAAGCCTTGGAACGATTTGTAGCCTCTGCCGAGGACACTTACGGGAAAGACCCTCACGCCATCACACTTTCCGATCGGTTCGTTGGAGCCTTGGCACAGGCCCATGCCAAGACAGGCCGTCGTGCCGTAGTGCTTGTAGACGAATACGACAAGCCGTTGCTCGATGTGATGGACACAGATTATAAGATAGAACACCTGGGAAAGAAGATAACCCTCGAAGAACGGAACCGTGATATCCTCAAGGCGTTCTACGGCACATTCAAAGTCGCTGATGCGGACTTGCAATTCGTCTTCCTCACAGGCGTGACAAAGTTCTCCCAAGTGAGTGTGTTCAGCGGATACAACCAACCTAAGGATATTAGTATGCACCCTGCATACGACACATTATGCGGCATCTCAGAAGAAGAGATAGAACACTACTTCGCTGAGTCCATCAAGCAAATGGCTTCACGTTTCAACTGTTCATACGATGAAATGAAAGCGACTCTGAAAAAGCGATACGACGGCTATCATTTCTCGGAGCGGATGGTTGGCGTGTACAATCCATTCAGCTTGTTGAACGCATTGGACTCGCAACGTTTGGGCGACTATTGGTTCAAGACGGGCACGCCCACCTATCTGGTGCGTCTGCTGGAGCACTTCAGAGAAACCATGGACGAATTAACCTCGGAATACTACGAGGAGAAAGAATTCGCGGACTATAAAGCAGACGTGGAACGTCCTCTGCCAATGATTTACCAAAGCGGCTACCTCACGATAAAGGATTACAAGCCGCTGACGCGAATGTTCCGTCTCGACTTCCCGAACGATGAGGTGAAGAGCGGTTTCGTCTCCATCCTGGCAAACAGCTATCTGAAGACTACCAAAAGCGTGGACTCGTGGGTAGGGAAAGCCGCGGACTTGCTTGATGAGGGGCGCTTGGAAGACTTCCGCAAAAACATCACATCCTTCTTTGCCAGCATTCCTTATTCCCTACGTCGGAAGAATACAGAAGAGGAGCAAGAGCGCGATTTCCACTACACTTTCTACTTGATTCTCCGTCTACTGAGCACTTACCTTATCTATGTGGAGAAGCAACAGAGCCAAGGACGGGTAGATTGCGTGGTAGAAGCCAACAACTATGTTTACATCTTCGAGTTCAAGCTGAACGGCACGGCCCAAGAGGCTCTCCAACAGATCCGGGACAAAGGCTACGCCAATGAATACAAAGCCGATGCCCGCAAGCTCTTCATGGTCGGCATCAGTTTCTCCTCCACCACCGGTACTGTCGATAGCTGGGCCGTGGAGGAGTAACCAAGAGCCAACAGAATACAACATGGGCGCACTAATCGAATGTCGTCGGTATAGTACGCCCAAAGCGGATTACTTCTTTTGAGAAATGTGGGAGAGTATCAGGGAAGCGACAATGTCCTGACCAGGCTCCTTCATGTGGACGCCATCCTCGGCATAATAGTCGATGATGCCCAAGAGGGGCTGATGGATGTCCACCACCTCGAAGCCTTGCTGCTTCGCCACCTCCTTCAGCTGAGGTACCAAACGGATGAGACGCTTGCCGGAATCCTCATACTTCTCCAGCACATTGTCCTGCCTCAAGGGAGGCGGGGTGACGTAGACAAGGCGGGTCTTGCCGCGGCGGTACAGCTTATGCTTCTTAATCTTAGCCAATAACGCGCTCAGGTTTTGAGGAACCTCAGACTGCCGGTCATCGAACACCTTTTTAGTATCGTTGGTACCCAGGCAGACGATGATGAAATCATACTGTTTGTGCTGCGTCAGGGCCGAGTCCAGATAGGAATCTATATTCTTAAGGGCATTGAGTTTCGCTTTGCCATTGTTGTCGAAACCGATGGTACGTCCGCTCTGCGAGAGATTGACAATGGTTGCTTGAGGCATCATCTTCTTCAGCCGATCCGTCCAACCACCTTTAATGGCACCATTGGAATCACCTATCGTCAGTATCTTGCACTTCAGATTGGATTCGGGCAACGCACAAGGGACCAAGCCCAACGCTTGGGGAAGCTGTTCGTGTCGTCCTTCGAAGACCGTCAGATGGATGTTCCCATAGCTGCGGGCGAGATGCACATTGCGGTCGAAGAGCTTCGGGTTCTTCGCACAATCGGGATCGATGCACTTCCCCAAGAGTTCCAACATTTCGTTGCAAGAGATCAAGTCCGGGTCTGAGGATGATTTCTCCATAATCTGATTGATGTCCGACAGGCCATATTTCAGCTCGCCCACCAAGCGGTTGTACATCTTCATGGAATGGGTGATGGGCACGGAGCCCGTGTAGCCATCGTGGATGCCGGTGTAGATGTAGAGTTGGGAATCCTTACGCTTCTCTGTAGGGAAAGACTGGTACAGGGGAGAGCGAAGGAGAGCGGTCTCTCTGTTGAACACCTTCGTGTCGGGAGCGACGACGCTGAGTATGTCGTTGGCATATTTGGCGCTTCGGCCAACGGATTCCCAGTACCAAGCCTCAATGTCGGAGATAGGCACCCACGCGGAAAAGGACTTGACGGGGTAATCGACGTTCATAAAAGCCGCCAGTGTGGCATAGCCGCCGCCAGAGACACCCACGATGTGTACCTCATCAGGGTTAGCGTGGGTCTGTTCCAACGCATACCGGATGGCGTCCTCTATGTCCGCCAAAGCCAACGGGCTTCCCATGGCAGAGGGCGTGCGGTTCGGTCCACGGAAATCGGGATGGATATAGTTCCAGTCACGTGCCAGAATCTCTTTGGTCAGAGGGTCCGATTGCGTGTAGTTGCCGCTCCATGTGTGCAGACTGACAATCAACGGCTGCGGAGTAGCGCGCTTTGACTTGTAGAGGAACGCCTTTTGGATGTTCCCGTCCTTCGAGGAGGTTATCTCAACCTCTTGGAACGCTGAGTTCCAGTTCTTACGAGTAGTGTTGTCCCATGTGGGTTCAGTCTGGGCGGATAGTGAAAGGATGCACATGAAGCCGAGGACAAAAGCGAGTGTAATGTTTCTCATTGTATCGTGTAATAAATGAATAATCGAATGATGCCGCAAAGTTAATGATTTCCTACGAACGCCTTCCATGTAGCGACGCCTAAGTTGCCGGGTTGCCTCACCATCGTCCCCATGCGTAAGAGCGGCAGCACATTCCTTTGTAAAATAAGGCGTTCGGGGTCGGCATAATTTGTAAAATAAGGCGTTCTGACGAGAGAAAATATGTAAAATAAGGCGTTCTGATGAAGATATTCATTACCTTTGCACCATCGACAGAAGGTCGTAGTTGCTTATGAAAGAGACGTTTATAGACAAGAGGACGCTGGAAAACGTACTCAGCGACCAAAAGACAGAGATAGACAGTTGGTCGTGCCAGTCGCTATGTACACGTACGGAAGAGAATCTGGTGGATTTGGATAGCCCACAAGCACAGGTCGTCATCGGTGTCCGTCGTAGCGGGAAATCCACATTGTGCCTACAAACACTGGTGCGAGCTAAAGTCGTGTTCGCGTACGTGGACTTCGACGACGAGCGTCTGGCCGGACTCGGCACGGGTCAGCTAAACGATGTGCTCGAAGTGCTCTATAAGATATATGGAGACTTCTATTACATCTTCCTCGACGAGATACAAAACGTGGAAGGTTGGCCCCTCTTTGTCAACCGCCTCCTGCGCACCAAGAAACACGTGGTGCTGACCGGTAGCAATGCCAAGCTGCTGAGCAGCGACCTGGCTACGCATCTGACAGGGCGCAGCAGCGAAATCGCCTTGTACCCCTTCTCCTTCCCGGAATACTGTGCCATGAAGGGAGTGGACTGCACGCTGCGGACGACACAAGCCATAGCCAACCAACGGAACGCGTTCGATGAATACCTGCGGCAAGGCGGATTCCCGGAACTGCTACAGATTAAGGACCACAGGAAGTACATCACCAACCTGGTGGACAACATTCTGAGTCGAGACATCGAACAGCGATACAAGATATCGTTCCCGGCACAGTTTGAGAACCTGGCGAACCACCTCCTCAACGTGTCGCCCTACGTCGTCTCGCTACCCGACCTGTCGGAGTTGTTCCAGTTCAAGTCGTCGCACACGGTGCACAATTACATAAAATATCTGAAAGAAGCGTACCTGCTCATGGGGGTGAAGAAATATTCCCCGAAGAGCAGCTTGCGCACCATAGGCGAGAAAGTATATGCCGTAGACGTAGCCCTAATGAACCAACGGGAAAACGCTTTCTCGGGCGACAACCTAGGCTGGCGACTGGAAACGATTGTGCTGAACCATCTCATGCGCAAATGCAAGAGCGAGGGATGGGATGTCTATTACTTGAACGACCGCTCGGGCGAGTGCGACTTCATCGTCTGCAACGGCAACAAGGTGCTGCAGTGCATACAAGTCTCCTACGACATCTCTTCGGAGAAGGCCCGCAAGCGGGAGATGAATGGATTGCTACTGGCCCAAAAGAGGACCAAATGCGAGGACCTGCTTCTGTTGACCGACCACGTCTATGAGGAGCTGGAGACAGACGGACACCGCATACTGATTGAGCCAGTGTATGAATGGGCCGCACAACTGTTCCGATAATTTTGCTCTTAACCGCAATTGTGGCGAACTATTTATGAGAAATCACTATCTTTGCAATTTGAAAATGTCGAATCAAAGCTAATATAGATTAAGACTCATGGCAGTAACTATCAAACAAGTGTCCACGGCGAAGGAGCTGCGGGCGTTTATCCGTTTCAACTATACACTCTACAAAGACAACCCCTACTCGGTGCCGGACCTGTACGACGACATGCTCAACACGTTCGACCCGAAGAAGAACGCGGCGCTGGAGTTCTGCGAGGCTGCTTACTTCCTGGCCTACCGCGAAGGGAAGATAGTAGGACGCGTGGCGGCCATCATCAACAAACGGGCCAACGAGACGTGGAACAAGCGGTGCGTACGCTTCGGATGGATAGACTTCATCGACGACCTGGAGGTGTCGAAGGCTTTGATAGAGACCGTGGAACGATGGGGCAAAGAGCGGGGCATGACGGAGATTCAAGGTCCGCTCGGATTCACCGACATGGATGCCGAAGGTATGCTGGTGGAGGGATTCGACCAGCTGAGCACCATGGCCACCATCTACAACTATCCCTACTACCCACAGCACATCGAGCAGATGGGCTTCGAGAAGGACGCCGACTGGGTGGAGTTCCGCATCAACGTGCCCGACAGCGTGCCGGAGAAGATGCAACGCATAGCCGACATCGTGCGCCGCAAATATAAGCTACACGTGAAGAAGCTGAAGAACATGAAAGAGGTGAACCGCGGCAACTACGGCCCGCGCATCTTCAAACTCATCAACGAATGCTACGCCCAGCTCTACGGCTACTCGCAGATGACGGAGCGACAGATTATGCAGTACGTGAAGATGTACCTGCCTATCCTCGACCTGCGCATGGTGACCCTGATAGAGGACGAGAACGACGAGCTGGTAGGCGTGGGTGTCTCCATGCCCTCCCTGTCGGTAGCCTTGCAGAAAGCCAAGGGCAGACTGCTCCCCTTCGGATGGTACCACCTGCTGAAAGCCCTCTACTGGAAGAAGCCGCACACACTCGACCTGCTGTTAGTGGGCATCAAACCCGAATACCAAAGCAAGGGAGTGAACGCCCTGTTGTTTACCGACCTCATACCCGCCTACAACAAGCTGGGACTGGTGGACGCCGAGAGCAACCCCGAGCTGGAGACCAACAACAAAGTGCAGGCACAGTGGGAATACTTCGAGACCCGTCAGCACAAGCGCCGCCGAGCCTACCGCAAACCCATAACGGAGTAACGACGAAAGACAACATAGAAAGAATAAAACATACGATATGCCAGAAGAGAACGAATTACAACATAACTCCACAGAGCAACTCGTGGAGTATACCGACGACAATATCCGCCACCTGAGCGACATGGAGCATGTGCGTACCCGCCCCGGTATGTACATCGGCAAACTAGGCGACGGCAGCTATGCCGAGGACGGTATCTACGTGTTGCTGAAGGAGGTGATAGACAACAGTATAGACGAGTTTAAGATGCATGCCGGCAAACGCATCGAGATAGACGTGGAGGACAATCTGCGGGTGAGCGTACGCGACTACGGACGAGGCATCCCGCAAGGCAAACTCATCGAAGCGGTGAGCATGCTCAACACCGGCGGTAAGTACGACAGCAAGGCCTTCAAGAAAAGCGTGGGCCTCAACGGTGTGGGTGTGAAGGCAGTGAACGCGCTGAGCCGACGCTTCGAGGTACGCAGCTACCGCGACGGCAAGGTGCGCGAGGCCATCTTCGAGAAGGGTGTGCTGCAGAGCGACGTCACACGGGATACCGACGAGGACAACGGCACCTACATCTTCTTCGAGCCGGACAACACCCTGTTCGAGAACTACCGTTTCCATGGAGAATTCGTGGAGACAATGCTACGCAACTATACCTACCTGAACACGGGACTCTCCATTATATATAATGGTCAGCGCATCGCGTCGCGCAACGGACTGGTGGACCTACTCACCGACTCCATGACGGCAACGTGCCTCTACCCCATCATCCATCTGAAGGGCGAGGACATCGAGATAGCCTTCACCCACACCGACCAGTATGGCGAGGAGTACCACTCGTTCGTAAACGGCCAGCATACCACCCAAGGCGGCACGCACCAGAGCGCATTCAAGGAACACATAGCCCGCGCCATCAAGGAGTTCTACAACAAGAACCTCGACTATGCGGACATCCGCAACGGCATGGTGGGAGCCATCGCCATCAATGTGGAGGAGCCAGTGTTCGAAAGCCAGACGAAGGTGAAGCTGGGCTCCACGAAGATGGCACCGGACGGACCCAACCTCAACAAGTTCGTGGGCGACTTCATCAAGACCGAGGTGGACAACTTCCTCCACAAGAACGCCGACATCGCCAACGTGATGCTACAGAAGATACAAGACTCCGAGAAGGAGCGCAAAGCCATAGCCGGGGTCACCAAAATTGCCCGCGAGCGGGCTAAGAAGGCCAACCTGCACAACCGCAAGCTGCGCGACTGCCGCATCCACCTCAACGATACGAAGGGCGACAACCTGGACGAGAGCAGCATCTTCATCACCGAGGGTGACTCCGCCAGCGGATCCATCACGAAGAGCCGCGACGTGAACACACAGGCGGTGTTCAGTCTGCGCGGTAAGCCGCTCAACTCCTTCGGCCTGACCAAGAAGGTGGTCTACGAGAACGAGGAGTTCAACCTGTTGCAGGCAGCCCTCAACATCGAGGACGGACTGGACGGGCTGCGCTACAACAAGGTGATAGTGGCCACCGATGCCGATGTGGACGGTATGCACATCCGTCTGCTGATGATTACCTTCTTCCTGCAGTTCTTCCCCGACCTCATCAAGAAGGGGCACGTCTACATCCTGCAGACCCCGCTGTTCCGTGTGCGCAACCGCAAGAAGAAGATCAAAGGCGCCAAGGCGGAGAAGGGCAGCAAGGACGACTACGAGACCATCTACTGCTACACCGACGAGGAACGTACGGCAGCCATAGAGAAACTGAGCCCCGACCCCGAGATCACCCGATTCAAAGGACTGGGAGAGATATCGCCCGACGAGTTTAAACACTTCATAGGCAAGGACATGCGACTGGAGCCCGTCACCCTGCGCAAGACCGATGCCGTGAATGAGTTGTTGGGATTCTATATGGGTAAAAACACGATGGAAAGGCAGAATTTCATCATCAACAACCTGGTGATTGAGGAGGATGCCGCTAACGACGAAGAGGAGGTAACGGAATGAAACGAGCCATCTTCCCGGGGACATTCGACCCCTTCACCACGGGACACTACTCGGTAGTGCGCCGGGCGCTCACCTTCATGGACGAGTTGGTCATCGGCATCGGCATCAACGAGGGCAAGCGCACCTGGTTCTCCACGGAGAAACGAGTGGAGATGATCAGCCGCCTCTATGCAGACGAACCCCGTGTGAAGGTGGAGGCATACAGCGACCTGACGTGCGACTTCGCCAAGCGGATGGACGCAGGATTCATCATCCGAGGCATCCGCACAGTGAAGGACTTTGAGTACGAGGAGACCATCGCCGACATCAACCGGAAACTCTCCGGCATAGAGACCATACTGCTCTTCACCGAACCGGAACTGACCAGCGTCAGCTCCAGCATCGTGAGGGAACTGATCAGCTATGGCAAGGACATCACCCCCTTCGTGCCCGAGGGCCTCATCATCGACGAAACGAAACATACAGACAATAACGTATAAGCAAGGAACATGAAAAAGATTTATTTCTTCATCGGCCTGTTCATCGCAGCCAACCTGGCGGTGGCACAAACCAAGAAGGTGACGCCCGCCCGCAAGCTGCAGATAGCGGAGTTCGCCATCAACAACCTCTATGTGGACAGCGTGGATGAGAACAAACTGGTGGAGGCGGGCATCATAAAGATGTTGGAACAACTCGACCCCCACTCCACCTACGCCAACCCCGAGGAGGTGAAGAAGCTGAACGAACCCCTGCAAGGCAACTTCGAGGGCATCGGCGTGCAATTCAATATGGTAGAAGACACGCTGCTGGTGATACAGCCCGTGGTGAACGGTCCTTCGGAGAAGTGCGGCATACTGGCCGGCGACCGCATCGTGAACGTGAACGACACAACCATAGCCGGCGTGAAGATGACAACCAACAACATCACACGCCGTCTGCGCGGTCCCAAGGGGAGTAAGGTGAAGCTGGGCATCGTACGGCGCGGCATCGCCGACATCCTCTACTTCGAAGTGACCCGCGACAAGATACCCGTGCACAGCGTGGATGCTGCACACATCGTGAAGAAAGGCATCGGCTACGTGCGCGTCAACAACTTCGGAGCCACCACCGTGGAGGAGTTTGAGGACGCGCTGAAGGACCTGCGCAAGAAAGGGATGAAGGACCTCATCCTCGACCTTCAGGGCAACGGAGGCGGATACCTGAACGCTGCCGTGGGGCTGGCCAACGAGTTCCTGCAAGCCAACGAACTGATTGTCTACACCGAGGGACGACGCAGTCCGCGCAACTCGTTCCACGCACACGGCACAGGCAAGTTCAAGGACGGCCGGCTGATAATCCTCATCGACTCCTACACCGCCTCCGCCTCGGAGATTGTCACCGGAGCCATACAGGACTGGGACCGCGGACTGGTAGTGGGCCGCCGTTCCTTCGGCAAGGGACTGGTGCAACGCCCTATCGACCTGCCCGACGGATCGATGATACGCCTCACCATCGCCCGCTACTACACCCCCACGGGCCGTTGCATACAGAAGCCCTACGAGAGCATCGAACAGTATAACCACGACCTCATAGACCGCTACAACAGCGGCGAGATGAGCAATGCCGACAGCATCCACTTCCCCGACTCGCTGAAGTTCAAGACCAAACGACTGGAGCGCGTCGTCTATGGCGGCGGAGGCATCATGCCCGACTACTACGTGCCGCTGGACACCACACGCTACTCCGACTACCACCTGCAGCTGTCCGCCAAGGGAGCCATCATCAAGACCACCCTGCAGTATGTGGACAACAACCGACAGGCACTGAAGAAGCATTATAAAACCTTCGATGAATTCGACGAAAAGTTCACGGTGACACCCGAGCTCATCGAGCTACTGAAGAGCGAAGGCGAGAAGGTTGGCGTGAAGTACGACGAGGAGGGATACCTGAAGGGGCAGTCCCTGCTCCACAACCAGTTGAAGGCCTTGATAGCCCGCGACATCTGGGACATGGACGAATACTACCATGTGATGAACCGCGACAACGAGAGTGTGCAGAAAGCGCTCGAGCTGTTGCAATACGACGATTTTGAGAGTTTAATGACAAAGAAGAAACAATGATTAGTTATCAGACCGATGGCGTGAAGATGCCAGCCATCAAACGGAAAGAAAACAGCGCGTGGGTGAAGGCCGTAGCAGCATCCTACGGCAAGAAGGTAGGCGAGATAGCCTACATCTTCTGCTCCGATGACAAGATACTGGAGGTGAACCAACAATACCTGCAGCACGACTACTACACGGACATCATCACCTTCGACTATTGCGAGGGCAACACCATCAGCGGTGACCTCTTCATCAGCCTCGACACCGTGCGTACCAACGCCGAGCAGGTGGGCACTACCTACGACGAGGAGTTGCACCGAGTCATCATTCACGGCATCCTGCACCTCTGCGGCATCAACGACAAAGGTCCGGGCGAACGCGAGATTATGGAAGCGGCCGAGAACAAGGCACTGGCCATGCGTAACCAACCTCAGTAAGGCAGAGAGAGGTATGGTACTGAACTACATCTGGATAGCCTTCTTCGTGGTGGCCTTCGCCATCGCCTTGGTACGGCTCGTCTTCATGGGCGACGCGGAGATATTCCCCGCCATCATGAACTCCACGTTCAGTTCAGCAGAGACGGCCTTCAAGATATCGCTGGGACTGACCGGTGTGCTCTCCTTGTGGCTAGGCATCATGCGCATCGGAGAGAAGGGCGGCGTGGTGAACATCTTCGCCCGTCTGCTGAGTCCTATCTTCTGCCGCCTCTTCCCCGACATACCGAAGGGACATCCCGTGACAGGCACCATCTTCATGAACATCTCCGCCAACATGCTGGGACTTGACAATGCCGCCACCCCCATGGGACTGAAGGCTATGGAACAGATGCAGGAACTGAACCCCAAGAAGGACACCGCCACCAATCCGATGATCATGTTCCTAGTGCTCAACACCTCCGGACTGACCATCATACCCGTGAGCATCATGGTGTACCGGGCACAGCTCGGGGCGGCACAGCCTACGGACGTGTTCATTCCTATACTACTTGCCACCTTCTTCTCTACCATGGTGGGTCTGCTGGCCGTGAGCATCTACCAACGCATCAACCTCTTCAACCGCACGCTGCTGCTCACGTTGGGCGGCATGTGCCTAGCCGTGGCAGGCATCATCTGGGGATTCAACTCGCTGTCGAAGGAGGCAATGGACGTGGTCTCCACCTCCGTGGCGAACATCCTGCTCTTCACGGTCATCATCGCCTTCATCATAGCCGGCATGCGCAAGCACATCAACGTGTACGAAGCCTTTGTGGACGGAGCCAAGGAGGGATTCCAGACGGCCGTGCGCATCATCCCCTACCTGGTAGCCATACTGGTTGGCATCGGAGTATTTCGAGCTTCGGGAGCGATGGACATAATCATCGGCGGAGTGGAGCAGTTCGTCAGCTGGTGCGGGGGCAACACAGACTTTGTGGGAGCCTTGCCTACCGCCCTGATGAAACCCCTAAGCGGAGGCGGTGCACGCGGACTGATGATAGACGCCATGACCAACTACGGACCAGACTCCTTCACGGGTCGCTTGGCCTGTCTGTTCCAAGGCTCCACGGACACCACCTTCTACATCCTGGCGGTATACTTCGGCAGTGTGAACATCAAATACACCCGCCACGCCGTGGCCTGCGGGCTACTGGCCGACCTGGCAGGCATCATCGCCGCCATCTTCATCGGCTACCTCTTCTTCGGGTAAAACAAGAATACTGAAAAACGATATGGACTGCTTCTTGACATCCGCCTATCTGGCACCTGTACAATACTACACGAAGCTCTTCACTTGCCGTCGCGCCTTCATCGAGGGCTACGACCACTACATGAAGCAGACCTACCGCAACCGCTGCGTGATAGCCACCGCGGACGGTCCGCTCACGCTGAGCATTCCCACCGAGAAACCCGAGACGCTGAAGTGTCTGATGAAGGACATCCGCATCTCCGACCACGGCAACTGGCGTCATCTGCACTGGACCGCCTTGGAGAGTGCCTACAGCAACAGCCCCTTCTTCGAATACTACCAGGACGATTTCCGTCCCTTCTACGAGAAGAAATTTCCCTTTTTATACGATTTCAACGAAGAATTGCGTCGCCTAGTCTGTCGCTTGATAGACCTCGACCCCGAGGTATCCCCCACGACCGACTACAAGCAACAGTTCGCTTCCGATGAGCAGGACTGGCGCGAGCGCATCCACCCCAAGCGCGACTGGCACGAGGACGACACTTTCCACCCCCAACCCTACTACCAAGTCTTCAAGGCGCACTACGGCTTCCTCCCCAACCTAAGCATCATCGACCTCCTCTTCAACATGGGCCCCGAAAGCCTGCTGGTGCTTCGCGACAGCGTGAAGGGTAGGGATATAAAACAGTGACAGAGTTACTCATTGACTACCCGCTTAATGGTTAATGAAGTTTTAGCTTCTCTAATTAAATTGAAGGAGAAGGCTGATTGAGACAGTCTTCTGCATCATTCTTTATACCTTTACGGAAAATGTGAAGAAACAAGAATGAATATAAAGGCCTCTTCGATAATGCTGCTTTTCACTCTGTTAGTATGCGGTTGCTCAAACAATGAACCCTTGTCTAAACAGCTAGGGGACGTTGAGGAGAGCAATGGATTTTCGTTAGCGGAAGCCCAAGGCTTCCTTGAAGACGAAATCGAAAAGATGCCAGTTAAGCAGACTAGATCCCTTTCGCTCCCTCACAAGCGGACTTTCTCGCCCGGGAATTTCATTCCCTTGTGGAATCGGGCTATGCTCATACGTAAAGACAGTCTGTTGTATTTCGAGCTACCTATTATGGCGCAAAACAGATATAAGGCATCAATACCAAGCTCAAGAAATGGCGAAAGGAAAGAAGTCAGGATTTACCAACGGCTGATGGTTCTTAAGAATCTCAACACTAAACAAAAGTTCTATTATTTCACAACCTTCATTCCCGACCCTGATTCAAAAGGGAAGTCAAGATGTGAAGGTTTCATGAGGCAGAAGAACCACAACAATTACTCAGGCTTGGTATTATACACAAATCCGAAGACAAATACACCTTTCAGAGTTGACCGATATGAAAAAGGAGAAAGAACCGCAGGAGTTTTCCTGTCAGGGAAAATCGATGACGCAGTAAGGAGAATCAAATACGCGGAGAGCCTAATAGGGAATATCTCGACAACCAAAGTCAGTCTTACTTCAGCACGCAGCTTCGATGAAGACGATTGGGATTGGGAGAATGCCGACTTGACGGACAACGGAGAGGGAAGCTGGATTTATCAAGGACCGGACGGCAATTATTACGAGGTCGTTGATACTGATGGCGACAACAAACCTGATGCCATAGTCATGACTCCAATCGTTGTAACACCCGAAGAAGGAGACGACGATGATGATGATACTCCGCAGCCAGAGACCGACACACAAGACCCGGACCCAGCTCCATATCCGGAATTGGAGGATGGAGGAGGGGGTGGAGGTTCCTCTTCCCCCATCATAAAAGCGAACGTTAGAATTGAATACAAGGCCAGTGATTTCCCCGGATATGGCTATAACAATATGGATTGCTTCAAACTCGCCAACTACATTTTGCAAAAGGCTTTAGGACAAGCGGTTTCTGACTTGAAGTCATACGCTATAAAAATAGAGGGAGCTAGCGCATTCGCTACTCCACGTAACATAACACAAATAATCTCGCTCATCGATGACCATCTAGATAACAATCGGCCCATAAAAGTTGGTGTTGACTACAAGATTGGAGGAAATACAAGTGACGGTGTAACTGATCACTGGATTGTTATAAATGGAAGAGGATATGACTCTGTCAAAAATCAATACTATTACATCTACATTGAGACAGGGCGTTCTAAAGAGAGTGCACAAGCAGTTGTTGGGGACAATCGATTGTATTACAACAGTACTATTGGCACGATAAGCGGTCTTAAATTCGGAGGGAAAAAAACATATTTTCTAAATCAAATAAGAACAAATAAATAATATCGTTATGAAACAATCATTCATTAGGCTATTTGGATATTTTATAATTTTATCATCTTTGCCATCGTTTACATTTGCGCAAAGAATCAGCGGAAATGCTTTGGACTCAATATCACCGTCGAACGTTCCCTTCATTGACAAGAAAGGAGTATTATTCCCGAATTCTTGGGGGATAGAAACACCAACAGGAGTCTCTGATAAACTTTATAAAGACTTGCAATGCTCTCAAT
>CAVFUK010000045.1:0-12212 GCA_963625535.1 Anaerovoracaceae bacterium | reverse complement strand
CATCAGACCTCGTTGAGGTGACGACAAAAGCCAATGGTGGTAAAAGTAAAATTGAAAATGACCGCTCATGGGGTACAATCACTATCAAGTCAAAAGGCACAATTATTCAACAAGATACCGATGTCACCTTGCGTATAACATTTAGTATGAATGGCGAGGCAGCAACCAAAGACATCATCGTAACGGTGAAGCCTAATTGAAATGATATTATCTCACTATATAAGTGTTAGTTTATTTAAATTCTATTGTTAGGGTATCCCCGGCTTGTGAGAGTCGGGGATTCTTGTTATACTTATGGTACAAAGACAAAGAAGGGACGCCCATCGGCATCCCTTATCTCATGTATCGGCTCTATTGTAATTATCCGAAGACACTTCATCTATCCGATAAACTATTCATCAATTCATCAATGTCGTTGGTAGCGGACAAATACCCTGTGGGGATACAGACCTTCCAAAAGATTCGAGAAGGGAATTTGTTAATATCCGTAAACAAGCGCATCCGCATGGCAGTGCGATAGACATCCTCCCGGGGAGCTGATAGAGGCAATCTCGCTTCATCCGTCCCCTACTTTATCGTCCGAAATGGTGGATAAAAACGAAATATCGAAAGAGTGTTGCATACCTCACAAAAAATGTAGTATCTTTGCAGCGGAATGTGTAAGCACGCGCTTGTGGCGTAATTGGTAGCCGCGCCAGACTTAGGATCTGGTGTCTCACGACGTGTAGGTTCGAGTCCTATCAGGCGCACAGGTATAGTCCCGATGCTCATAAGGCAATCGGGACTTTTTGTTTTCTACACCCCGTCCCATTACACAGCATCTTCAACCCATTGAAACACCTTTGTCATACGGCACACATACCTTTGCCGCAGAAAAATAAAACGGCACACATATAATATATATAATAAGGTAAAAGGTGTATGAAGGAGAACATTATCTCACGAGGAATTAAACTCACTGCCACAGTGGCTATGGCATTGCTGCTGTGTACTAACCACACAAACAGTTACGCACAGACGGTAACAGACCGACATGCAGAGAACATCTGTTGCCGATACGACAAATCACAGACCGAATATGACGAGGCCACACGCAAGAGTTGGAAAGCCCTGGATGGTCAGCTGACATTCTTCATGGCAAACGACCTAGGCCGCAACGGATACTACGAGCAGAAGCCCATAGCCGAACTGATGGGTGAGATGGCCAACGTGATAGGCCCGAAGTGCATACTGGCCATAGGCGACGTGCACCACTTCAACGGCGTGGCATCCACACAAGACCCGCTGTGGATGACAAACTACGAACTCATCTACTCACACCCCGAACTGATGATTGACTGGCTGCCCGTCTGCGGCAACCACGAGTACCGCGGCAACACACAGGCCGTGCTGGACTATGGACAGGTGAGCCGCCGCTGGATGATGCCCGCGAAATACTACACCCGGGTGTACGAGAAGAAAGGCACCACGGTGCGACTCATATTCCTGGACACTACCCCACTGATAGACAAATACCGCAAGGACACGGAGACCTACCCCGACGCCGCCAAGCAGGACGTGGAGGCACAGCTACAATGGCTGGACAAGACAATGAGCCAAGCCCAGGAGGACTGGGTCATCGTGCTAGGCCATCACCCGATGTACGCCTACACGGACAAGAGCGAGAAGGAACGCCTCGACATGCAGAAGCGCGTGCAGCCCATCCTGCGGAAATACCACAACGTGAGCATCTACGCCTCGGGCCACATCCACAACTTCCAACACTTCCGGATGAAGGACGACGACATCGACTACGTGGTGAACAGCTCCGCCTCGCTGGCACGTCCCGTAGAGGCTGTGGAGGGAACAGTGTTCTGCTCGCCTGTAGAGGGATTCTCGGTCTTCACCGTGGACAAGAAGCAGCTACGCATGTCGATGATCGACAAGAACGGCCAGGTGATACACACCATCACCAAGACCAAATAACAAAGTACGAAAAAGATATCAATTAGATACATATGAGAAAAAGAACATTTATTGCATCCGCCCTCTTGATGGCCTTGGCCATGGGCACAACAGTGAACGCATCTCAACTAACTGACAAGAACGCCAACGATCTGGTGGGCAACGACGCCGCCGCCACAAGTAGTCTGCGGGACGCATCATGGGGTCTGACAAACAGGTACTGCCCGGAGCGACCATCGTGATAGAAGACCTGCACACGGGTGTGACAAGCGACATCAACGGTTTCTACACACTGACGAACCTGAAGCCGGGTACGTACCACGTGAAGGTTTCCTACGTGGGTTACGAGGCGAAGACCTACACCATCCGCGTGAGCGGCAACGCCACGGAGCGCAACTTCGAGCTATCCGAGAGCGCCATGCTGAGCGAGGTGGTGGTGAACGGAGCTTTCTACGGACAGCGCAAGGCACTGCAGGTGCAGAAAGAGAATATGGGTGTCACCAACGTGGTGAGCGCCGACCAAGTGGGCAAGTTCCCCGACTCCAACATCGGCGACGCGCTGAAGCGCATCAATGGTGTGAACGTACAGTATGACCAAGGCGAGGCACGCTTCGGTCAGGTACGCGGCACATCGGCGGACCTCACCTCGGTGACCATCAACGGCAACCGTCTGCCTTCGGCAGAGGGCGACACTCGTAACGTGCAGTTGGACCTCATCCCCGCGGACATGATTCAGACCATCGAGCTCAACAAGGTGGTGACCTCCGACATGGACGGCGACGCCATCGGCGGCGAGATCAATCTGGTGACAAAGAACACACCGAGCAACCGCGTGCTGAACTTCAACATCGGCTCAGGCTACTCATGGATAAGCGGCAAGCCACTGTGGGACCTAGGTGCCACATTGGGCAACCGCTTTCTGGACGACAAACTGGGCGTGATGCTGGCCGCTTCGTACCAGTACAACCCCGGTGGCTCGGACAACACGGAGTTTGAGTACGAGGAGGATGACGACAAGAACGTGGTGCTGAAGGAGGCACAGGTGCGACAGTACTACGTGACCCGCGAGCGCCAGAGCTACTCCCTCGCACTGGACTATAAATTCAACCCGCTCCACAAGATTTCATTCAAAGGCATCTACAACCGCCGCGCCGACTGGGAGAACCGCTACCGTGTGTCATACAAGAAACTGAGCAGCGCAGCCAAGAAGCAGAACGTGGTGGTGGAGACCAAGGCAGGATCGGCTAACAACAAGAATGCCCGTCTGGAGTTGCAACAGACCATGGACTTCGCCCTCGACGGCGAGCACATGTTTGGCAACCTGAAGGTTGACTGGACAGCCAGCTACTCACGCGCTACCGAAGAGCGACCCAACGAGCGCTACGCTTCCTACAAATACACATACAACAAGAAGGAGAAAGACTACATCGACTTCAGCGAGGACTTCAAGGACGTGGGCGAACGTCAGCCTTACTACAGCAAGGACCTGCCCTCGCTCGACGACAGCCACTGGCAGCTCTATAAACTGAACAACGCCAACCAGGACATCGTGGAGAACGAATGGAAGGGACGACTCAACTTCACTCTGCCCTTGACACAAGGCAAGTATGGCAACACCCTGAAGTTCGGTGCCAAAAACACCAGCAAGGACAAGACCCGCACGAAGAGCTACTTCGAGTATGATGCCAACGAGGTGCTGGGCGACGACTGGCGCAGCCTCACCAGCAACCAGATACGCGAGAACTTCATGCCGGGTAGCCAATACCCCATCGGGACGCCGTTCATCACCATCAAGCAACTGGGTTCCATCGACTTCAGCAAATTCGAAGGAACAGAGGACTTCATGGAAGAGGCCGGTAACTACAAGATACGTGAGCAAATCACCGCTGGTTACCTCCGCTTCGACCAGAAGTTGGGCAAGCGTCTGTCGGCGACCCTCGGTCTGCGTCTGGAGCGTACCGACCTGAAGACCAGCGGTTACACGGTGGAAAAGCTCGACGATGACAATACCACCATGGAGCCTACTGGCGACATCAAGAGTCACTACACCGACCTGTTGACCAGCCTGCTGCTGAAATACAAGTACAGCAACGACGGTAGCTTGCGTGCGTCTGTCACCAAAACTATCTCGCGACCAAAATACTCGGCCCTGGTAGCCAACAAGTCCTTCGACATACAAGAGGAGGAGGCCTCCATCGGCGACCCGGACACCAAACCGGCAAGAGCCATCAACGTGGACCTCTCCATCGACCACTACTTCAAGAGCGTGGGTCTGGTGAGCGCAGGACTCTTCTACAAGGACATCAAGAATGTGAATGTAGAGTGGGCATCGAACAAATACCTGGGCAGCGACCTGGGACTGACCGGCGAGTATGCCGACACACAGTTTGAGGTGACCCAGAACATCAATGCCTACGACGCCCGCGTGATGGGTGCCGAGGTGGCCTACCAGCGCGACTTCGGTTTCATCACCCCTGCTCTGAAATGCATCGGATTCTATGGGAACTACACTTACACACACAGCACGACCCGCAACTTCAACGAGCGCCTGGGCATGGCCGACGGCGACGACGTGAAGGTGGCCGGCTCGCCCGAGCACACCGCCAACGCCTCGCTCTTCTTCGACAAGTGGGGCCTCAACATACGCCTCTCGTACAACTACGCATCGGCTTTCATCGACGAGATGAGTGACAGCCGCGCGTTGGACCGCTACTACGACAGCGTGGACTACCTCGACCTGAACGCCAGCTACACTTGGGGCAAGAAGCATAAGTTCACCATCTATGCCAATGCCAACAACTTGCTCAACCAACCGCTCCGCTACTACCAAGGCGAGAAGAGCCGCACAATGCAGGTTGAGTACTATGGCGTGAAGGTGAACGCCGGCATCAAGATCTGCCTCTAACGAATAACACTATACCATACCATTAAACACCGAAGCCGCCCATCTCCTCGCTGCAGGAAGATGGGCGGCTCTGTGTTTTCACTCATAGCCTCCGCTATTTGTCCTTGTGCCGGTTGGCGCGCCGGCGGCGATACTCGGCCTTCATCATGGCAGAGCCGGAACCGTGCTGGCCGGTGATGTAAGCCTTCTTCTTGGCTTTGGTCTTCACCTTGGGCTCGGCTGCCACCTTCTTCTTGGCGCCCTTGAACACGAGGCCCTCAATCATTGCTTTTTCTATCTCCATAGTCGTAAACGTTTTCTAGTCGGTATACCTTATTATATATAGCGCAGAGGAGAGCTACTTTTGCGGGGCGGAGTCATCCTCGTCCCAGTCCTCCTCGTCGTACTCATAGTCGAAGTCGTCCAGGTCCTCCACCTCCTCGTCGTCATAGGAGATGTCGCCGTCCTCGCCCATGGCCACCAGTTCGCTCTTCAGGGCGTTCACATCCTTGTTCTTGTGGACGATGCGTTGCGACACAGCGTCCAGTTTATTGCTCTCACTGTTGAGGGCGGTCCACAGCACGTCTTTCAGCTCCTGTATGCCCATCTTGGTGATGGAGGAGATGAACACGTGGGGGATGTTGTCCGGCAGGCTAGGCTCCAGCATGCCCATCAGCTCCTCGTCTATCATGTCGCACTTGGTGATGGCCAGCACGCGCTGCTTGTCGAGCATCTCGGGGTTGAACTTGGTGAGTTCGTTGAGCAACACGTCGTACTCCTTGCGGATGTCGTCGGCATCAGCCGGCACCATGAACAGCAACAGGGAGTTGCGCTCGATGTGGCGCAGGAAGCGCAGGCCCAGGCCCTTGCCTTCGCTGGCCCCCTCGATGATGCCGGGGATGTCCGCCATGACGAACGACTTGCCGTCGCGGTAGGCCACGATGCCCAGGTTGGGCTCCAGCGTGGTGAAGGGGTAGTTGGCTATCTTGGGGCGGGCAGACGATACCACGGAGAGCAGGGTGGACTTGCCCGCGTTGGGGAATCCCACCAGACCGACGTCGGCCAGCAACTTCAGCTCGAGCACCACGGTGAGTTCCTGCATGGGCTCGCCCGGCTGAGCGAAGCGTGGGGCCTGCCGGGTAGCGGTCTTGAAGTGCCAGTTGCCCAGTCCACCACGGCCGCCCTTCAGCAGCACCACCTCCTGGCCGTGCTCGGTGATGTCGCACAGATACTCGCCGGTCTCGGCATTGAAGGCCACGGTGCCGCACGGCACCTCTATCACCTTGTCCTGTCCGTCCTTGCCAAAGCTGCGGCTGGACGAGCCGTTGCCGCCATGGCCGGCGAACACGTGACGGTCATACTTCAGGTGGAGCAGGGTCCAGTAGTTGCGGTTGCCTCGGAGAATGACATGGCCACCCCTGCCGCCGTCGCCACCGTCGGGCCCTCCGTTGGGAATGTACTTGGCCCGGCGCATGTGGGCGGAGCCTCGTCCTCCCTTGCCCGAGCGACAATAGATTTTCACGTAATCAACAAAATTAGATTCTGCCATATCTCTTCTTCGAATTAGCTTTAACTGTGGAATATAAAAAAGGGAGTCGCACCCCGGGGTGAGCTGTCAGCCACCGCCCCTGTGCGACTCCCGTCAGGATTTCTTGATTACAACTTCTCGATGGCTGCAACGATGTCCGCGAAGATGGCGTCCATGGTTCCAAGGCCATTGATATGTTGGTATTTGCCCTCGTTCTTGAACCAGTCGATGAGCGGAGCTGTCTGCGAGTGGTACACCACAAGGCGTTTCTTGATGGTCTCCTCGTTGTCGTCGGCACGGCCAGAGTCTTTGCCGCGCTTGATGAGGCGCACCATCAGTTCGTCCTCGGGCACTTCCAGGTCGAGCATGATGGAAACCTCCTGTCCACGCTCAGCCAGCATCTTCTTCAGAGCCTCAGCCTGGGCGATGGTACGGGGGAAGCCGTCGAAGATGACGCCTTTGCTGTCCTTGAACGAGTCGAGCACGCTGGCCAGGATGTTGATCATCAACTCATCAGGAATCAGCTGACCCTGGTCGATGTATCCCTTCGCTGTCTTGCCCAGCTCTGTACCGTTCTTCATCTCGGCACGCAGCACGTCGCCCGTGGAGATGTGGTTAATACCAAACTTCGCTACAATACGCTCACTTTGGGTTCCTTTGCCCGAACCCGGAGCTCCAAAAATTACAATGTTCAACATAAAACTTTATACCTTATAATATAGAATCTCTATTTAGATGTCTGTCCATCATTTACTCACCAGCGTGTAGATGTCCGGATAGTTGCGGCCATAGCCGTCGTAGTCCAGTCCGTAGCCCACGATGAAATCGTTGGGGATATTGAAGGCGCGGTAGTCGATGCGCACGTCGGCCTTCAGCAGCTCGGGCTTCACCAGTAAGGTGGCCACCTTTATTTCCTTCGGGCCGCGCTTGGCGAGGTAATCAATCATATACTGCATGGTGAAGCCGGACTCAATGATGTCCTCCACAATCACCACCGTACGGCCTGTCACATCCTGCGTCAGACCCAGAAATTCCTTCATCTCGCCCGTGGACTGTGTGCCCACGTACGAAGAGAACTTCACGAAGCAAAGTTCACTGGGGATATTCACATACTTCATCAGGTCGGCCATGAACATGAACGAGCCATTCAGAATACCTAGGAAAATAGGGTCCTTCCCCTGCAAGTCGGACGTGATTTCTTCGGCTACGCGTTTCACCTGCTTCTGTATCTCCTCCGCGGAAATAGAAACAGCAAAGGTTTTATCCTTTATTTCTAAAACATCCATAACTAGTTAGGTTTGCAAAATAGACTGCAAAAGTAAGTTTTTTCTTGGAATGAAGATAACGTTTCCCATGAAAATCGTAATTTTGAACCCCGAAAGAACAAAGATGTAAATAATTGTGAAAATACTGACGACTACACAAATCAAAGAATGGGACAAGTACACCATCGAACATGAGCCCGTCGCCTCCATCGACTTGATGGAACGGGCGGCACGCGCCCTGACGGACGCCATCAAGAGACGATGGAGCACTTTCGTACCCGTGTACCTCTTCGCAGGCCCGGGCAACAACGGCGGCGACACGCTGGCCATAGCCCGCATGCTGTCGCAAGAGGGGTATAAGACATACACTTACCTGTTCAACACGGCAGGCAAACTGTCGGTGGACTGCGCCGCCAACAAGGAACGTCTACGGGGGTGCAACGTGGCCTTCACGGAGATCACCACCCAGTTCACCCCACCCCAACTGCCGAAAGGCTGCCTGGTGGTGGACGGACTCTTCGGGTCGGGACTGAACAAGCCGCTGAACGGCGGCTATGCCATGGTGGTGAAGTACATCAACCAGTCGGAGGCCACGGTGGTGTCCATCGACGTGCCGTCGGGGTTGATGTGCGAGGACAACTCGTACAACGTGCGCAACCACATCATACAGGCCGACGTGACGCTGACCCTGCAGAAGCCCAAACTGGCGTTCCTCTTCGCCGAGAACCAGGAAGTGATAGGCGAGCTGGAGGTGCTGGACATCCACCTGCTGCCCCAATGGCTCGACGGGGTGGAGACCCCGTACCGCATCACCGAGGCGTACGAGATACAGTCACTCATCCGGCCGCGCAAGCGGTTCGCCCACAAGGGTGACTTCGGGCACGCCCTGCTGATAGCCGGCAAGTACGGCATGGCAGGAGCTTCGGTACTCGCAGCCAAAGCCTGTCTGCGCTGCGGCGTGGGCCTACTGACCGTACACACCCCCACGCGCAACAACGACATCCTGCAGACGGCCGTGCCGGAGGCAATCCTGGAGCACGACACGAACGAGGAGTACTTCACCAGCGTGAGCGACAAGACCAACTTCAGCGCCGTGGCCATAGGGCCCGGCATCGGACAGATGCCCGACACCGCCCTGGCCATGAGCGACCAGATTAAGCAGACACACGTGCCCTTGGTGCTGGACGCCGACGCGCTGAACATCCTCGGGGTGTACAAAGGCTGGTTGCAGCAACTGCCCAAGCAGACCATCCTCACCCCGCACCCCAAGGAGTTCGAGCGGTTGGTGGGCTCGTGCAACGACTCCTTCGAACGGCTGACAAAAGCCAAGGAGCTGGCCGCCCAACAGCGCTTCTACATCATCCTAAAGGGGGCGTGGACAGCGGTGGTCACCCCCGAGGGGAATGTCTACTTCAACCCCACCGGTAACCCGGGCATGGCCACAGCCGGCAGCGGCGACGTGCTGACCGGCGTGTTGCTGGCACTGGTGGCGCAGGGCTACACACAGGAGGACGCGTGCCGACTGGGTGTCTACCTCCACGGACTGGCGGGCGACATAGCCGCGGCAGGCATCGGAGAGGTGAGCATGACGGCTAGCGACCTCATCGACGCACTGCCCAAGGCATGGATGCGGCTGACGAGCCGACCCGACCTCCGCCCGTCGGGCTTGCAAAACCAGTAATGTAACGTAAAGAATGAACAAATAGGGTTAAAGGAGGACAACGATTCCGTAAGTTGTCCTATCTTTGCCCCATAAGCTAACAGACATCATAAACGGAAAAGATATGAAAAAGACATGGATACTGACAGGACTGCTGGCCACAGCGAGCCTCGGCTTCGCACAGACGGAGGTCCTCACCTACCAACCGGGTAAGATGAACGAGGGCGTAACCTACTTCCTGCCTCAGACGGCCATAGACATCACCGTGAAGGCGGAACACACCACCTACACGCCCGGTGACTTCTGCCAATACGCCGAGAAGTACCTGCGGCTGACCGACGTAGCCACCACCGCCAGCGAGGCTTGGGAGATAAAGAGCGTGACCGTGCGTCCGAAAGGATTACCGGACACCACCAAGGTCTACACCGTGAAGCTGAAGGAGAAGACCGTAGCCCCGCTGATGGACCTCACCGAGGAGGGCATCATCAAGGCCATCAACACCACCCTGGCCGCTACGCCCGAGCCGAAGGAACAGGCCGCCGAGACTGAGAAGGAACTCAACCCGCGCGACTACATGAACGAGGAGATACTGATGGCAGGCTCCACCGCGAAGATGGCGGAGCTGACGGCTAAAGAGATCTACAACATCCGCGAGAGTAAGAACACCATCACCCGCGGCCAGGCAGACAGCATGCCAAAGGACGGGGAGATGCTGAAGATTATGCTGCAGAGCCTCGACGAGCAAGAGCGCGCCTTGATGCAACTCTTCGTCGGTGTGACGAAGCGGGAGACGAAGAGCACGACCCTGCGGGTGGTGCCCACGGGCAACATCAGCAAGCAGGTGATGCTCCGCTTCTCGAAGAAACTCGGATTCGTGGACGCCGACGACCTAGCCGGTGCGCCCCTCTACCTATCGGTGACCAACCAGAAGAGCGTGCCGCAGCAACCGGCCACGACCGAGAAGGGGAAGAAGAAACCCACGGGAGTGATCTACAACGTACCTTCCAAGGCCGACGTGACGGTGACCGACGGCAGCAAGACCTATTATACGGGGGAGATGAACATAGCCCAGTTCGGCAACACCGAGGTGCTCGTAGGCAGCCTGTTCAACAAGAAGACCACCACCAAGGTGACCTTCGACCCCACCACCGGAGCTCTGCTGAAGATAGAGGCCGCGAACCCATAAACCGGACAAGTCCCCTACCACGGGCCAGCCCGACCGAAGAGCCGCTCCCCTCTGCCTCCACAAGTGCAGAAGGGAGCGGCTTTGCTGTCTACCGGGGCACAAGGCGCATAAAACGGCTGTAATTATTGACCGCAAACAGAAAACTACACGCATTTGCTCAAAAAATACACTACCCGTTGCGCCAAGGAGCCTAACTTTGCCATCGAAAACAAAAATCATATTATGAAAGGTACAACAACGAATAAACTCGCCACGCTGCTCACAGCGACCCTGCTGCTGGCATCGTGCGCATCGCAAAGCCAGCAGCCCTGGAATGTGATGAAGACCATCGACCAACAGATAGTGGCCCCCACATTCCCCGACAAGGAGTATCTCATCACCGACTACCACACCGAAGGAGACACACTCTACACCGAGGCCATACGCCGGGCCATAGAGGCCTGCGCCAACAACGGCGGCGGCCGGGTGGTGATTCCCGCGGGCGATTACCTCACAGGGCCCATCCAACTGAAGTCGAACGTGAACCTGCACGTCAGCCAGGGAGCCACGGTGCGCTTCGTCACCGACCCAAAGCTGTTCCCCACGGTGCTGACACGCATCGAGGGTATCGACTGCTACAACATCTCGCCCCTCATCTATGCCTACGACGAGACCAACGTGGCCATCACCGGCACGGGCACCCTCGACGGCCAGGCGGACACCACCAACTGGTTCTCACAGCGACGCATCGGCAAGGTGAAGTTGCCCGACGGCACCGAGGTGAACGAGAAGACGCGCCTCTACCAGATGAAGGAGGACTCCGTGGCCCTGCGCCTGCGGGTGTTCGAGGGCGAGGAGGGCATCCGTCCGCAGTTCATCAACCTCTATAAGTGCAAGAATGTGTTGCTCGAAGGGTTCACGCTCCACCGCTCGCCCTTCTGGCTCATCCACCCGCTGATGTCGGAGAATGTGACCGTGCGCCGGGTGACGATGGACAGCCACGGCAGCAACAACGACGGCTGCGACCCAGAGTCGTGCACCAACGTACGGATAGAGGAGTGTAACTTCAACACGGGCGACGACTGCATCGCCATCAAGTCCGGCCGCGACGAGGACGGCCGCTACTGGAACCTGCCGAGCCAGAACATCATCGTGCGCAACTGCAGCATGAAGGACGGCCACGCTGGCGTGGCCATCGGCAGCGAGATCACCGGCGGATGCTACAACGTGTGGGTGGAGGGTTGCCAGATGGACAGCCCGGCACTGGACCGCATCATCCGCATCAAGTCCAACGCCATCCGTGGCGGCGAGGTGAAGAACGTCTACGTGCGCAACCTCACCGTGGGCGAGTGCCGCCGTGCCATACTGGGCTTCGAACAGAAGTACTGGCACGTGGACGACGGGCCCTATCCACCCTACTTTCACAACATTCACCTGGAGAACATCACCTCGCAGAAGAGCCAGTACGTGCTGATGCTCGACGGCTTCGAGGACAAGGTGCAGGCCCGCGACATCTACCTGAAGAACTGCCAGTTCAACGGTGTCACCGAACCTGAGATTAACAAGGTAATCGGTGTGGAGAACATCCAGTTCGAGGACGTGACCGTCAACGGCCAACCCTTCAAAGGAATTGATTAACACATATTATTATATTAGGTAAAAGGATCGTTCCCATCGAGGATTCACCACCCAAGCAACTATATTCATTGGGTAACAGCCCGCTGCGGCCAAGGGATACACGCAACCTCCCCCACCGCAGCGGGCTA
>CAVFUK010000044.1:0-10864 GCA_963625535.1 Anaerovoracaceae bacterium | reverse complement strand
AAGCCAACCTCATCACGTTCGTCACCCAGCTGGGCTATGCGCTCGGACTGATATTTGTGGTGCCCTTGGCCGACAAGGCCTCGCGCAGGAAGATCGTGTCCATCAATATCACATTTCCGGAAACGGATTGCTGCGCTACAGAATATTCGAAGGAACATTAGAAAATTATAATCTATAAATATAACTCTGATATCATGAAGCAGAAAAAATGGATGACTGGGGTGGCTGTAGCCACGATGGTGCTGGTGTGCGCCTGCACATCAGGGAAAAAGGACGTGACAATCTACTCACAGAAGATGGTGGAGAGCCACGGACTAGGAGACTTCTACTGTAACCGACACTATCAAGACTCGCTCTGCCACACGGGATGGGACTATGTGTCCGGACTGGTGGCGAACGCTGTGCTGAAGGCTTGGCAGATGTACCCCGAGAAGACAGAATACTACGATGCAGTGAAAGCCTTTGCCGACCACAGTACCAACGAGGACGGATCGATGATAATGAACGAAAAGGGCGGCACGGCACTGCGACCTAGCAACATCGACGACCTGCCGGCAGGCAACATCTACTTCGCCCTCTATGCCGAGGAGCTGAAGAAAGGCAACACCAAAGACGCGGAACGCTACCGCAACGCAGCCACACTGATACGCAACAAACTGAAGTATGACCACTCGCGCATCGCTGAAGGACTGCCAGGTACCGGAGGATTCTTCCACAAAGCAAGCTACCCCAACCAGATGTGGCTGGACGGACTCTTCATGGGCTCGCCCATCTACGCCCAGTGGCAACACGTGTTCGGCAAGGACGACGCTGCGGACAACACCCAGAGCTGGAGCGACATCGCCCTACAGTTCAAGACGATTCACAAATATACCTACGATGCGGAGGAACAGCTGAACTACCACGCATGGACCGCCACCCCCAACGACTCGAACGCATTCTGGAGCAACAAGCAAGACCCATATCTGGGTTGCAGCAAGGAGTTCTGGGGCAGAGGCATGGGATGGTATTTCGCCGCTCTGGTGGATGTGTTGGAGTTCATGCCGAAGGATCACACGGACTATCCGGCCGTATGTGCCATACTGCAACAGGTTGCAGCGGGCATTGCGCGCCGACAGGACGCCACCGCAGGCGTATGGTACCAATTGTTGCGCTACGATGCCAGCAAGACTGCGGACGGCATTGGCGACACCGTGGACGGAGAGACCTACAACGTGGGCACCGCGGCCAATTACCTGGAGGCTTCATGCTCGTGCATCTTCACCTACGCATATTATAAAGGAATACGTCTGGGACTGCTCGACAAAGAGACCTACCAGCCTGTGGCAGACAAGGCCTACGACGGATTGCTGAAAACCTTCATCCGCGAGGAGGACGGCCGCACCAACATCATACAGAGCTGTGCCTCAGCAGGCCTGGGCCCGGCCAAGAACCTGAGCCGCACCGGTACCGTGAACTACTACCTCTGTGGCAAGGACACGGGACTGGCTGAGAACGAGGGAAAAGCCATCGGCACCTTCATACTCGCCTCCCTGGAGCACGAGGCTGCCGCGAAGGACTAAGCCAGACGTACGTAGAAATCCATACCGACTCGACCCATTCTACAGATTAGGACCTGCTCCTATCCGTGGAATGGGTTGATTCTTTTTTATCAAATCGCAGTTCAAAGTGAATAGAAGGGTAACCCGTGGAAGACAAGTCTTCTGGTTTAACCTCACAGAGGTTGACAAGTGATTCAGTTGTATACTCGACAATCTGACAAATTAAACAGGGAGGTAACACAGAGTTATAGGGTGCTTATCAGAGACCCTAGGCTCAACGGCCCTAGGTTCTATGCTCAACCGCTCGAGACCCTAGGGTCTATGGCCCGAGACCCTAGGGGCATTTTTCAGGCACCTTGGACTTGCCTTGGAACCGATCTTTACGATACTCCAGAGGAGTGAGTCCGGTCTGCTTACGGAACATGCGGGTGAAGTGGTTGCTATAGGCGAAGCCCAACTCCTGAGCTATCTCGGCTACGGTCATCTGGGTGTCGTTCAACAGTATCTTGGCGGCAGAGACCACCTTCCCCATGATATACTCCTGAGCAGTGATGTGCAGTTCACGCCGCACCAACTCGCCAAAGTAATTGGCCGAGATGTGGAACTGGCTGGCGCACCACGCCACCGTTGGCTGCCCGTGCTGGGCAGGCATTCCACTCGACAGATAGTTGTCTATCATCTTGTCCATACGGCTGGCGAGGCTCTCCTCGAGCGGACGTTGCTCACTGAACTGCCGTTCGAAGAAGCGTTTGCAATAACTCAGCAAATGGCCGATACCCAGACGGATCATGTGGGTGGAGAGGTAATCGGGCGGTGTGTGCAGCTCGGTCTGTATGTTCGCAAAGCAGTTGAGCAACACACCGCGCTCGGTGTCGCTCAGTTCCAACGCCTCGAACACATCGGAGTTGAAGTAGTTGAACATATAGAAGTCTCGTCCCAGTCCGCACTTCTCCAACAACTCGGGACGGAATGCCAGCATGTAGCCATGCGGACGAGTCCGGTAATCGAGGTTCATGGAGACCACCTGACCCGGACGTAACGAGAAGGCCGTGCCCGCCTGGTAACGCATCGTTTTGCCGCCTTTCACCAACTCCCCGAAGTTCTCGTCCATCAGCACAATGCAATACATACCGAAGTCCGTGGGCACAAACAGTTCCAGGTCCGCTTGGGAGAGGTCACCGACGGTCACCATCGGATGGGTGGTCGGCTGGCGAAACAAGGCATTCAACTCATCTATAGAAGTAATGACTTTTGGCATAAACTTTCAATTTGTCTATATATAAATAGGTATAGGAAAACATCACCTTTGCTTACAAAGTTAGACAATAATCCGGTAAAGTGTATGAATAATGGTCGTGATAATTGGTAGAAATGTTTATTAGAGGTAATAATGGTATTTATTACCGGAATTATGTTCGGCCATATACCTCGTCGAGCGACTACCTTTGCACTTGTTAATATCGACATATAACGAGTTAAAAAACAAAACTATTATCTAATATGGCCGTTAAATTCTATCAACCAGAAAACCAAGTGCCCTTGGAGATGCACAAAGTGCGGGTAGTACAAAAACTGAATCTCCTTCCCCCCGAAGAGCGTATGCGCAAGATGCAGGAGGCAGGTAACAACACCTTCCTGTTGCAGAACCGCGACATTTATATGGACATGCTCACCGACTCCGGTGTGAACGCGATGTCCGACCTTCAGACAGCCGCCATGCATCGCGCCGACGATGCCTACGCAGGTTCCGAGAGTTTCAACCGGCTGAAGAAAGCCATCAAGGATGTGTTCGGTGTGGACAATGTGCTGCCCGCCCACCAAGGTCGCGCGGCCGAGAACATTCTGGCTTGCCGTTACGTGACGCCTGGCAAGAAAGCGTTGATGAACTTCCACTTCACCACGACGAAAGCCCACATCACCCGCTTAGGCGGTGAGGTCATCGAGTTGGTGGACAAGAAGGGTCTGATACCCGTGAGCGACGACCCGTTCAAGGGCGACTTCGACCTCGTTCGTCTGGAAGAGACCATCAAGGCCGTGGGTGCCAAGAATGTGGCCTTCGTGCGTGTGGAGTCGGGAACGAACCTCATCGGCGGTCAGCCCGTATCACTGGAGAACATGTGCGCCGTAGCAGACATCTGCCACAAATATAAGATACCCAGTGTGCTCGACGCATCGTTGTTGCAAGACAACATCTACTTCATGAAGATGCGTGAGGCTCAGTGCAAATACATGGAGCCGCGCGAGATTTACCACCTGTTGGCAGACAAGATGGACATCATCTACTTCTCAGCCCGCAAGCTGGGATTCGCACGCGGTGGTGCCATCATCTCTCACAACAAGGAGATTATCAACAGCATGATGGAGTTCATTCCACTCTACGAGGGATTCCTCACATACGGAGGTATCGACGTGCGTAGCATCGAGGCTATGGCCGTGGGACTCTATGAGTCGCTCGACATGGAATATCTGTCGCACGGACCGGAGTTCATCGCTTATCTTATCAAAGAATTAGACGATTACGGAGTGCCCGTCATCAAGCCGGCAGGCGGACTGGGAGCGCACCTCAACTGCTCGGCATTCGTGCCCGACATGCCCCACAACCAATATCCGGCTGCCGCCGTCTGCGCAGCGCTCTACATTGCCGGCGGCATTCGTCCTATGGAGCGTGGTACACTGAGTGAGCAGCGCAACCCCGACGGTTCGGAGGTGTATGCTGAGTTGGAACTTGCCCGTCTGGCAGTGCCCCGCCGTGTGTTCACACTCTCACAGATCAAGTATGTGGCCGACCGTGTGAAATGGCTGTGGGATAACCGCGAGTTGATAGGTGGTCTCGAATGGGTGGAAGAGCCCAGCGTATTGCGCTTCTTCTTCGGTCGCCTCAAAGAGATTGGTCACTGGCAAGAGGAGTTGGTGGCTAAGTTCAAAGCTGATTTCGGCGATAGTCTTTAGTAAAGTACTAGGTTTATATATGAGTTAATCAATAAAGGCGCACCCCAAAGGGATGCGCCTTTATCATTTTAGTTTATCTTCTCAAACCAGTAGACTCCGCCTTTGTCGGGGTTCAAGGTGTAGTCACCAGTCACCTTCACTTTCTTGTTGAGCATGGTCACCTCACCGCTGCGTTCGTGCACATACTTCAGACGATAGGTACCGACAGGCAACTGCAACGTCACCGCATGGCCGTTGCCCACACGCACGAGGACTCCATTGTCACCCTGCAACAGTTGGTAGGCCGTGTCGCTCTGCACAACAGGTTTCATCTGTGGAATGGCGCGCAACAGGGCTTCGTCGCCGATGCGCACTACCGGACAAGAGCCGCCTGCCATCAGGATGGGCCAACCTTGGTCGGGATAGTTCTGTGCGTAGAGCATCACAGCCTTGTCAGGATATTTGGTGCGGTATTCACTCACTGCCTTGTAAGCGCCTTCGGCCCCCATCTTTCCTTCCTTCACCTTGCGGGCATGCTGTCGGGGTGCCATGTTCTTGCCGCCTTCGGGAGCGTAGGCCGACCCGTCCACACGGTAGAACCAATAGCGAATGTCGATGATGTCCACTACGGCGGCCCGTTTGGGGTCGCTCAGAATAGCGTCCTGCACATCCTTGGTAGCACTCAGTGCAACCAGTGCATGCTTGCCGGTCTCTTGTTCCCACTCGGCAATGCAGTCGAGCCAAAACTCCATGAAGTGTTGCGGGCCGGTGTACTCGGCACTGATGAACTGGATGACGTTGCTATTGTCGGCAAAGTTGTTGAGACACTGCCGGATGTAATTGCGGTGGAGCTCACGGCGCACAGGGTGGGTGATGTCGTAGAACATCTCCGCCACAAAGATGCGTTTGTCGCCCGCGAAGTTCACAGGCTCGGGGAATCCAGTATTGTTGATGTTGTTGGCCGACCGCCACGGGCAGTCCACCCAATGGGCACCAGCCTCCAGGATGTTGTGTTGGAAGTAGTTGTGATAGTAGAGCAGAATGCCTTCCGGCTCGGCCTTGTCTGCAAACTCTTTCAAGCGTCCCCAGTACCAGGTGTTGGGTCGGGTAAGGTCGTACTTGCTCATGCCCTCCCAAGCGGTGCCTTGTCCACTGCGGGCAAACGGCTGTTCATAGAACGGAGCCCACACGTCGGCATCGCGGCGGCGGATACGTTCGTGATCGTCGCGCCGACGCTCGTACCAGAGTCCGTAGTTATATTCCTTGGCCAAGTTGTGGCGGCGCTTCATCTTTGCCACCACCGAGTCGATGCGGTCGGTCAAGCCCTCGCCCTCGCGGTCGGGCACGAAGCGGGTGATGTTGTCCGACGCGCCACGTAAGTAGTTGGGACGCAGACTGCCGTTCCACCAAGTCTCCTTACGCGTGCCACCGGTCAGCAGGCAGCCATCGGCCACCAACACACCATTCTCCACCCGACACAGTTTCTTTGCGGGAGCTGTCGTCGCAGGTTGTTTAAACTTCACCTCGTCGATGGACTTCACGCCATCCGTAGAGACCGTAGCCTCGAACGGACGCTGGTCTATCCACATGCGCAGGGTGAGTCGCGGCTTCATAGCCTCTTTCGACATCAGCATAGCCTGGTCCATTGCGGGACTGCTGGTAGCACTCGTTGAGAGTGGCCACACGCGGTCACGCTTCGACATATTGCTTTGCAGGCGGGCTGTCAACTGCGCGTCGAACAGACTGCGCGGTGAGATGTGGTTGTTGGAGCCAGACCATACACCATCGCCCGAGAACTGTGCCCAGCAACCGTATGCGTAGTTCTTGGCATCCGCAGCGGGAGAGTAACAATGAATCTCCGCAGCGGTGCATTGCCAGAATACGCTGTTCGCCGTGTTCCATCCGGCACCGGCTTTGGACTGTCCGAGGTTGCGGAAGGCAAGGTCGTGCCCGTCGATGTTCACCACGTCGAACAGCAAGCCACAGGCCCAAGCGCCCACGGCGCCACTATACCCTTTCGACTCGGACGACTGGCACTGCACGAAGGCATTGGGACCGGCAGCGTTCATGCCCGCCACAAAGTCGTGAATGCCCTGCTCGGAGTAGCAGCGTTGGAACAGCGTCAGTTGTCCCATGGTGAAGAATGTCTGTCTGCGCAGACCGGCAATCTCCGACACAGGATGGGTGGCGATGCAATCTTCCACCGTGATGCGGGAGGCTGTAGGCTGCACCACCACCGCACTGCCCGCCAACTGCGAAAAGTTGAGGTTGCGCACCCAGCAGTTCTCCGCATGGTTGATGGAGACTCCCGTCCAGGCATGATTCTCGTCCAGTGGATATTGCTTATCGTAGTCCGACACCAATGTCAGGTTTTCCACACCGCTGTCGGCAATACGTCCGCTCCATGTGTAGAGCAGTACCTTGCTGTGGGCATTGGCAGCATCCAAGGCCATAGTAAGCGGGGCATCCAGCGTAAGAGTGTTGCCTTCGACTTGTTCCACAGCACGGTCCCAACGGAGGTCAGCGTCACCAGGTTTCCAGCCCAAGGTACCGATGCCGCCACCGAAGATGTCGCAACCAACGGAGGCTATCCACTCCTTCTCAGAAGGGCGGTAGACCATCACCCGGTCGCCAGCCTGCAGGCCGCCTGTCGACGACACTTGCAGTGTGCGCGCATTCACCGGCACATAGTCTGACGTGATGGAGAGTGTATCGGTCACCTTGCGGTTGTCGTAACCTTCTATATAGACGATGGCTCCACGCTGGTAGCCATGCTTTTCGAGGATGGTCTCCGCTTTGTCGGCTCCGCGCAGCACCACACCCGAGGTGCGTATGTACAGAGCTTTGTCCAGGCGGTAGGTTCCCTTCTGCAACAGCACGGCTCCACGCAGGCCGTTAGCGTCGGCTTTCAAGGAAGATACGTAGTCGATGGCCCGTTGGATGGTGGCGCTGTTGTCCCCCTCCGTAGAGGAAACGTAAACCTTCACCGCCGCATCGGGGATGTCGACATTGGAATTGCGGTAGCCGCAATAGGAGAAATCGATGATGCGATTGCCCTTCGCATCGGTGTCATATTGGAGTTGTCCGTCCTTGTAGGCAATGGGTGTGTCCTGTGCCAGCGCAGTGTTCATTGCCAGTGTGCACATCAAGCCCAGACACCATAACTGTTTCAGTCTGTGTGTGTTCATTTCATGAGAGATTTTCGGTTAACCAACGTATCGTGGTTGTTCTTCACATCCGTCCAGTCCACCTTCTGGGTGGGGTCGATACCATTGATGTATTTTTCGATGTTCGTGTATCCGTCGCCATTGCAGTCCGCTGTCGCGTCCGATGAGTCATTGGGGTTCAGCCCATACTTGCGTTCCCAGGCATCGGGCATTCCGTCGCCGTCGCTGTCCTGGTAAGGTTTACCTTTATATTCGGGCAATCCGCCTACCTGACGCGGGTCGGTGATGATACCATATTTATAAGAGTCATTCGGCAAACGGCGCTTCACGTAGCGAGTGGAGCAGGTGTATTGGTCGGCATCCTTCACGTAGCTGGCTTTGCCGGTACGCACACTCTTGACGATGCGTTGGTCCACAGCATCGCGTTTGGGGAAGGTGGCACCGCTGTGGTCGAGCACCTGTTCGTAGGCATCGGCGGCAGAGAGGATGGTGACGTGAGGCATAGCGAAAGGCACGTTCACACGCACATCGCTGTAGTCGTCGCTTTCGCGCTGACCACCGAACTGCACACCTCCTGCCCAGTTGTCGGCGGTTACCTTCTCGTTGCCCCACACCACGTTGCCATTCACATAGGCTTTGCCATAGGTGTTCTTGTAGGCTTCGCTTCGACCCGACTCCATCTTCACGATACGGTAACGGATGGCCGCACCCGGCTTATTGGTCTCGGTGATAGGTCCCGGCTTGAAGTTATTGTTGATGATGTTCAGTCGACTGGTGTGGTCACCTCCATCCACGGAGCGGTTCCACCAGTTATACGTCACATTGTTCACAAAGTTGAAGTCCTCGTCCATGCCAATGGAGCAGTTGCGGGAGATATTCGACGCGAAGAGGTTGCGGGCGAACATACTATTGTGGCCACCTATGGTAGCCCCAAACGCATGGTTGTAGAGGTCGAGCGCCTCGAAGAAGAACGAGTTCTGTATGGTGATGTTCACCGTAGGCAGTTTCTCACCCTTGCCCGTTTCAGGGTCGCGGTTATAGACGTGGCGATAGACGGACATGTTCTCATCGAGTCCCCAGCAAGCCGACACATGGTCTATCATGATGTTGCCGACAGCATTACCCCCGACGGCATCGTCGCGGAAGCCCACATCCTGCGCGCCGCGGCGGAAACGCATGTGACGGATAATCACATCGTGCGTGTCTATCAGGAACGAGGCCCCAGTCACGCACACGCCATCGCCCGGAGCCGTCTGTCCGGCAATGGTGATATAGGGAGCGCGCACGTTGATGGGCGACTTCAGTTGGATGATGCCGGCCACATTGAACACGACGATGCGCGCGCCGCCTGTCTCGCAAGCCTCACGCAACGTACCCGGTCCCCTATCGGCCAAGGATGTGACAACTATCACTTTGCCTCCACGCCCGCCTGGGGTGTAGGCACCACCACCTTCCGCACCGGGGAAAGCGGGGATGTCGCACTTCACCAAATCCTCCGGCTTGGAAGCCCAAGGACGGTAAGGTCGTCCGTTCTCCGACTCACGTTGCACGATGGGGTAGGCTTTCTGCCAAGCCTCATCGGACAACCGGTCAATTTCCGCACTCTGTTGGGCCACCCGTTGTTTCACGGAATCCGGTATCACCGGATACTGGGCCACCAATGGGACGACGCACATAGCGCACATAACCCATGTCAAGCTTCTTTTCATCTTCATAGTTTATAAAATGTTCTTGTTAATATTTTGCGGCAATACTATTTCTGTATGCCAAACTCTTTTTGTTGTTTATCCACTTCATCGAGCGCCTTGCGCTTCTCATCCTCGGTCAGCTGCACGCCGCCTTTCTGGGCGGTCTGCACAGTCTGTTGGCTCGCCTGCTCCTCATCGATGTAGCAGAACGGGAGCGTAGCGGGCACACTCTCGAAGGTTATCTCGGCCGGTGTGGGCGCATGTGTGCCTTCGAACTGCACACGGGCCTTCACGGTTATCTTGCCTGCTTTGCGGGTAGAGCGTATCAGCGCGGGAGCAGAGCCCCATTCCACCGCACGGGGATTGGCGCCGATGGAGGCATCGCCCACCAGTTCTCCTTCGCCCTCCACGGTGAACACGATGTTCTCCTTCGCCAAGCGACGCACGTGGCCGCTGTCGTCGGTCACCTCGGCCACCACCACGATGATGTCGGAGCCGTTGGCCACAAACTCCTGATTTTGCCAGTCGACATAGAGGCGCAGCTTAGTGGAGCGTCGCGACGGCATCTTCTTGGTGGAGCAGACCACCTTACCGTCGATGATGCCCTCGGCCACCATGTTCACTCGCTGCCAGTTCTTCTGTTTGTAGCTATAGTCGCGTGCCTCCCAGAAGTCCCACACATTGTCGAACACCACCGGGGCGTTGGGCATTCCACCCTGCTTGTGTACCACGGGCAGGGTCCAGCTCTTTGCCCCGTCGTAGATGGAGAGGCGCACAGAGTCGCAGTTGCTGAAGACCACCACATCCTTGTCGGAGAACTGTGTCATCTCGTGCATGATGTAGACCATCGGTCCACAGTCTGCCACCGGATGCTGCAGGTCGGCAGCCGTCTGACTACGGAACATGTAGTAGGCATATTTGGGTTGACGGAAACAGTCGAACAGTCCGCCCCAGTAGGGATCGGGATGATAGCCGCGCTGATGGTCGAACGGGTGCCACAAGGCTCCACCGATGAACTTTCCCGTGGTGCGGTAGAGGCCATCGTAGGTCTTGGCCAACGACAGAGCCTGCACCTTCATCGGGCGCTCACCCCAACTGCGTGAAGCACGGTTGTCGTTGTTGTGGGCGTACCAGTCGTCTACATTCTCGCCAAACTCGCGGGTGAAGATGCACTGCTCGGGTGCATTCTCTTTCTCGTCGTCACCCGGCCAGCCATAGACCAGGTCGTAGTTGTCGCGCACACCAGCGGAGTGCGAGTCGGCAGCGGCAACGGGACGTCCCGGATAGGGATATTCGTCTTTCGTTATCTGCAAGGCTTCCAGCGCGAACTCCTTCGGATAAGAGGTCTCGTTGAGGATGGGTTCCCACATCAGCACGGAGGGATGATTGCGGTCACGCCGTATGATGTTGCGGGTGTTCTCGTGCACCCGTGCGGCAAACTCCGGCTTCTTGTTCCAGAACTGCCAACCGGGAGTGGCCACGATGACGAACAGTCCCAGCTCATCACAGGCATCCATGAACGAAGGGTCTTGCGGATAGT
>CAVFUK010000043.1:0-10897 GCA_963625535.1 Anaerovoracaceae bacterium | reverse complement strand
TTCTCCAGCTGACCGAGGTTCATCTCCACGGTCTGCACCTCGGGGGTCATCTTCACATTGTCCAGGTCCACCACCTCCAGCTCGTGTCCCCGGCGCATCACGGCTATCTCGCCGTCCTCCAGGTAGACCATCTGGTCGGTATATTCTATAATAGGTGAAGCGTCGGAGCCCAGGAAGAACTCGTCCTTGCCGATGCCCACCACCAGGGGGCTGCTCTTGCGAGCCACGATGATGGTGTCGGGGTGACGCTTGTCCAGCACGGCGATGGCGTAAGCGCCTATCACCTCGTGGAGGGCCAGCTGCACAGCCGTCAGCAGGTCGAGGTTATTCTTTATCTGTATGTATTCTATCAGTTGCACCAGCGCCTCGGTGTCGGTGCTGGTCTTGAAGGTGAAGCCTTTGCGTTGGAGGCGTTCCTTCAGCACAGCATAGTTCTCGATGATGCCGTTGTGTATGATAGCCAAGTTTTCCGAAGAGGAATAGATTGGATGGGCGTTCACCTGACAAGGTTCGCCGTGAGTGGCCCAACGGGTGTGGGCGATGCCGATGGTACCGGATATGTCCTTATCCTCGGCAAAAGCCTCCAAGTCAGCGACACGTCCTTTGGTCTTATATACGTTAAGTTCTCCTTTTCCGTTGATTAATGCAATGCCGGCGCTGTCATACCCTCTGTATTCCAGGCGTTTCAAGCCTTTAATAAGAATCGGGTAAGCAGTTCTTTCGCCGATGTAGCCTACGATTCCGCACATGATACAATTGTTTTAATATGGCTGCAAAGATAATACTTTCCTAACAGACAACCCACAAACGACGGATATAATTCGCAAGAAATGACCGAAAAAGATGACAAGAACGAAATATGCACTCCTTTTTGAATAAATATGTAGCTTTTGGCAAGTTTATGTCCATACGAACCAACTTTCACTCCTTAACTAAATATCATCAATTGCCTCCCATATTAAAACTACAGACCACTTGTTATTACACTTATTGTTACCACTATGTAAAAGGCATGGATATTCTTGCCAATAAACGACCTTTAATCATTTACAAACGAAATAAAATCTGTACTTTTGCAAGCAGTTAGATAATAATAAAATCACTTTTCATCATTTAGAGAAAGTAATAATGGTAAAGAGAGAACATTTTAACAACCAAGAAGAGAGTGACCAGCATAGCTTGTCCAACTCCACTGGGCTGTACAATGCCGAGTACGAACATGACGCCTGTGGCGTAGGCATGGTCGTAAACATCCATGGTAACAAATCTCACGAATTGGTGGACTCTGCCCTTAAGGTGTTGGAGAACATGCGTCACCGTGGTGCCGAAGGCGCCGACAACAAGACCGGCGATGGTGCGGGAATCATGATTCAGATTCCCCACGAGTTTATCCTCCTGCAAGGAATCCCCGTGCCGGAGAAGGGAAAATACGGAACCGGCCTGGTGTTCCTGCCTAAGGACCAGAAGGAACAGTCGGACATCCTCAGCATCATGATTGAGGAGATAGAGCGCGAGGGACTCACCCTGATGCACCTCCGCAACGTGCCCACCAACTCGAGCATCCTGGGCAAGGACGCCCTCGCCACCGAGCCGGACATCAAGCAGATGTTCATCACCGGCGTGACGGACGTCACCAACTTCGAACGCACCCTCTACATCATCCGCAAGAAGATAGAGAACCGCGTGAAGAACAAAGACTTCTACATCGTTTCGCTTTCCAACAAGAACATAGTATATAAAGGTATGCTCTCGTCGCTGCAGGTGCGCGAGTACTTCCCCGACCTGACGAACCACTACCTCACCAGTGGACTGGCTTTGGTGCACTCACGTTTCAGCACCAACACCTTCCCCACATGGAGCCTGGCACAGCCTTTCCGCCTCCTGGCCCACAACGGCGAGATCAACACCATCCGTGGCAACCGCGGCTGGATGGAGGCCCGCGAGAGTGTGCTCTCCTCGCCCCAGCTGGGCGACATCAAGGCCATACGCCCCATCGTGCAGCCGGGCATGAGCGACAGCGCCTCGCTCGACAATGTGCTCGAGTTCTTCGTCATGTCGGGCCTTAGTCTGCCCCACGCCATGGCCATGCTCGTGCCGGAGTCGTTCAACGAGAAGAACCCCATCAGCGAAGACCTGAAGGCCTTCTACGAGTATCACTCCATCCTCATGGAGCCGTGGGACGGACCTGCCGCGCTGCTCTTCAGCGACGGACGCTACGCCGGTGGCATGCTCGACCGCAACGGTCTGCGCCCCGCACGCTACCTCATCACCAAGAACGACATGATGGTGGTGGCCTCCGAAGTGGGTGTGATGGACTTCGAGCCGGGCGAGATCAAACAGAAGGGTCGCCTCCAGCCGGGCAAGATTCTGCTGGTGGACACCGAAGAAGGCAAGATATACTACGACGGCGAGCTGAAGGAACAGCTGGCGCAAGCCAAGCCCTACCGCAACTGGCTGTCGACCAACCGCATAGAGCTGGACAAGCTGAAGAGCGGACGCAAGGTGGAGAACAAGGTGGACCAGTATGACACCATGCTGCGCACCTTCGGATTCACCCGCGAGGACATCGAGAAGACCATCATCCCCATGAGTACCAACGGCGTGGAGCCCACGGCCTCCATGGGTAACGACACCCCGCTGGCCGTGCTCTCCGACAAGCCGCAGCTCATGTTCAACTACTTCCGCCAACAGTTCGCACAGGTGACGAACCCCGCCATCGACCCCATTCGCGAGGAACTGGTGATGTCACTCACCGAGTACATCGGCGCCGTAGGCATGAACATCCTCATCCCTAACGAGAGCCACTGCAAGATGGTGCGTCTGCCCCACCCCGTGCTCAACAACACGCAGTTGGACATCCTCTGCAACATCCGCTACAAGGGATTCAAGACCATCAAGCTGCCCATCGTCTTCGAGGTGGCACGCGGCAAGGCAGGCCTCCAGGAGGCACTGACGGACATCTGCCGCAAGGCCGAGGAGTCTGTGAACGACGGCGTGAACTACATCATCCTCTCCGACCGCGATGTGGACAGCGAGCATGCCGCCATCCCGTCGCTGCTGGCAGTGAGTGCCGTACACCACCACCTCATCTCTGTGCAGAAGCGTGTGCAGACCGCCCTCATCGTGGAGAGCGGCGAGATACGCGAGGTGATGCACGCCGCCCTGCTGCTGGGCTACGGAGCCAGCGCCATCAACCCCTACATGGCCTTCGCTGTGCTCGACGACCTGGTGAAGCGCGGCGAGATACAGCTCAACTACGAGACCGCTGAGAAGAACTACATAAAGGCCATCTGCAAAGGCCTCTTCAAGGTGATGAGCAAGATGGGTATCAGCACCATCCGCTCCTACCGCGGCGCCAAGATATTCGAGGCCGTGGGCCTGAGCGAGGAGCTGCTGAAGACCTACTTCGGCACCGCCACCTCGTCCATCGGAGGCATCCGTCTCGAGGAGGTGGCCCGCGACGCCATCGCCTTCCACCACGACGGCTTCGGCACCGCCCACGACACGGACATCCTGCCCAACGTGGGACAGTTCGCCTACCGCAAGGACGGCATCAAGCACGCTTGGAACCCCGAGAGCATCTCCACCCTGCAACTGGCCACACGCCTGGGCAGCTACAAGAAGTTCAAGGAGTTCACCCACCTGGTGGACGAGAAGGAGAGCCCCATCTTCCTGCGCGACTTCTTCCAGTTCAAGCGCAACCCCATCCCCGTGGACCAAGTGGAGCCTGTGGAGAACATCGTGAAGCACTTCGTCACCGGAGCCATGTCGTTCGGTGCCATCAGCAAGGAGGCCCACGAGGCCATCGCTCTGGCTATGAACAAGCTGGGCGCGCGCAGCAACACCGGTGAGGGTGGTGAGGACTCCGAGCGCTTCACCGCCACCTACGACGGCATCTCGCTCCGTAGCAAGACCAAACAGATAGCATCCGGACGCTTCGGCGTGACGGCCGAATACCTCGTCAACGCCGACGAGATACAGATAAAGGTGGCCCAGGGAGCCAAGCCGGGCGAAGGCGGACAGCTGCCGGGATTCAAGGTGGACGAGGTCATCGCCAAGACACGTCACTCCATACCGGGCATCTCCCTCATCTCGCCTCCACCTCATCACGACATCTACTCCATCGAGGACCTGGCACAGCTCATCTTCGACCTGAAGAACGTAAACCCCAAGGCCAAGATCAGCGTGAAACTGGTGGCCGAGAGTGGCGTGGGCACCATCGCCGCCGGCGTTGCCAAGGCCAAGGCGGACATCATCGTCATCTCCGGAGCCGAGGGCGGCACGGGAGCCTCTCCCGCATCGTCCATGCGCTACGCGGGCATCTCGCCTGAGATAGGCCTTAGCGAGACGCAGCAGACCCTCGTCATCAACGGTCTGCGCGGACAGGTTCGCCTGCAGGTGGACGGACAGATAAAGACCGGACGCGACATCATCAACATGGCCCTGTTGGGCGCCGAGGAATTCGGCTTCGGCACCACGGCCCTCATCGTGCTGGGCTGCGTGATGATGCGCAAGTGCCACACCAACACCTGCCCCGTGGGTGTCGCCACACAGGACCCCGTCCTGAGGGCACGCTTCCGCGGACACTACGAGTACCTCGTCAACTACTTCACCTTCCTGGCTCAGGAGGTTCGCGAATATCTGGCCGAGATGGGATTCACCAAGCTCGACGACATCGTGGGCCGCGCCGACCTGCTCGAGGTGAAACCTATACCCGCTGACACGAAAGCCTCGCTGCTCGACTTCAGCCACCTCATCCACCGCGTGCAGAACGACGCCGCCATCCATCAGGTGACGGAGCAGATTCACGACATCGACAACGTGAAGGACGTGCAGATTATCAAAGCCGCCCGCGAGGCCATCGAGAACGAGAAGGAGGTGTCGCTGGAGTACACCATCGCCAACACCGACCGTTCCGTGGGTGCCATGCTCTCCGGTGTCATCGCCGCGCGCCACGGACAGAAGGGTCTGCCGGACCAGACGCTCAACATCAAGTTCAAGGGCTCGGCCGGACAGAGCTTCGGAGCCTTCCTCACCAGCGGTGTCAACTTCAAGCTCGAGGGTGAGGCCAACGACTATCTGGGCAAGGGACTCTCCGGCGGACGCATCGCCGTGCTGCCCCCCGTGCGCAGCAACTTCGAGGCTGAGGACAACACCATCGCAGGCAACACCTTACTGTATGGTGCCACCAGCGGCGAAATCTACATCAACGGCCGTGTGGGCGAGCGCTTCGGCGTGCGCAACTCCGGTGCCATCGCCGTCATCGAGGGCGCGGGCGACCACTGCTGCGAGTATATGACAGGCGGCCGTGTGGTGGTGCTGGGCGAGACGGGACGCAACTTCGCCGCCGGCATGTCGGGCGGTGTGGCCTACGTGTGGGACAAGAACCACAACTTCGACTACTTCTGCAACATGGAGATGGTGGAACTCAGCCTCGTGGAGGAGGCCAGCTACCGCAAGGAACTGCACGAGCTCATCCGTCAACACTACCTCTACACCGGCTCGAAGCTGGCGCGCACCATGCTCGACGACTGGAACCACTACGTGGACGAGTTCATCCAGGTAGTTCCCATCGAGTACAAACGGGTGCTTCAGGAGGAGCAGATACGCAAGCTGCAGCAGAAGATTGCCGACATGCAACGAGACTATTAACCATATTGTGAAACTGACAAAAACATATACGATACAATGGGAAATCCCAAAGCTTTTCTAACGGTCCCGCGCCAAGAGGCAGGGTACAGACCTATCCACGACCGCATCGCCGACTTCGGCGAGGTGGAACAGACGCTCAACTCCAGCGAACGGAAACTGCAGGCGTCGCGCTGCATGGACTGCGGCGTGCCCTTCTGCCACTGGGCTTGTCCGCTCCACAACAAACAGCCCGAATGGCAGGACGCGCTCTACAAAGGAAAATGGGAAGAGGCCTACAAGCTGCTGACCGCCACAAACGACTTTCCTGAGTTCACCGGACGCATCTGCCCGGCGCTGTGCGAGAAGAGTTGTGTGCTGAAGCTCAGCTGCGACTCCCCCGTCACCATCCGCGAGAACGAGGCCGCCATCATCGAGGCAGCCTTCCGCGAGGGCTTCGTGAAGGTGGACAACCCCACCCGCAACGGCAAGAAGGTGGCCGTCATCGGTGCCGGACCTGCCGGACTCAGCACAGCCGTGCAGCTCAACCGCCGAGGCTACACCGTCACCCTCTTCGACAAGAACGAGGCTCCGGGCGGACTGTTGCGGTATGGCATCCCCAACTTCAAGCTCAACAAGAAGATTATCGACCGCCGTGTGGACGTGATGCAGCGTAGTGGCATCACCTTCCAGATGGGCACCGAGGTGGACGTCACCCAGTTGCCCGCAGGCTTCGATGCCTACGTCGTCAGCACCGGCACCCCGCAGGCCCGCGACCTCAGCATCCCCGGCCGCGACCTCAAGGGCATCTACTTCGCCCTGGAGATGCTCTCGCAGCAAAACCGTGTGTTGGCAGGCGCCACCTTCAGCAAGGACGAGTTGGTCAACGCCAAGGGCAAGAAGGTGCTCGTCATCGGCGGTGGCGACACGGGTAGCGACTGCATCGGCACGAGCCATCGTCAGGGAGCCGTCAGCGTCACCCAGATAGAGATTATGCCCCAGCCGCCCGTGGGTCACAACCCCGCCACCCCTTGGCCGCAATGGCCCGTGGTGCTGAAGACCACCTCCAGTCACGAGGAGGGTTGCACGCGCCGCTGGAACCTCTCGTCCAACAAGTTCATCGGCAAGAACGGCAAGGTCACCGGTGTGGAGGTGGAAGAGGTTGAATGGGTACCCGCAGCCGACGGTGGCCGTCCACAGATGAAGCTCACCGGCAAGAAGGAGATTATCGAGGCGGACATGGTGCTGCTCGCCATGGGCTTCCTCAAGCCCCAACAGCCCGAGTTCCCCGCCAATGTGTTCGTCACCGGCGACGCCGCCTCAGGCGCCAGCCTCGTGGTGCGTGCCCTGGCCGCCGGCCGCGACACCGCCGCCAAGGTGGATGCGTTCCTGCGGTAAGAAGTCCTTCCCTAGTAAGTAGGGCCATCGCCCCGCCCCGACGGACGGGAGTCGAGGGAAAACGCCCGGCCAAGTGGGCTGTCGACACGACTCAAAGCACTGAGAAGGCGCTACTTTCCTCGGTCATAAGCGAAAAGATTATCCCTTCGCATCCTATTGTAACATAGGGTACGAAGGGATTTTTTCACTTCTCGCCCACATTTTTTCGTGCAAAAGCTTTCCGTGTATAGAAAATGTAGTATCTTTGCAACCGCAAAACCAAAAAGACTGGTCCCATAGTATCGTCGGTCATTGGTTGAGTTTTCATTTGCCGAAATGGCTCAGTTGGTAGAGCAATTCATTCGTAATGAATAGGTCCCCGGTTCGAGTCCGGGTTTCGGCTCCATTCATCAGAAGCAGTTTCTTTTAGGAACTGCTTTTTTATTGCAGTATAAACAGTCATTCTTATCCTACTATGGCAAAAAGAAAACGTAGCGGCATCCCGATGCCCAAACTCATCACGGCCATCGTCGTCGTCATCTCCTCACTGGTAGCGTGCATACTGCCCCAGAAGAACAGCCTACGCTCGCTCTTCACCAAGCAGAGCGCCACACAGGACTCCACCCTGCTGGAGATACCCGCCGCCCTCACCGACCGTCCGGAGACCATCATCCGCCACACGGGCTACGTCACTTCCTACAACTCCACCCATGGCACCCCCAATTGGGTGGCATGGTCACTCAGCCCCGAGAAACTCATCGAGGTCGTCAGCCGCACGGACGACTTCCTGCCCGACCCGCAGCTCCCCACCGACGAGGCCGTAACCACGAACGACTACAAAGGCAGCGGCATGGACCGTGGCCACATGTGCCCCGCCGGCGACAACAAGTGGAACCTGCAGGCCATGGAGGAGAGTTTCTATATGACCAACGTCTGTCCCCAGAACCACAACCTCAACCGTGGCGATTGGAAGGAGCTGGAGGAGATGTGTCGCGACTGGGCCCGGCGCGACGGCAAGATCTACATCGTCTGCGGCCCCATCTATTACGACCAGCGCCACAAGACCATCGGGCGTGACCATAAGGTGTCGGTCCCCGAGGCTTTCTTCAAGGTGGTGCTCGCCATGGGCGACGCTCCCCGTGCCATCGGTTTCATCTTCAAGAACACCTCCGGCAACCATTCGCTGGACATGTATGTCAATTCCGTGGATGAAGTGGAGCGCATCACGGGCATAGACTTCTTCCCCGCCCTCTCCGATGATGTGGAGCGCGAGGTAGAGGCATCGTACGATATTAAGCAGTGGCTGAGTGAATAATCTCGGCAGCGGAGCCTGTGCCCTAAAGGGCTGCCGATGTTTGTTTTCTAGGCAGCAAGCTGCGGCAGGTCCTACCACCTTCCTCGTCCTATCGTATTTCTCGCCCTAAGGAATGGTTCTGCGGTGAAGTAACATAAAACGCAAAACTTTCAACGTCTTTTGGCCCGCCAAAAGACAATGCTTAGTTTGGGCTTATACAATCGATTGTTTTGGCTTATACAATCGATTGTTTTGGCCTATACAATCGATTGTTTTTACCTATACGAACGATTGCCTGAATCAATAGATGAACGCAAACTTCTAACATAATTCAAGCCCCGAAAGCAATCGGTTTGGTGGCCTACAGGTCTCCTATCAACGTGTATATAGGTCGTTAAACCGCCTCTTTATAGTTGCGGAACTTGAACTCTTTATCTCTAAAGGCAGTCTCTTAGTCTCTAAAACGTCTTCATAGACTCTTAGACTTTTTGTCTTTTAGACTCTTTGTCTCTAAAAAAGTCTTCGCCTGCTCCACTGCCGCTTTCAGCACGGCCTTCTTTCCTTCGAACCGATGCCACAGCAGGGCGCTGCGGGGCGATGGACTCCCCGGTGCCTGCGCCACCTTGCCGCGGGTGAAAGGATCGCACGCCAGATAGTCGTGCAGGATGTCCACTATCCGCTGCGGGGTCGTCCGTGTCAGCTTCGCCAACTCCACCACCTCCGGCACGTTCGGCTCCATCGTGTCCGCTATCAGCTGCGGGTAAAGGTCCAGCGCCAGGATGCCTGTCCGCCAGGCCTTCAGCAGTTCGGCGGCATCGCGGGCCAAGCTCTTCGGGTCTTGGAAATAGGTGTTCCAGAAGGGCTGATAAGGGTCGTCACTCTCCTCGTCCTGAGAGTCGTCGTGGTAGAGCAGCGGTATCGTGGGATACCATCCCAGGAACTCATACATCCGCCGGTGCACGGCGCTCGGTGTGCGTCCCGTCAGCGCCGCCAGTTCCTTCACTCCGTCCGTCGCGGTGCCCTTCATCCCCACCGGTGGGGTGAAGTAGATGTTCAGCACCATTATCGACTCCTCTTTTGTCCATTTCCTTGTCTCCATAGCGTTCTGTTTTTGTCAAGTTTCTTTCGTCCCGAGCAAATGTATGTATAATGTCCGAAACAAACGCATGCCGGAGCGAATATTTTCTTCTCGCCCCGGCATTTTCTCCTCCGGCGGTCACTTCGCCGCCTCTGGCGCCACCTTACGCAGGTAGATGTACTTGGGATAGTGACCCAGCACACACAGCGTCACGGGGCATATCCAGATGTCGCGGTGGAACCCCTCCAGGCCGTGCACGTCGTAGAAGCTTCCGCCCGTCAGCGTGTAGGCCTTCTGCTCACACTCTATGTACCCCTCGTGGCGCTCCCTCTTGCCGCGGGGCATCACGTCCACCGTCACTGCGTTGTCGTCGTCCTCCTCGCACAGCACATCCAGCATCTTGTCGCTCCCGGCCACCATCGCCAGGTTATAGCGGTCGCCTGGCCACGGCATGTCTATGTACCACAGGTTGTCCTCGGGCACGTACACAAACCGCAGACGATAACTCTTTCTGCGCAGGCCGCAGACGCCTTTCACGAACTTGCCCGCCAGTCTTACGTAAGCCAGCGAGGCTGCAAACAGATTTCTCATGTCAGTAAAGTTTTTCGATTTTGATGTCGCTGCAAAAGTACAGCCTCTTTCCGTTCGCTCCAAATGGCCGCAAGCGTCTCGCTGTCAGCAGCATACGTCCGTGGCACACTATTTGCTTGCGCCGTCGTTTCCGCAAAATCCCCGTCCCGAAGCTTTGCATAGTCCGCGGATTCTCACTTATTTTGCACCCTCAAGATACACACATATATAGATCATCATCTCGTCCGCCTATGAAGACAACCCTCCTTGTCGTGGGCCGCACCGTCGACCCCCACTACATCGCCGCCATCGGCGACTATGCTGAGCGCCTCAGCCACTACCTCACGTTCTCCATCGAGGTCATCCCCGAGCTGAAGAGCACCAAGAGCCTCACCACCGAGCAGCAGAAGGAGAAGGAGGGCGAGCTCATCCTCCGTTCGCTCCGTGCCGGCGATGTCGTCGTCCTGCTCGACGAGGCCGGTCGTGAGTTCCGCTCCGTGGAGTTTGCCGACTGGATGCAGCGCAAACTCTCCACTGTCAACAAGCGCCTCGTCTTCATCATCGGCGGTCCCTACGGCTTCTCCCCCAAGGTCTATGCCGCCGCACAGGAGAAGATCTCCCTCTCCAAGATGACCTTCTCCCACCAGATGATCCGCCTCATCTTCGTCGAGCAGCTCTATCGGGCCATGTCCATCCTCAACGGGAGCCCCTACCACCACGAGTGAGAGAGGCGGAGGTTAGCTCCGAACGAATAGCTTCGTGGAAGGGGGATAAATATGCAATGTAAACTATTATAGATTATGAATAGAAATAGTATGATAGACAGTTTGTTTATGATGTGCGTAAAGTTCCTTCAATGGCTTGGCTCACCCGGATTTAGTAATCGGAGAAGCCCTTTTTCTCTAAATATCCGCAAGGAATTCTTTCGTGTCAAGAATAATGCTTATCTT
>CAVFUK010000042.1:1497-16949 GCA_963625535.1 Anaerovoracaceae bacterium | reverse complement strand
CATGTAGACAATCAGGATGATGTACATGACCAGAGAGAGCACTTCGCTCAGCGGATTCTCCAGCCAAGCGGTGTTCACGAGGTCGATGCCACCGAAACGCATCGCAGCGCTGACGACTCCCATCAAGGCACCGCCGGCGATGAATCCCGAGGCGAGCAACGTACCCTTCTCGCCACGTTCCTTATTTACCTGAGCATCCTTGCTGCGAGAGGTCACATACCAGTTGATAGCACCGCCCACAACCAACGGGATGTTCAGCTCCAAGGGGATGAACATACCCAACGCGAAGGCCAGAGCCGGCACCTTGAAGTAGGTGAGGACGATGGCCAACAGAGCGCCGATGCCATAGAGCAACCACGGAGCGCCCACACCGCTCATCAGCGGTTCGATGACGGCAGCCATGGCGTTGGCCTGTGGTGCGGCCAACTGTCCGCTCGTGAATCCGTAGGTCTGGTTCAGAATCATGATGACACCACCCACGGTGGCGGCAGATACCAGTGTGCCGAGGAATTTCCATCCCTCCTGCTTCTGCGGGGTGCTGCCCAACCAATAGCCAATCTTCAGGTCGGTGATGAATCCGCCTGCCATGGAGAGTGCCGTGCACACCACACCGCCCATGATGAGGGCGGCTACCATGCCTGCCGTGCCGGTCAAGCCCACAGCCACCATGATGACAGAGGCCAGGATGAGCGTCATCAGCGTCATGCCTGAGACGGGGTTACTGCCTACAATGGCGATGGCGTTGGCAGCCACTGTGGTGAAGAGGAAGGCGATGACCGCCACCAACACGAGCGCTACCACCGTGTGCAGGATGTTGCCCTGCATCACGTTGAAGTAGAAGAACAGCAATATTAATAATAAGGTAAAGATGGAACCGAAGGCGATGATCTTCATCGAGAGGTCCTTCTGGGTGCGCTCCACCACGGCTGTGCCGACACCCTTACCGCGCATCTCCTTCGATGCCAGGCCCACGGCGCTCTTGATGATGCCCCACGAGCGGATGATGCCGATGATGCCCGCCATGGCGATACCGCCGATGCCGATGCTCTTCGCGTACTTGGTGAAGATTATCTCGGGCGACATCTCCGACACGGTGCACGTGATGCTGGGGTCCCACATGTTGAGCACACTGTCGCCCCAAATGAGCGAGATGCCGGGGATGATGACCCACCACACGGCAACGGAACCCAGGCAGATGATGGCGGCGTACTTCAGTCCCACGATGTAGCCCAAGCCGAGCACGGCGGCTCCGGTGTTCACCTTGAACACCAGCTTCGCCTTGTCGGCTACCATCTCGCCCAGACCGCACACACGGGTGGTGAAGTTCTCGTTCCACCAGCCGAAGGTGGCGATGACGAAGTCATACAGACCGCCTATCAGTCCGGCAAACAAAAGCGGCTTGGCCTGGCTGCCGCCCTTCTCGCCCGAAACCAGCACCTGCGTGGTGGCTGTAGCCTCGGGGAAAGGATATTTGCCATGCATATCTTTCACGAAATATTTGCGGAACGGTATCAGGAACAGGATGCCCAGCACGCCTCCCAGCAGCGAGCTGATGAACACCTGGAAGAAGTTGACCGTCATCTCGGGATACTTCGCCTGCAGGATGTAGAGAGCCGGCAACGTGAAGATGGCTCCAGCCACAATCACGCCCGAGCAGGCTCCAATGGACTGGATGATGACATTTTCGCCCAGGGCGTTCTTACGCTTGGCGGCGCCCGAGATGCCCACTGCGATGATGGCGATAGGTATGGCAGCCTCGAACACCTGTCCCACCTTCAAGCCCAGATAAGCGGCTGCGGCGGAAAACAGGATGGCCATGCCGATGCCCCACAGTACCGACCAAAGGTTCACTTCGGGGTAACTCTTCTTGGGCGACATAATTGGTTCGTACGTTTCTCCCGGCTCCAGTGGACGGAACGCGTTCTCCGGTAGCCCTGACTTTTCTTCTTCTTCTTTTTTCATAAAATACGTAGTTTAGAGGTTGTTACATGTCTATAATTATCGTCAGGATGACCATAATATTTACCGCAAGGCAACACTTTGTCATCACGCACTTTCGATAACAGAGCCAAAAGTATGAAAAAATGTTTCTGCCCGCAACGTTTTCTTCTAAAAATAGATGTAGCGTATCGAATATTTATAGTACATTTGCAGCGATATTGTAATGTCTAGTTTGCAAAATGACCGATAATATAGAACATTTGGGTACCGTGGAACACATCAATGGGCGTCATATCCAGGTGCGTATTGTACAGAAATCGGCTTGCTCGGCCTGTGCCGCTAAGTCGTTGTGCCACTCGTCCGAGAGCAAGGAGAAGATGATTGACGTCTACGACTCCGATGCCGCCGTGCAGGTTGGCGACGAGGTGGTTGTCTATGGCACCGTCTCCATGGGTCTGCAGGCCGTGGTGTTGGCGTTCGTGGTACCGTTCATTGTGCTCATAGCCGCCTTGTTCGTGGCCTTCCTACTTACGGCGGGCAACGAGTTGGTGTCAGGTGTAGTGGCGATGCTGACGGTTATACCTTATTATATAGTGCTCTATTTCTTGCGGCACAAACTCACTAGGAAATTTTCATTTACTATAAAACCTAATAAATAACTAACTTATGAATTTAATTCTTATAGCAGTGATTTCGTTGGGTGTCATAGGGTTGATCTCTGCGGTCATCCTCTACGTCGCTTCGAAGAAGTTCGCTGTGTATGAAGATCCGCGGATTGCTCAAGTAGCTGAAGTGTTGCCACAGGCAAACTGCGGAGGATGTGGTTATCCCGGTTGCTCGGGTTTTGCCGGCGCATGTGTGAAGGCAGGCTCGCTCGAAGGTAAACTGTGTCCGGTAGGCGGTCAGCCGGTAATGGCTAAAGTCGCTGCCATTCTGGGATTGGAAGCTGCTGCAACGGAACCGAAGATTGCGGTTGTACGTTGCAACGGAAGTTGTGAACATCGTCCTCGCACGACCAAGTACGACGGCGTGAACTCGTGCGCCATCGCCAACGCTACCTATGGTGGTGAGACGGGATGTACGTTTGGCTGTCTCGGTTGCGGCGACTGTGTGGCCGCATGTAAGTTCGACGCCATCCACATGAACCCCGAGACGGGTCTGCCCGAGGTGGACGAAGAGAAGTGTACGGCCTGCGGCGCTTGCTCCAAGGCTTGTCCGCGCCACATCATTGAGCTCCGTCCGAAGGGTAAGAACAACCGCCGCATGTACGTTCAGTGCGTCAACAAAGATAAAGGCGTCATTGCCCGCAAGGCTTGCACCGTGTCCTGCATCGGTTGCGGCAAGTGTGTGAAGGTTTGCCAGTTCGAGGCCATCACGCTGGAGAACAACCTGGCTTACATCGACCCGGCGAAGTGCCGCTTGTGCCGCAAGTGCGAGGCTGAATGTCCGCAGGGAGCCATCATCGCCAAGAACTTCCCTCCACGCAAACCGAAGGTGGAAGCCGCTCCCGAGGCAGCTCCCGCAGCTGCACAGGCCGCTAAGCCCGAGGCTCCCGTAACTCAGCCGCAGGCAGCCGCTCCCGCAACGGAGGCAACGGTAGTCAACGCCGAGAAGTAATTTAATGGAATACTAAAGAAATAATAGATAACAAAGTGAAGACATTTAGAATTGGTGGAGTACATCCAGCAGAAAATAAATTGTCCGCCGGCAAGGCGATTGAGACATTGGCGCTGCCTACGCAGGCCGTGTTCCCATTGTCGCAGCACATTGGCGCACCCGCTACCGCTATCGTGAAGAAAGGCGACGTAGTGAAGGTGGGCACGAAGATAGCTGAGGCAGGCGGTTTCGTATCGGCACCGATTTTCTCTTCCGTATCGGGAAAGGTAAACAAAGTCGATACGGTCATTGATGCCAGTGGTTATCGTAAACCTGCGATATACATAGATGTAGAAGGCGACGAGTGGGAAGAGTCCATCGACCGCAGCGCCGACTTGGAGCGTGAGTGCAACCTGACTCCAGAGGAGATTGTTGCCAAGATTAAAGAGGCTGGCGTTGTCGGTATGGGCGGTGCCTGCTTCCCCACACACGTGAAGCTCTGTCCTCCTCCGGGAAGCAAGGCCGAGTGCGTCATCATCAACGCCGTGGAGTGCGAGCCTTACCTGACCGCCGACCACCGCTTGATGCTGGAGAAGCCCGACCAGATTCTGGTGGGTGTGTCCATCCTGATGAAGGCTGCCAAGGTGACGAAGGGCTACATCGGCATCGAGAACAACAAGCCCGACGCCATCAAGCTGATGACCGAGAAGGCTGCCGGCTATCCGGGCATCGAGATTGTTCCCTTGAAAGTGAAATATCCGCAAGGTGGTGAGAAGCAGTTGGTGGACGCTGTCATCAACCGTCAGGTTCCGGCTCCTCCCGCAATCCCCGTCAACGTGGGTGCAGTGGTGCAGAACGTGGGTACGGCCTACGCTGTGTACGAGGCCGTTCAGAAGAACAAACCTCTGTTCGAGCGCATCGTCACCGTCACGGGTAAGTCGCTGAAGAACCCGTCGAACTTCCTCACCCGTATGGGTACCCCGATGAGCCAGCTGATTGACGCTGCCGGCGGTCTGCCCGAGGATACCGCGAAGGTGATTGGCGGTGGCCCGATGATGGGTAAAGCCTTGGCCAACACCGAGGTGCCTATCTGCAAGGGTAGCTCCGGTGTGTTGCTGATGAGCGACAAAGAGGCTTCGCGTGCCGAGGCTCAGCCTTGCATCCGTTGCGCGAAGTGCGTCAGCGCCTGCCCGATGGGTCTGGAGCCCTTCTTGTTGGCTACGCTCTCTTCGTTCAAGGACTGGGAGCGTGTGGAGAAAGAAGACATCACGTCATGTATTGAGTGTGGCTCGTGCCAGTTTACCTGTCCGTCACATCGTCCGTTGCTGGACTACATCCGCATGGGCAAGACCACAGTGAACGGTATCATCCGTGCTCGTAACGCTAAAAAATAATATCGAATCGTTATGGCAAATAAATTAATCATATCATTATCTCCGCACGTACACAGCGGCGACAGTGTGCAGAAGAACATGTATGGCGTGCTCATCGCCTTGATTCCTGCACTCCTCGTTTCCTTCATATTTTTCGGACTGGGAGCCGTTGTGGTGACACTGACGTCGGTTGCGGCCTGTTTGTTCTTTGAGTGGGCTATCACCAAGTTCATCCTCAAAAGGGAGAAGTCGACCATTTGTGATGGCTCCGCTATCGTTACGGGTGTGCTGTTGGCTTTCAACTTGCCCTCGAACCTCCCGTTGTGGATCATCATCATCGGTGCCCTGGTAGCTATCGGCATCGGCAAGATGACCTTCGGCGGCCTGGGTTGCAACCCCTTCAACCCCGCGTTGGTGGGACGTATCTTCCTGTTGATTTCTTTCCCCGTACAGATGACCAGCTGGCCTAAGGTTGGTCAGGTGACCAGTTATCTCGATGCCGAGACCGCAGCCACTCCGTTGGCCTTGATGAAGCAGGCCGTTCACGGCGACGCTTCCGCACTGGACCAACTGCCTTCCGCTGTCGATATGTTCATAGGTAACAACCCCGGATGTATCGGTGAGGTGAGTGCTTTGGCTCTGCTTATCGGTCTGGTCTACATGTTGTGGCGCAAGATCATTAGCTGGCACATCCCCGTTTCCATCCTCGCGACGGTGTTCGTGTTCTCCGGTCTGATGCACTTGGTGGACCCCGAGATGTACGCTTCTCCCGTGTACCATCTGTTGAGCGGTGGTCTGATGCTGGGTGCCATCTTCATGGCAACGGACTATGTGACCTCGCCTATGACTCACAAGGGAATGATTATCTATGGCGTGGCCATCGGTTTCCTCACCGTTGTGATTCGTCTGTTTGGCGCATATCCCGAAGGTATGTCTTTCGCTATCTTCATCATGAATGCGTTCACCCCGTTGATCAACACATATTGCAAACCTAAAAGATTTGGGGAGGTGATAAAGAAATGAAAAAGTTAGAATCTTCATTCACAAACATGGTTGTCGTGTTGACCGCGGTGACCGTGATAGCCGGTCTGTTGCTGGGCTATGTCAACCAAGTGACATTGGAGCCTATCGCTCAGGCCAACAAGAAGGCGTTGAACGACGCCATTGCCGTGGTGATGCCCGAAGGGTATGACAACAACCCGGGCGAGGCCCCCGAAGAGGTGGAGCAGGACGGCGTCATCTACAAGGTGTACAAGGCTACCAAGGGTGGCGAATTCATCGGTGCGGCCGTGGAGGCAAAGTCCAACGGCTTCGGTGGAGAGCTCTCTATCCTGGTGGGCTTCGACAAGGATGGCAACATCAAGGATTACTCCTTGCTGAGCCACAGCGAGACCCCGGGCTTGGGATCGAAAGCCTCTTTCTGGTTCAAGGAAGGAAACAAAGGTAGCATCGTCGGCATGAATCCCGGACAGGGTGCCTTGACGGTGAGCAAGGACGGTGGTCAGATTGACGCCATCACCGCTTCCACCATCACCTCGCGCGCATTCCTGAAGGCTGTGAACAATGCTTACGCTGTGTATGCCAAGCAGAACGGCCAGCAGGTGGACGTGCAGAGCGGTGCCACACAGCAGGCTGCTGAGAACAATGTTGAACAAAACTAATGAAAGGAGCGAATTATGAATAACTTGAAAGTATTGATAAACGGTATTGTAAAGGAGAATCCGACATTCGTTCTTCTTTTGGGTATGTGTCCTACGTTGGGAACAACCTCATCGGCCATCAATGGTATGGGCATGGGACTCGCCACCATGGCGGTGCTCATCTGCTCCAACTTCATGATCTCCCTCATCAAGAACCTGGTGCCCGACATGGTGCGCATCCCGGCTTACGTGGTGGTCATCGCCTCGTTGGTGACTATCCTTCAGATGGTGATGCAGGCCTTCGTGCCGGCTCTCTACGCCACCTTGGGATTGTTCATCCCGTTGATTGTGGTCAACTGTATCATTCTGGGTCGTGCTGAGGCTTTCGCTGCCAAGAACTCACCCATCCCCTCCATCTTCGATGGTCTGGGCATCGGTCTGGGCTTCACCATTGCCTTGACTTTGCTGGGTAGCGTGCGCGAGCTCTTGGGTACAGGCAAGATCTTCGGTCTGAGCATCTTCCCCGAGAACTACGGAATGCTTATCTTCGTGTTGGCTCCGGGTGCCTTCTTCGCACTGGGCTATCTGATTGCCATCGTGAACAAAATCAAGAAAGCGTAACCATTTAATTAAAGAAAACTTATGGAATATCTTTTAATATTTATCACCGCCATCTTTGTGAACAACATCGTGTTGTCACAGTTCCTTGGCATCTGTCCGTTCTTGGGCGTATCCAAGAAGGTGGAAACAGCTATGGGTATGGGAGCGGCCGTTGCGTTTGTGTTGACCATCTCCACTATCGTGACCTTCCTCGTACAGAAGTTCGTGTTGGATCCGTTCGGTCTGGCTTACCTGCAGACTATCGCTTTCATCCTCATCATCGCTGCCCTCGTGCAGATGGTTGAAATCATCCTGAAGAAAGTCTCTCCGGCCCTCTACCAGGCCCTGGGCGTGTTCCTCCCGCTGATTACCACCAACTGCTGTATCCTTGGTGTGGCTATCTTGGTCATCCAGAAGGACTTCGACCTGCTGACAGGTGTCGTTTACGCCTTCTCTACCGCCCTCGGCTTCGCGTTGGCACTGATTGTCTTCGCCGGCATCCGCGAGCAGCTGAGCCTGGTGAAGATACCGAAAGGCATGCAGGGAATGTCCATCGCACTGATCACAGCCGGACTGCTCTCCATGGCATTCATGGGCTTCTCCGGTGTGGACAAAGGCTTGGCAACCTTGTTTGGCTTGTAAGAAAATAAGTCATAGACATACACACATTCATCAAAGTTGTGGCAAACTTAGGGTTTGTCACAACTTTTTTTTCGCATAGCACGGAAATCCCAAACTTATTTCCTATTTTTGCTTTCTCAAACAATAATCTTTATAATATAAGAATTAAACTAGAGTAAGAATGAAAGGGAAAATCTTAGTTACAGGAGGTACAGGCTTCATCGGTTCACACACCGTGGTGGAGCTCATACAGAGTGGTTATGATGTAGTTGTCATCGACAACTTGTCCAACTCCAAGGCGGAGGTAATCGATGCCATCGAGGAGATAACAGGCGTGCGTCCGGCGTTCGAGAAATTGGATTGCTTGGACTTCGAAGGACTGGACCGCGTGTTCTCGAAGTATCAGGGCATCAATGCCATCATCCACTTCGCAGCCAGCAAGGCGGTAGGCGAGTCGGTGCAGAAGCCGCTGAAGTACTATCGCAACAACATCGTGTCGCTCGTCAATCTGTTGGAACTGATGCCTAAATACAACGTAGAGGGCATCGTGTTCTCTTCCTCTTGTACCGTTTACGGACAGCCGGACGTGTTGCCCGTGACCGAGGACGCTCCCGTGAAGAAGGCAGAGTCTCCCTATGGCAACACCAAACAGATCAACGAGGAGATTATCCACGACACCGTGAAGTCCGGTTCGCCCATCAAGGCCATTCTTCTCCGTTACTTTAATCCTATCGGTGCCCATCCGTCCGCAAAGATTGGCGAACTGCCCAATGGCGTGCCCATGAACCTGATTCCTTTCCTTACCCAGACGGCCATCGGCATCCGCGAGAAGCTGAGCGTCTTCGGTGACGACTACAATACACCCGACGGATCGTGCATCCGCGACTACATCAATGTGGTGGACCTTGCCAAAGCCCACGTGGTGGCTATCGACCGCATGCTGCAGAACAAGCAGGCCGAGCCGGTGGAGGTATTCAACATCGGTACCGGCCGTGGACTCTCCGTGCTTGAACTGATTCACGCCTTCGAGTCCGCTACGGGTGTGAAGCTCAACTACCAGATTGTAGGTCGTCGTCAGGGCGACATCGAGCAGGTGTGGGCCAACCCAGAGAAAGCCAACAAGGTGTTGGGTTGGAAAGCCGAGACGAGCATCGAGGATACCCTCCGCTCAGCCTGGAAGTGGCAGCAGCACCTTCGTGAGGCAGGCATCCAATAAAGCTTAGATTCCTACAACGTAAAATAGTCAAGCGGCAACGGTCCCCAACAACCACTGCCGCTTGTTTGTTATATGCTCGGCATGAGCATTGTCTAATGGGTGCAAGCCCCTAGCAAGCCCTGTTAAATTGTCGTGATAGGGAGCGCGGCAAATTAATAGGGCTAAGATTTACGGAAAAGAACGTGCGCGAATCGCCCGTTTAAATCTCTGACGAGAAGATTGTGTCGCAGTTTGCGACACAATTGCGTAGGTCTCGCTTCCAAGAGGTGCATCCTTTGAGGCGCATCTCAGAGCCGTTCGCAATCCTGCAACCAGAGGGCGGAGCTGGCATCGCTCGGCATGCGCCAGTCTCCGCGGGGAGTCAGCACCACGGAACCTACTTTGGGACCGTCGGGCAGGCAGGAGCGTTTGAACTGCTGGTTGAAGAAACGGCGGAAGAACACCTTCAGCCACTTCTTGATGACTTCGTCGGGATAGCGGCCGGCAAAGGCATGCCGCGCCAGAAAGTAAACCTTCGCGGGACGCGCTCCGTAGGTGAAGAAGTGGTAGAGGAAGAAGTCGTGAAGCTCGTATGGGCCCACCAGGTCCTCGGTCTTCTGCTTGATGTTGCCTTGCTCGTCGGCGGGGATAAGCTCCGGACTGATGGGAGTGTTCACGATGTCGAGCAGCGTGAGGCGCGAGGCCTCGTCCACATCGTTGCGCGCCACCCAGGTGACGAGGTGCTTCACCAGTGTCTTGGGAATGCTCGTGTTGACGGCGTACATCGACATGTGGTCGCCGTTGTAGGTGGCCCAGCCAAGTGCCAGTTCGGAGAGGTCGCCCGTGCCGACCACAATTCCGTTCGTCTGGTTCGCTACGTCCATCAGTATCTGGGTGCGCTCGCGGGCCTGTCCGTTCTCGTAGGTCACATCGTGCACGTCGATGTCGTGGTCGATATCCTTGAAATGCTGTATGCAGGCGTCCTTGATGGAAATCTCACGGATGGTGATGCCCAACGACCGCATCAGCTGCAGGGCATTGTTGTAGGTGCGGTCCGTGGTGCCGAAGCCCGGCATCGTGATGCCGATGATGCCTTTGCGGTCGAGCCCAAGCTTGTCGAACGTGCGGGTGCAAACCAGCAGGGCGAGGGTAGAGTCCAGTCCGCCGGAGATGCCCACTACCACCGTCTGGCAATGGATGTGCGTCAATCGTTTGGCCAGTCCGCTCACCTGTATGGCGAAGATTTCCTCGCAACGGTTGTCCAGCTCTTGTCCGGCGGGGACGAAGGGCAGCGCCTCTATGGGTCGGGTCAGTTTGACAGGTCTCGGTTGCACGCTCATCGTGGCGATGTGCGCGGCGCGTTCCTTCACCTCATACTGCACGCTGGTGGCGAAGGTCGTGTTGATGCGGCGTATGGTGCGTAGGTTCTCCACGTCCACCTCGCTGCAGATGAGCTGCGGCTCCAACGAGAAGCGCTTCGAGGTGGCTAGTGTGCGGCCGTACTCATAAATCAGCCCGTTGCCGGCAAAGACGATGTCCGTGGAGGACTCGCCGAAGCCGCACGAGGAGAATACGTAGCCGGCGATGCAGCGTGCCGACTGTTGGCTGAGGAGCGAGCAGAGATAGCTATGCTTGGCGATGCTCTCGTTGTCGGCGGACATGTTGAAGATGATCTCCGCGCCGTTGAGTGCCAACAGGCTGCTTGGCGGAATGGGGGCCCACACATCCTCGCAGATCTCTATGCCGAAGCAGCAGGTGGGTGTGTCGAACACCATGTTGGCGTTCATCGGGACCTCCTGACCCAGCAACTCGATGGTTGTCTGCACCCCGTGGCCGCTGTGGAACCACCGTTGCTCATAGAACTCGCGGTAGTTGGGCAGATAGATTTTCGGCACGATGCCCAGCAGTCTGCCGTTTTGGATTACCACAGCGCAGTTGTAGAGCGTGGCTTCCACCATCAGCGGCATTCCCACCAGGGCGATGCATTGCTTGCCCACGGTGGCCGAGACGATGGACTGCAGCGCCGTGAGGCTCTCGCTCAGCAACAGCTCGTGGGCGAACAGGTCGCCGCAGGTGTAGCTGGTGATGCTCAGCTCTGGGAACACGACGATCTCCACGCCGCCCTGTTCCGCCTCGTCTATCTGACTGATTATCTGCTCCGCGTTATATTGACAATCGGCTACCTTCACGCTCGGAATGGCTGCCGCGACTTTCACAAATCCAAAATTCTGCATGCTTCTATACATTATATATTATAGAGCAAAGGTACGGCAAATTATTGAGAGTGCCGTTCAATAAGGCTCAAAAACCTTCACGGCATCACAGCTTTTTCGTCTAGCGTTACCTTGAGGATTGTATGATGTGTAGATGGGGTTTCGCCCGCTATCGTACGTCAGAGGCCTAGAGTTATAACGAATTTACTGTCGAGATAGGGTTAAATCACCATCGAGGTATGTACGATATCTCTGTTCAAAGTCTTTAAACACATGTTCAAAGTCATTAAACAGATGTTCAAAGACTCTGAACACACGTTCAATGACTTTGAATAAAGATTCTGTGAAATTGTGTAGGGTACTACAAACGCTCGCTTTGTTAATAGTTCGAAAAAGTATGTGCGATAGTTTGGAATGAATGATAATCTATCTATATTTGCAACGGATTTGAATTTGTAATCATTACAAACTTGAATAGATGAAAACGATTGAACTGGTTTCGGAGTTGGAAAAGTACGGCATCAAAGCATCTGTACAACGGATGGCGATAATGCACTATCTGCTGACGCACAGGACGCACCCTACGGTGGACGAAATCTTTACGGCTTTGGCACCGAAGTACCCCACGCTGTCGCGCACCACAGTGTACAACACACTGAAGCTTTTCGTGGAGCACGGGGCCACGCAGATGCTCACTATCGACGAGAAGGTGACCTGCTTCGACGGGGATGTCACTCCCCACGCTCACTTCCTCTGTCGCCGTTGTGGACGGATATTGGACATCCCCTTGCAGAACATTGGTGGCGAGGACTTCTCCCACATGACCATCGACGGAAACCAGGTGGCGGAGATTCATCAGTATTACAAAGGCATCTGCAAGATGTGCTTGCAGGAACTGGAGAAAGGACTTGAGATTGAAGAAAACAATATTTGACTAACTAACTTAAAACTTTTTACGATTATGGCTAAGAAATTTATTTGTACGGTATGTGGTTATGTGTATGAAGGTGACGAAGCTCCCGAACGTTGTCCGCAATGCAAGGCTCCGGCTTCGAAGTTCAAGGAACTGGATGAGACGGCAGCGCTGGAGTTCGAGACCGAACACGTGATTGGCGTTGCCAAAGGTTGCGACGAGGAGATGCTGAAGGACCTCAACGCACACTTCAACGGCGAGTGCTCCGAGGTGGGTATGTATCTGGCAATGAGCCGTCAGGCAGACCGCGAAGGCTATCCCGAAGTGGCGGAGGCTTTCAAACGCTACGCTTGGGAAGAGGCTGAGCACGCCGCCAAGTTCGCCGAACTGCTGGGCGACATGGTGTGGGACACCAAGACGAACCTGGAGAAACGCATGAGCGCCGAGTCCGGTGCTTGCGCCGACAAGAACCGCATCGCACGCCGTGCCAAGGAACTCGGTCAGGACGCTATCCACGACACCGTTCACGAGATGGCCAAGGACGAGGCACGCCACGGCAAAGGCTTCGAAGGCCTTTATAACCGCTACTTCAAGAAGTAAAGCATTTTCATTGGTTTAAAAGGACCGTTGCCAGTGTGGGCGACGGCAAGTGCACAGAGGCTTCGGTGGGGAGGAGAAACTCGCCGAAGCCTCTCGCTTTTGGGGTCTGATCCGGTGCAGCTTGTCGTGTAATTGAAGCGTGCTTGGCTCGATTGAGAATGCGACTGTGAAAAAGAATAAAATAATTGGGCGGAAACGGCTAAGTTTACGTGGAAATTACCTACTTTTGAAGTTAATATTGACATGAAGTGGTTTATGACTAACATCAAACAATGGATTGTTGAGTATAAATGTAAAATAAAATATTAAAAACTAACACATAGGTAAAAGGTATGAAAACGAAAAAATTAACACATGTGGCAACCGCATTTCTGTTGGTAGGGAGCAGTGTATTGACTTTGAACTCATGTCAGGACCAGAAGAATCTCTACGATGCGGGCGGCCCTGGCGACAAACAACAGACAGATTACTTCGACTTCAATACATCCAGCACGGTGGCTTTCGACCTCAACTACGGAAGCTACGGAGCTAACCGCTTGCTCAGCATCTACGTGAGCGACCCGTTCGAGGGTGTTGCCGAGGGCGAGACTCAGCCCCAGGGCGACGCGGCTTACATGATTTTTGCTGACGAGAACGGACGCTTCAATGGCAATGTGACGTTGCCCTCCTACACAGACTCCGTGTGGGTGTATGCCTCCGGCTTCGGAGTGCCCGCCCTCACAGCAACCCAGGTGAAGAACGGCAAGGTGACGCTGGACCTCACCAAGAGCACGAAAGCTACACGGGCAGGCCTGGCAACTCGCTTGCCAGACGCCGTTTATGCGCAGTTGGAGGACGCTGACCTGCGGCTCTACGAGATTGTGGCTGTTGGCGACATCTATGGTAAGCCCGACGACAAGAACGGACTGATGAGCGAAGGAACTGTCAGCGCTACGGAGGTGCAACGGTTGCAGTACGCTTTGTGGAATAAACAATCCTCGAAGGACGCGGCTGCGGGTCAGATGAAAAACCAAAAATATGCATTGGGCGCTAATCAGGTGAATACTGAAATATCAACCACCTACACTGATAGTGAGGGCAACATCCAAACGGTGGACAATGCGGAATTGTGGATTACCTTCGTCAATGAGAACGGGTGGAACGAGAACACGCTCGGATACTATTATTATAAGGCCGACGAGGTGCCGACAAGCGCATCCGAGGTGGACAAGTTCATCCTCATTCCGAATGCTTCTGTTACAGGAAGTGCTCCTTTCGGTACCCACAACCATGACTGGGATTTTGATGCGGACAAAGCACCCATTAAGATGAACGATCGCTTCCAGTTGCTGTTCAAGAAAGAGGACGGCACGTTCACTACCAAGTTCCCTGCTGGATATGTCATCGGGTACTTTATCATTTCCGATGGTTTCGCGCGTAACGTTGATACGAATACCGTATCTTACAAAACTACCAATGAGTTCATGTACTCCAACGAGGATTGGAACGTAGGTGGCAAGAAGAGTTTCATGGCAGGCATCCTGAACGACGAAGGTACAATCGTCTATGGTGTAGAGGACGGTCTGGATACCAGTTACGAGGACGTGCTCTTCACCGTGGACGGCAATCCCAACTACGTGTTGAAAGACCACAACTTGCCGAAGTTGGATATGGAGGCAGGCGAGCTGATGGCGACCGAGTATACCTATCATACATACGCCTTCGAGGACAAATGGCCCGAGCGTGATGGTGGCGACTACGACCTCAACGATGTAATCATTCAGCATCGCCGTGCCGTCACTTTCGGCAGCTTCAGCAACGACATCAGAACCATCGAGGATGTGTTCACCCCTGTGCAGGAGTCGGGTGCCGCCACCTATAACGATGCCTTCGCCGTGCAGTTCAAGGACTTCGATTTGTCGCAGGGCTCCATGACGGGACGCGTTCTTGGCTCTGGCATGATTGACGAGACGGAGACCGGCAGTGTCATCATCACCGAGGACACAAAGGCTTCCCGCAATTATCCTCTCACCGTGACACGTACCTTCACCGGTTGGTTCGAAAAAGAGTGGCTCGACGAGGAGGACCTCAATCCGTTCATCATCAGTAAGTATGTGAGGGGTGCCGACAACCGTCTGGAGGTGCACTTGCCGAAGCATGAAGCTACGTCGAAGGCCGACAGTTCGAAGAGCTTGACCGGCGACGACGCTTGGTACATCCATAAGGATGGTCAGTTCCCGTATGCCCTCAGCTTGCCGATTCAGAACTATACACCGGCTCCTGAGTGCCAGCGCATCGACCTCTTCTATCTCGACTATGCGAAGTGGGCCGAGTCGAAGGGCGAGAGCAATGCCGACTGGTACTTGTATCCCGGAACGAGCAAAGAGTAAAAAGGTACAGAACTGACAGACGGCCGATGATTCGGTCCGCGGTTCTGTAACTTATTGGAATAAAGCCATAGGAGAGGGTTGCGGTGAATCGAATCGCAGCCCTCTCTTTTGGTAAATTAGTACGCTTTTGTGTGAAATAAGTTGAAACATAAATGTAACACTGAACAAAATATCAGGATTTGTGTATACCTTTGTAGCCTGCAATAAGGATAGTTATCAACAAATCGATTATTGTACAGAGGAAACAAAACTTAAGAAAGAAAATAAACTAACTTAGAAGGTAAACTTATGAAAAAAAGAAATTCCAAACATGCGGCAGCCGCTTTCCTGTTTGCTGGCTGCGGCGCTTTGGCCTTGAGCTCGTGTAACGACGCCAAGAACTTGTATGATA
>CAVFUK010000042.1:0-1487 GCA_963625535.1 Anaerovoracaceae bacterium | reverse complement strand
GGTGAAACGGAATCGCAGCCCTCTCTTTTGGCAAATAAGTACGCTTTTGTGTGAAATAAGTTGAAACATAGAGGCAATGTTGAACAAAATGTCGGGATTTGTGTATACCTTTGCGGAATGCAATCGGGACAGTTGTCAACTAACCGATTATTGTTCAGAGGAAACAAAACTTAAAAAAGAAATATAAACTAACTTAGTAGGTAAACTTATGAAAAAAAGAAATTCCAGACATGTGGCAGCCGCTTTCCTGTTTGCGGGCTGCGGTGCTTTGGTCTTGAGTTCCTGTAACGATGCCAAGAACTTGTACGAGATTGGTGGTCCTGGTGACAAGACTCAAGACGAATACTTCGACTTTACGACTGAATCCAATATTTCCTTCGATCTGAATTACGGCAGCTACGCCGCCAATTCACTGCTCTCCATCTACGTGAACGACCCGATGGCGAACGCTAAGGAAGGTTCCAACACCCCGAGTGGCGACGCCAACTTCATGATCTTCGCCGACAAGGACGGTAAGTTCAAAGGAAATGTGACGCTGCCCAGCTACACGGATTCTGTTTGGGTGTATGCTCCGGCTTGGGGCGTTCCGACCTTTACAGCAACGAAGGTTGAGGATGGTAAGGTGACGATAGATTTGACTAAAAATACCAAGGCTACAAAGTTGGCTACTCGCGTGGTGGATAATCCTACAGCTACGACCATCAGTTCAAATTCGAAGATTTACTCTATTATGAGTTGGACTGGTAGTTATGGTGCATTGGATGACGTCAATGGTATTTTGTCCACCAATAATATCTCAGCAGAAGATGTGCAAGCTCTTCAGTACACTTTGTGGAATGGTGAGACAAGCAAGCCGAATACACTTGACAATAGTGCCTTCAAATTGGCTACAGATAAAGTGAACACAGAGATTGCCACTACATTTGTCGATGACAATGGCAATACTCAGACCGTTACGGAAGCAGAATTGTGGATTACTTTCCTGTCTGAAAGCGGATGGAACCAGAATACTTTGGGCTACTACTACTACCCTGTAGGAAACGTTCCCTCTAAAGCCAGTGATGTAAATAAATACGTGATTATCCCGAACGTATCTATTGCAGGAAACTATCCTTATAATGGTGAAAAATATAATGCGTCAAATGCTCCTAACGCTTTGAACAACAAATTCCAACTGTTGTACTACGATGAAACCGCCAAGAAATTCACGACTCATTTCCCTCCTGGTTACATAATCGGTTATTTCATCATCTCTGACGGTTTTCAGGTTAGAACAGGTGGTTGGAATTCAAAAGGCTCTATTAGTACCAGTGGTAAGATGCTCTATTCTAACAACGAATGGAACAATAATCAAGATGAGTGCTTCATGGCTGCAATCTTGAACAAGGATGATGGTACTGTGGTTTATGGTGTTGAGGATGGCGACGACAAGACCTTCGAGGATGTGCTCTTCGTGGTGAACGGCGATCCTAAGTATGTGATTCAGG
>CAVFUK010000041.1:0-15167 GCA_963625535.1 Anaerovoracaceae bacterium | reverse complement strand
AAATGTATATAGCATATGGCACTATCCAATATAGAAAAGCATTATAACAAGCACCCGGAAGACTTGCGACTGCAGCGCCGACATGGCATCGTGGAGTTTGAGACCACTATGCACCATCTGCACAGGTTCCTCAAGCCCGGCATGCGTCTGCTCGACATCGGGGCAGGCACGGGGCGCTACACCTCGGCACTCATGGCGGAGGGATACGAAGTGAAGGCGGTGGAACTGGTGCGCCGCAACATCGAAGTGTTTCTGAAACGCGAACCTACGGCCGACGTGGTGCAGGGCGACGCACGCTCGATGCCCTTCCTGCCTACCGGCTCGGCCGACATCACCCTCCTGCTCGGACCGCTCTATCACCTCATCAGCGATGACGAGAAAGTGAAGGCATTGGTGGAGGCACGACGGGTGACAAAACCCGGCGGACTAATCTTCGTGGCTTATCTCATGAATGAATACAGCATACTGTCGTATTGCTTTGATGAGGACCGCATCGGTGGACTGATGGAGCGCGGTGCTGTGGACGAGAACTATCACATACAAGCCCATCCCGATGAACTTTACGACTATGTACGCCTCAGCGACATCGACCGCCTCAACCAATTGGCAGGACTCCAGCGCGTCACCATCTTCTCGCCCGACGGTCCGGCCGACTACATGCGCACCCGGCTCAATCAGATGAGCGACGAGACCTTTGCCCGCTTCATCGACTTCCAAAAGCAAGTCTCCGAGCGCCCCGACCTCCTAGGAGCCGGCAGTCATGTAGTGGATGTAGTGACAGCCTATAATCTTCTGCATAAGACATCGATGTTTAATTCTGCCGCAAACACATAATAAAAGTACCCGATTTGGCAAAATAAGGAACGCTTATTTTGCCAAATCGGGTACTTCCGAGGGCAATCTGGCAAAATAAAAGAGGGAATGGCAGTTATTCCGAAGTAGCGGAATGGTGCAACGTCCGATACTCTTTGGGCGACATGCCGACCTGTTTACTGAAGAGGCGTGAGAAATAGTAGCAGTCTTCTATACCCACCTTATGACAGACTTGGTTGATTTGCATCGTGGTGTTGGAGAGCAACGAACAGGCCCGCTCTATCTTCAGACGATTGAAGTAGTGTATGGGACTCTCTCCCGTAGCCTTCTTGAACACCGACGAGAAGTGGCTCACGCTGTATCCCATAAACTTGGCGAGATTGTCGAGCTGCAACCGCTGCTCAATGTTCTCCTTCATGTAGTGTATGGCCACATCCACAAGCGCGTCGGGTGAGAACTTCTCGCTATGGTTGTCCGCCTTGCGGAACTGTTGGATGAACCGCATGGAGCCTAGATAATAGTGCAACAGACACGAAGCGTAACGCATGTTCTCGATGCTGTACCCATCGTTGATGGTGAAGAATATCTCTTCAAAGATATTGTTGCGGTCCGTGATGCGCGAGGTCATGCCTGGTTTCACATTCAGCGGGACGGAAGCTCCCTGTGTGTAGAAGTCGGCCTGCACTCCACCAAAATGTATCCAATATATGGTCCAGGGGTCGGCTTCATCGCTCCAGTAGACATGCCGCTTACCGGCAGGCAGGATGACATACTGCTCCGCATCCATGTCTAAGGTCTGCGGGTCGTCGCCGATGCGGTAATGTCCCTTGCCTCGGACACAGTAGATGAGCACATTCTGCTTGATGGACTCCCTGCGCTCGCGGAAGTGGTTCATAGCATGCGGATAGTAGCCGATGTCGGTGATGTAGAGGCTCGACACGAGCGGATCGGCCATTTGCATCTCTATAGCCACTTGAGGCAACACCACCGAGCGTTCGCCCATAAATCCGTCCTTTTGGTGCAACATGTTCTGATGGACAATTTAGATTAACGATGTAAAGATACATATTTATATATATATAGACAGGTCATTATTCGGGAAAAGATATTGTCCATTAACGGGAATAAGAAAATCCATCCTGCACTTCCCGTTTATGGTGCATCTTTGCAACAGAAAGAAATGATCTTAATCTATACAAATCCATGAAACAGTTCAATAAGACCTTCACGTACTTTATCTGCCTCGTGTCCGCCATGGGCGGACTACTCTTCGGTTACGATTGGGTGGTAATAGGCGGTGCTAAACCTTTCTATGAACTCTATTTCGGCATTGCCGACTCGGCAGCCCTGCAAGGATTGGCCATGACCATGGCCCTCATCGGCTGCCTCATTGGTGCCTGCACCTGCGGGTGGCTAGCCGACCGCATCGGCCGCAAACGGCTGCTCATCGTATCGGCACTGGTATTCTTTGTGTCATCGGTGGCAACGGGATGGTTCAATCAGTTTGAGCTGTTCTTGGTAGCCCGATTCTTCGGAGGCGTGGGCATCGGCATCGCATCGGGGCTCTCGTCCATGTACATCGCCGAGGTGGCTCCCTCCGCCATCCGCGGCCGCTTGGTGTCGCTCAACCAGCTCACCATCGTCTTCGGCATACTGTTTGCGCAAATAGTGAACTGGCAGATAGCCGACGCTATCCCCGCGGACTTCACGCCGGCAGACATCGCCGCCTCGTGGAACGGACAGATGGCGTGGCGCTGGATGTTTTGGGCCTGCGCTGTGCCGTCGATACTGTTCTTCGTGTTGGCCTTCTTCATCCCCGAGAGTCCCCGTTGGCTCGCCATGAAGGGATGTCACCAACAAGCTTCGGAGATACTCAGCCGCATCGGGGGCACCGACTATGCACGTGAGGAGCTCGCCTCTTTCGAGTCGTCCTGCCAACAGAGCGCCAACGAGGGTGGACTGCGCATGCTCTTCTCCCGCCCTATGCACAAGGTGCTGCTATTGGGCATCGTGATAGCCGTGTTCCAGCAATGGTGCGGTACCAACGTCATCTTCAATTACGCCCAGGAGATATTCCAGTCGGCTGGTTATTCAGTAGGCGACGTACTGTTCAACATCGTCATAACGGGCATAGCCAATGTAGTGTTCACATTTGTGGCCATCTACACCATCGACCGCTTGGGACGCAAGACGCTGATGCTCATCGGTGCCGGCGGTCTCTGCGCCATATACGCCATACTCGGAGCCTGCTACTATTTCCACATCACGGGCTTCTTCATGATTGTGCTGGTGGTGGCCGCCATCGCCTGTTACGCCATGACGCTGGGCCCCTGCACATGGGTGCTCTTGGCCGAGATATTTCCCAACCGAGTGCGTGCCGTGGCTATGGGTGTGAGCACCTTCGCCCTTTGGACCGGCTGCTCTACGCTCACCTACACCTTCCCCTTCCTCAACCGCTCGTTGGGCAGCTACGGTACCTTCTGGATCTACAGTGCCGTGTGCCTGCTAGGGTTTGTCTTCATCCTCTTGCTGCTGCCCGAGACCAAAGGCAAGCGATTGGAGGAGCTCGAAAAAGAACTGGTAAAATAAGTAACAACTATCATATAGACAACATTTATGGTAAAAGCATGGAGAGAGTCGGTGTCCATACCGACCTATGAAATAGGAGAACCCGAAAAGAATCCTATCTTTCTCGAGAAGCGTGTCTATCAAGGGTCGAGTGGCGTGGTCTATCCCTATCCTGTGATAGAGAAGATATCCGACGCACCCACACCTCACGACTGGCAGGCCATCTGGCTGGAGAACGAATACATCAAGGTGATGATTCTGCCCGAACTTGGCGGACGCGTGCAGATGGCTTACGACAAGATCAAGCAGCGCCACTTCGTCTACTACAACCACGTGATAAAGCCTGCCCTGGTGGGGCTCACCGGTCCGTGGATATCCGGAGGCATCGAGTTCAACTGGCCTCAGCACCACCGCCCGTCGACCTATCTGCCCATCGACTCCACGATAGAGGAGAACGCCGACGGATCGGTCACCGTGTGGGTGAGCGAGACGGAGAAGATGTTCCACCAGAAGGGTATGGCAGGCTTCACTCTGCGCCCCGGCTGCGCCTACCTGGAGATAAAAGGCAGACTCTACAACCGCACCGATGTGCCGCAGACCTTCTTGTGGTGGGCCAACCCGGCCGTGGCTGTGAACGATGCCTACCAAAGCGTGTTCCCACAGGATGTCAACGCCGTGTTCGACCATGGCAAACGAGCCGTGAGCTCATTCCCCATCGCCACAGGCACATACTACAAGATGGACTACTCCGCAGGTGTCGACATCTCCAACTACAAAAACATCTTTGTGCCCACATCCTACATGGCCGTGAACTCGAAGTTCAACTTTGAAGGTGGCTACGAGAACGACACACAGGCCGGCATGCTCCACGTGGCCAGCAACCACTTCTCGCCCGGAAAGAAGCAATGGACCTGGGGCAACGGCGATTTCGGCCGCGCCTGGGACCGCAACCTGACCGATGCCGACGGTCCGTACATCGAGTTGATGGCGGGTGTATATACCGAGAACCAACCCGACTTCTCGTGGCTCATGCCCTACGAGGAGAAACAGTTCACCCAATACTTCATGCCCTACCGCGAGCTAGGCATTGTGAAGAACGCCAGCAAAGACCTCGTCATCAACGTCACCCAGGATGAGTTCATGCTGTTTGCTACGAGCCGCCAGCACGTGCACATCACGCTGCGCTCCGAAGGCATCGTTGTGAACGACGAGTGGCACGACGTCTGCCCGGAGCAGGTGCTTCACATAGCCACGTCGAAACCCGTGGACAGTGTCTCCATCACCAAAGAACTGTATGGCCGCGAGCGGGAGGTGCTCAGTTGGAGCCCCGAACCCGACGAGATACGCCCCACACCACCTGCCGCCGAGGCAGCCTTGTTGCCCGAGGAGGTAAAGACCTGCGAGCAACTGTTCCTCACCGGTCAGCACATCGAACAATATCGCCACGCCACTTATGTTGCTACCGACTATTACCAGGAGGCATTGCGCCGCGACCCGAACGACGTTCGCTGTCTGAACGCCATGGGACTGTGGTACATCCGCCGCGCACGCTTCGACAAGGCCGAGCCCTACCTGCGCAAAGCGGTATCCCTCATTACCAAACGAAACCCCAACCCCTACAACAGTGAGACAATCTACAACCTGGCTATCTGTCTGAAGTATCAAGGCCGATTGGCAGAAGCCTACAAACTCTTTTGGAAAGCTACATGGACAAAGGGACTTGCCGACGCCGCCTACTTTGAGGCTGCCAAGCTGAGCGTGGCGGACGAACGGCTCGACGATGCCCTCGACGAACTCGACCGCGCCCTCGTCTATGGAATGCACAATCAGAAAGCATTGGCACTGAAAGCTACCGTGCTTCGTAAGATGGGCCACACCGAAGAGGCTCTCCAGCTGTGTAGCGATACACTTAAAATAGACCTCTTCAACTACGGATGCCGATACGAGCAGTACCTGATGACTGCCGACACGGCATTGCTCGACACCATGTGCCAGATGATGCACGGCATGGCCAACAACTACGATGAACTGGCCCTCGACTACCAAGCCGCGGAGTGTACCGAAGAGGCCAAGGCCATCTGGCAACTGGCCATCGAGCACCAGGCTACCACGCCTATGACTTATTATTATATAGGTAACTATACTGAAGCTGAAACTGCGGACAGCCGTTACTGCTTCCCCAACAGCCTCGACGCTGTGCTGGCCCTCCGTCGGGCCATCAGTCAGAACCCTTCCGGAGCAAAGGCCTATTACTACCTGGGATGTCTCTACTACGACAAGCGCCAGTACGACGTGGCCGTAGAAGCCTGGGAGCAGAGCGCACGTCTGGATGACAAGTTTCCCACCACGTGGCGCAACCTGGCGTTGGCCTACTTCAACAAACATCACGACACGGACAAGGCCGTAGCGTGCATGGAGCGAGCCTTCAGCCTTGACGAGAGCGACGCCCGCATCTTGATGGAACTCGACCAACTCTACAAGCGACTGGGCCGCGACCACACCGAACGACTAGCATTGCTCGAGAAGCACACAGACCTCATCGCCCAGCGCGACGACCTGTTGCTCGAACAGATTACCCTGCTCAATCTTCTCGGTCAGCACCACAAAGCGATGCAACTGATAGACGGACACATCTTCCATCCATGGGAGGGCGGTGAAGGAAAGATTCCCGCCCAGTACCAGTTGGCTCGTGTGGAACTGGCCAAGCGCCTTATCGCCGAGTCGAAATATGCCGAGGCCCTACCCCTGTTGCAACAATGCCTCGAGTATCCGCACAACCTGGGCGAAGGCAAACTCTATGGGGCACAAGAGAACGACTTCTACTACTTCCTGGGCATCTGCCACCAAGCCCTAGGCAACGACGAACAGGCTCGGCTGTGCTGGGAGCAGGCCACAAAGGGCCCGCAGGAGCCGGCTGCAGCGATGTACTACAACGACGCCAAGCCCGACAAGATATTCTACCAGGGACTTGCCTTGCTGAAGTTGGGCCGCCGCGACGAAGCCAACGGCCGTTTCTATCGGCTCACCAACTATGGCAAGAACCACCTGTTCGACCATGTGGTGATGGACTACTTCGCAGTGTCGCTGCCCGACCTGCAGATATGGGAGGGTGACCTCAACCTACAGAATCAGATACACTGCAAATACATGCTTGCGTTGGGATTCTACGGGCTGGGCAACCGCACCCACGCCCTGCGCTACCTCGACGAAGCATCGCAGCTCGACACCAATCACCTGGGTATCTTCTCGTTCCGTACGCTCGTCGACGAGAATCCTGAATGCTGAGACAGACATCACTGAGATTCAATAGCCAAGCCCTCATACCTAACCATATGGGGGCTTCCTTTTTGCCCGCACATACTCCCCCCGAACACTTGTGATACAAAATATATTGCATATCTTTGCCACAAACTTATTCAGTAAAGTAATCGATGCAATCTATGATAAGAAAGAACAATAAGGTCAGTCGTCTGGCGGCTCCGGTAGCAACCATACTGATGTTGTGCGCCAATCCGTTCTGCACAGGCGCGGAGGCACGAACAAGCATGCTGTCTCCAGTGGCAGTGATGTCCGAGCCAGACTCGTTAAAGGTCACCGAGCAGAACGTCGCCGATGTAGCGGAGAAGGGTGTGGAGGCAAAAGTACAATCCATTGAGCTACTGTCCACCTCACAGAGTTGGGACGGAGCGCAACTGCCTGCCTATCCGAAGGGTAAACCCCTGGTGAAGATACTGAAGGTCATCCTACCTCCTCACACCGTTCTGCCTCAGCACCACCACGACATCATGTCCTACGGCTACATCATAAAAGGTGAACTTACCATCATCCGTGCCTCCGACGGCAAGGAGGTCACGCTGCACGCCGGCGACGCTGTGGCCGAGACTGTGAAGACGGTCCACTATGGCGAGAACCGCGGCAACGAGCCCACCGAGCTCATCGTCTTCTACCCGACGAAGAAGGGACAATCACTCTCCGAACCGGACTGACCGCACCGCAGCCACACTTTTAAGAACGACTTTCTGTGAAACAGATTTGGTGATGCGCCTAAGTAAACCTATCTTTGCACCAAACAAGTTCGGAAAAGTGTCTACTTTGGCACAAATCCGAAGTTAATAATAATGTATCGGACATGAAGAATGCCGTTCTGCAAAGTCTCCTTCTTCAATAGAATTTCTTCCTTACTATTACTCTTCTGAGATGAAGTGAAAACACTTGCGATACTGAAAAAAGAGGGCTATGAGTGGGAAGAATAGCTCTACGTTCGTGTATTCCATAGATTTTTGCTAAGTTTGCACGAAATTACGGACGAGTGCCACAGACACAAGTCCAGTTAGAGAAATATATTTTCCTAACTAGGGAGTTCGTCCGCGATAACTAGAGAAGTAACAAAACAATAAAAGACATAGCATTGATGGAAAAGAAATTCAAAAGAACAACCGTCACGTCCGCTCTGCCCTACGCCAACGGGCCTGTGCACATCGGTCACCTGGCCGGTGTCTATGTGCCAGCGGACATTTACGTGCGCTACCTGCGCCTGAAGAAAGAGGATGTGCTCTTCATCGGAGGCTCCGATGAGCATGGAGTACCTATCACCATACGGGCCCGCAAGGAGGGCGTCACCCCGCAGGACATCGTGGACCGCTACCACAAGTTGATAAAGGATTCGTTCGAGGAGTTCGGCATCTCGTTCGACGTCTACTCACGCACCACATCGGAAACGCACCACAAGATGGCTTCCGACTTCTTCCGTACGCTGTACGACAAGGGAGAGTTCATCGAGAAGACCTCCATGCAGTACTACGACGAGGAGGCGAAAACCTTCCTGGCCGACCGTTACATCGTGGGCGAATGCCCCCACTGCCACAACGAGCGCGCCTATGGCGACCAGTGTGAGAAGTGCGGCGCTACCCTCTCGCCGACGGAGCTCATCAACCCGAAGAGCGCCATCAGCGGCAGCAAACTGGAGATGCGCGAGACCAAACACTGGTATCTGCCTCTGGACAAGCACGAGCCTTGGCTGCGCGAATGGATTCTGGAGGAGCACAAAGAGTGGCGACCGAACGTCTACGGACAGTGCAAGAGCTGGCTCGACATGGGTCTGCAACCCCGCGCCGTGAGCCGCGACCTCGACTGGGGCATTCCCCTGCCCGTGGAGGGAACAGAGGGCAAAGTGCTCTACGTGTGGTTCGATGCCCCCATCGGCTACATCTCCAACACCAAGGAGTTGCTGCCCGACAGCTGGGAGAAGTGGTGGAAAGACCCCGAGACCCGGCTCATCCACTTCATCGGTAAGGACAACATCGTGTTCCACTGCATCGTGTTCCCCAGCATGCTGAAGGCCGAAGGCAGCTACATCCTGCCGGACAATGTGCCCGCCAACGAGTTTCTCAACCTGGAGGGCGACAAGATATCCACCTCACGCAACTGGGCTGTGTGGTTACACGAATATCTGGCCGACTTCCCCGGCAAACAGGACGTGTTGCGCTACGTGCTCACCGCCAACGCTCCGGAGACGAAGGACAACGACTTCACCTGGAAGGACTTCCAAGCACGCAACAACAACGAGTTGGTGGCCATCTACGGAAACTTCGTGAACCGCGCCATGGTGCTCACACAGAAGTATTTCGACGGCAAAGTGCCCGCTTGCGGCGAACTGACCGACTACGACAAGGAGACGCTGAAAGAGTTTGCCGACGTGAAGGCAGAGGTAGAGAAGCTGCTCAACATCTTCAAGTTCCGCGACGCCCAGAAGGAGGCGATGAACTTGGCCCGCATCGGCAACAAATACCTGGCCGACACAGAGCCTTGGAAGCTGGCGAAGACCGACATGGCCCGCGTAGCCACCATACTGAACATTTCGTTGCAGCTGGTAGCCAACCTCGCCATCGCCTTCGAGCCGTTCCTGCCCTTCAGCTCCGAGAAGCTGCGCAAGATGCTCAATATGGAAGCGTTCGACTGGGAACGTCTGGGACACACCGACCTCTTGGAAGAAGGCCATCTGCTGAACAAGCCCGAACTGCTCTTCGAGAAGATAGACGATGCCGCCATTGAGGCTCAGGTGGAGAAACTCCTTGCCACCAAACGTGCTAACGAAGAGGCCAACTACAAGGCCAACCCAGTGAAGCCTGTCATCAGCTACGAGGACTTCGAGAAACTGGACATCCGCGTAGGCATCGTGCTGGAGTGTGAGCAAGTGCCCAAGATGAAGAAGCTGCTGAAGTTCAAGATTGCTGACGGTCTGGAGAACCGCACCATCGTGAGCGGTATCGCCCAGCACTACAAACCGGAGGAGCTGGTAGGCAAACAGGTGCTCTTCATCGCCAACCTCGCCCCGCGCCAGTTCAAGAACGGGCTGGTGAGCGAAGGCATGATACTGAGTGCCGAGAACTACGACGGCAAACTAGCTGTCACCACCCTGCTGAGCGAAGTGAAGCCAGGTAGCGAAGTGAAGTAATAACAAACAGATAACGACCGGGATGCTTGCCTCTCTCTAAAGGGAAAGTGTCCCGGTTTTTCAACTACCACGGATGGGACAAGCATCGCTTAAAGAGAAGACCGCCAAAGGGTTGTTTTGGGGAGGTGTGAGCAACGGACTGCAACAGATGCTGAGTCTAGTATTCGGCATCATCCTGGCACGTACCCTCTCACAGGCGGACTATGGCATGTTCACGATGCTGCTCATCTTCACCACCATGGCCAACCTGTTGCTTGACAGCGGCTTCACCACCGCCCTCATCAACAAGAAGGAGACCACTGACGCCGACTACAACGCCGTGTTTTGGTTCAGCTGCGCCATGGGCGTGGGGCTCTACGTAATGCTCTTCCTTGCCGCACCCTACATCACCGAATGGTTGGGTGTACCCCAACTGACCACCCCGGCGCGCTTCCTCTTCCTATGGTTCCTCTTCTGCAGCACCGGCACGGTGCACAACGCCATCTTGGTGAAGCGGATGATGCTCAAGGAGAAGGCGAAGATAGAGATTACCGCTTTCCTGGTGGGAGGTGTCACCGCTGTGGTGATGGCATTCAACGGCATGGCCTACTGGAGTCTGTTCGTGCAGATGGTGCTCCAGGGTTTCGTGGCCACCCTGCTACGTTGGTACTTCTCTCCGTGGAAACCACGGCTCACCTTCAGCATCGCACCGCTGAAAGCCTTCTTCCCCTTCAGCGTGAAGCTGCTGATAACGGGACTCTTCAATGCGCTGAACGCCCACATCCTCGGTCCGCTGATAGGCAAATACTACTCGCCGGCTGAGGCAGGACGCTACGGCCAGGGCTACAAGTGGGGCTACATGACCTACTCGGTGGTGTGGGGGATGATACATAACGTGTCGCAACCCGTGCTGGCACAGCTCGTGGGCGACCCGCAACGCCAGGTAACCGCCTTCCGTAAACTGATACGCTTCGTCTCGTTCATCGTCTTCCCCGGCCTGTTGGGACTGGCCTTCGTTGCCCCGGAGTTCATCACCATCACCGTCACAGACAAGTGGGCGGAGAGCGTACCCTACATGCAGCTGTTCTGCATCTGGGGAGCCATCACTCCGCTGAACAACCTCTGCGCCAACGCCATCATCAGCCACGGGCAGTCGGGCAAGTACATGGGAGCCACCATAGCCCTGGACATTGTGCAACTGGCGGTCATCATTCTAGCGCACCCCTACGGACTGATACAGATGGTGCGCATCTACGTCTGCGTCAACCTGTTGTGGTTCTTCGTATGGTACCTGCTCATGCACCGCTACGTGCCGGTGGGCCTCCTCACGTTGCTGCGCGACATTCTGCCTTTCCTCACCATCACACTAGTGGGTATCAGCATCAGTTGGTTGCTGGCTGATGGCATCGGCAACCTCTATCTCCGATTTATCCTGAAGATAGCGGTGACGGCAATCATCTACGTCGGGGTGCTCTACATCTGCCACGCCGTAGTATTGCAAGAGAGTGTCCAATTCTTAAAGAAACAATTCAAACGATAAATCACCATGCATTCATCGAAAGGAAATATCACACTGGTTCCGGTAGGCGGACTCTCCAACCGCCTGTGGAGCATCGCCTCGGCAGTAGCCTTGGCGGACCATTGTCACATGCCCCTGCGCATCTATTGGTTCCGAGATGCGGGACTGAACTGCCGCTTCGACCAACTGTTCCAGCCTATCGTCCACGAAGAGGTCACGTTGATAGAAGCCAGCGCCCAGCAACGGCTCTACGACCGTCCGCGCCGGAAGAACTTCTGGCTGCCAGCCTTGTGGCAGGACCTTGCCTTCAGCCGTAGGATGTACGAGGACGACGAGCGGCTCCTGAAGGACAACCACTTCGACTTCCCGCAATGGGTGGGCGACAGTCGGTGCTACATAGCCAGCTTCCGCCGGTTCTTCCCCTATCCGGACGATGCGTGTCGGAGTCTGTTCCGCCCCACGAGCGAATTACAGCAGCGCATCGACCAGGTGACGGCGCAGTTCACTCCACGGACCATCGGCATCCACCTGCGCCGCACCGACCACACGTTCTCCCTACAGGAGAGTCCGCTCTACCTGTTCGAGCAGACCATCGAGAGCGAGATAGCCCAGGATGCCAACGTCAACTTCTATCTCGCCACTGACTCCGAGGAGGACAAGCGGCACTTGCGGGAGCGCTATGGCAACCGCATCCTCACCTACAACTGTCCGCTCACCCGCGGGTCGCTCCAAGGCATGCAAGCCGCGGTGGTGGAGCTGTGGGCCTTGTCGCGCACCCGAGAAATCATCGGCTCACACCGCAGTACCTATTCGCAGCTGGCGGCGGAGCTGACCAACATACCTTGTCACATGTTACGTAAAAGCCAACAGTCATGATTACACTTGCCCCCAAAGAACTCTGTTGCGGCTGCACCGCCTGTGCCGCAGTCTGTCCCCACCACTGCATCCAGTTGAAGGCGGACGACGAAGGATTCCTCTATCCGCGCATCGACCACGAGCAGTGCGTCAGTTGCGGGCGTTGCGAAGAGGTCTGCCCCACCATCCGTCCCCAAGAGGAGCGCGAGCCGGCGGATACCCTTGCCACCGTACATACTGATGCGGAGATACGTCGGGAAAGCTCTTCGGGAGGGCTTTTCACCGCCTTGGCCGAGGAGACTATCCGCCAGGGAGGCATAGTGTTCGGTGCCCGCTTCGACGAGCGGTTCCAGTTGGTGCACAGTTACACCGATACCATAGAAGGGCTAGCGGCTTTCCGAGGCTCGAAATATGTGCAGAGTAACTTGGGAGAGAGTTTCCGCAAAGCGAAGGAATTCCTGCGGGCAGGGCGGAAGGTGCTGTTCAGCGGCACAGGATGTCAGATAGCCGGGCTAAGAGCCTGCCTAGGCCGACCCTACGAAGAGCTGCTCACCTTGGACATTCTCTGCCATGGTGTAGCCAGTCCAGCCGTGTGGAAGAGTTACCTGCAACAATGCATCGTACAGACCGATGAGAAGATGGAGCGCTTGCAGAGCGTGAACTTCCGCGACAAACGCAACGGATGGAAGGCATATGGGTTCCAGCTCGACTTCACGGACAAGGAGGTATTCGTCAGCCAGACAGACAACCACTATATGAAAGGCTACTTCGCCAACCTCTACCTCCGCCCCTCGTGCCACCACTGCCCGTTCCGCCGTTTCGGCTGCGGCAGCGACCTCACCACGGGCGACTGCTGGGGCATCGAGCAACACCATGCGCTGCCCGAGTGCAACGACGATAAAGGGATGAACGTGGCCTTTGTGCACTCCGCCAAGGGAGAGCTGGCCCTGAAAGAGGTGGCAGACAAGCTACATAGCGCCCATATCAGTTACCGCACGCTGGAGAAGAAGAACCCCGCTATCCTCCATTGCGCCACACCACATCCGCAGCGGGCAGAGTTCTTTCACCGTTGGCGCACCGGTGAGTCGTTCATCAGCCTGATAGACCTCTACACCCGTCCGTCGCTCCAGAAACGGACCGAGACACTTTTCACCCCACTGCTGAAGGCATTGGGCATTAAAGGATTTACCAATAGATTCAGAAAATGAGAATAGGGATACTCACACTACCGCTTCGCTGCAATTATGGAGGCATTCTGCAAGCCTATGCCCTGCAGGAGTTCTTGACACGAGAAGGTCATGAGGTGACAGTGCTCAACCGCCAGCGCAACGCCACGGACGAGAATCTCGGTTCTCGCCTCTTCAACTTCGTGAGCCAAGAGTTGATGCATCACAACCTGCAACGGTTCATCCACGCTCACATTCATCAGACCTCCGCCCTCCGTTCGGAAGAGGCCATACGCAAGGCAGCCTCCGGACTGGATGCCGTAATTGTGGGCAGCGACCAGGTGTGGCGACTGGACTATATAAATAAGGTAGAGCGCAACTATTTCCTCGATTTTGTGACTCCACCCTGCCGGCGCATTGCCTATGCCGCCTCCTTCGGCATCGACCATTGGGATGCTCCGGCAGCGCTCACCCACGATGTGACCGATTGTCTGAAAGGCTTCACGGCTATCTCCGTCCGCGAGCAGGACGGTGTGCGTCTTTGTCAAGAGTCATTCGGTGTGAAGGTTGTACAGGTGTCGGACCCAACCCTACTCTTCGACCACACCTTCTACGAGGGGTTGATAGAGAAGCCCCACAAGGCAGCAGCACCCACCCTATTCTATTATCTGCTAGGGAACAAACGTCAATGGTGGCCGTTGATTGACGGACTGGCGAAGCGGCTCCAACTAACGCCTCGCACCGTGAATGCGGACGTTGAGTTATCCATCGGCAAGTTCAACTTCACGCACTACCCTACGCCCGACTGCTGGGTTGAGGGCATCCGACAGGCATCGTTCATAGTGACCGACTCGTTCCACGGCACCGTGTTCGCCCTGTTGTTCGGCAAGCCGTTCGTGGTGTTGGAGAACCAATCCGGAGGCATCTCACGCATCCACTCCCTGCTAGGTCATTATGGCCTGTCGGGCCGTTTGGTTAGTCACGAGACCTTGACGGGCATGTCTACAGACAAGCTTCTCCATGGCATCTCTTATGCGGAGGTGAATCCCCGCATCGAAGCAGACCGCTTGGCTGCGGCCGATTTCCTACGACAAGCGTTAAGGTAATAGCAATAACTAACCTTTATAATCCGCTTTAGTTATTTCTGCATTTCATTTTCATCCAAAAGGCTGTAGCCTATATTGAACTCACCTAAATGAATGCTAATGGGTTTCTTGTTTTTCTCCAATATGATTACACATGCAGTGTAGAAATATTCAAAATGTTCCTCGTTAGCCTTATCATAATTGAGAGTAACCCGATAAAATACGTCCCCCTTATCAATGTATTTAGGGACAGGTGTCGGATTGTTTTTGTAATAAGATGCCTCATGTTCAAAGACACATTTTTCGATAACGGGATTAATTCCGTCTTTTCTGTATTGTTTCGGATAACAATCTTTCAACACCTTTTGGGCAATCTCTACTAATATGCTATCCCGTTCAGAGATTGACATCCGAGAAATCCTTTCTTGCGACTTGGCTACAGAACCAATGCAAAGGAACACAGCAAGTATTATCAACAACTCTTTCATAATGACTGACAGGTTTCAGAAATCATATCTCATTATCCAACGCACAAATTTAATTTCAGTTTCGTTTTCGGTAGATTTGACATAATTAGCCTTGCTATACATTTTCATCGCTGCCTCAAATTGCTCAAAAGCTAGTGCCAACTTTGGGAAGTCGTAAGATGTATCCCTGTTCTTCCTATCTGAGGACATAGAAATAGATAATAAGTTTCCTTTTAAATCGTAATAATAATAAATAAGAAG